>NZ_OY735137.1:327933-655866 GCF_963457595.1 Candidatus Neptunochlamydia sp. REUL1
ACAAAATGCAGTTCTACGCTTTGTGGCATTGCCTTTGTCTGCTATAGCATAGCAGCCGATACTTCAAAAAATAATCCATATTGGAGCCCAAAAGTTGTTAGCTTTCCTTTTGAAAAGACTTGGGCAGGCCTAAAGTTTGTAGGAACCCACTTGGATATAGTGAACCATCCGACCTGGTTTGGGGTAGCTGCTCTCATTACTATTATAGGCTTATACACCCTAGGTAAGCGTATTTTTGAACAACCTAAAGTTCTTCATCCCTCATCGACTACGCACACCCCTTCTCAAGTTGATACAGCAAAGCTTACTTAAATCAAGATTTGTTTATTTGTTTTTGAAGGTGCCTACAAATAAAGGCACCTTTCATTCTCTTCTTGATCACCTAGCCATTAATCTCTGCAAAATGTTATGTTCAAAAGTATGCTTAGATATCCTAAAGACTTGCTTACTCTCATCGCTTACCTCAGAAAGCTTCCTGGGGTAGGAAAAAAAACAGCGGAACGGTATGCCTTCCATTTATTAGAATGGGAAGGCAAAGACCTTCATGAATTCGCTGATGGAGTTGCAACCTTAAAAGAGCGAGTGCAAGCCTGTGCTGAGTGCGGCTGTTTGATGGACGGTGTGCGGTGCTCATTCTGCGACCATGAAAGACGGGATCGGAATCAATTGTGTATCATCGCAACCCCCCGAGATACTTACTCAATTGAAGAAACCGGCAACTATCGCGGACTCTATCATGTTTTAGGTGCTCTTCTCTCTCCACTTGATGGTAAAACTCCCGAGAACCTAAACCTACCCCAACTGCAAAAACGGATTGAAGGACTAGGAACAAAAGAAATTATCTTAGCACTCGATTCAACTTTAGAAGGCGACGCAACCTCTCTTTATCTTAAAGAACAATTCGAAAAATACGGCATTGAAGTTTCACGCTTAGCGTTGGGACTTCCTATTGGAAGTTCACTTGATTTTGTTGATGAAGGAACTCTTTCTCAAGCCTTCTCAGGAAGGCAAAAGTTCTAAACTCTTGCAATAATTATTCCCTGTTTTCTATAATCGGAAAACTTATTATCGATAATAGAAGACCACGTTAATGAACACAAAATTTCTCGCTGCAATAGCTCCCCTACTACTGATAACTGCGCCAATGAAGTCCATTTTCGCTGCCTCTCCGGCATCCGAAATATACGAAAATAAACGGGTAGGAAAAATCGCGATTGTCATAGAGAACCTGCCGCGAGGTGCTACGTTTAATCAAGAACGTGTCCTCGCTAAGCTAAGAACCAAATCAGGCGACCCCTTCTCTCAGCTCACCTTTGATCGTGATTTAAAGACCCTATCTGAAGAGTATGACCGCGCTGTTCCTACGATGGAAACCAGTCAGGGAGAAGTCTATATTACGATTAAACTCTGGCAAAAACCAATGATCCGCGCCATTTCGTGGAGTGGTAATGGAAAGGTTAAGACTCACAAGCTTCAAAAGGAACTTGGAATCAAGGCCCACACCGTTTTTAATCGAGAAGACTTTAACAAAGCTTTTAACAAGGTTAAAGAATTCTATGTCAAGAAGGGGTACTTCGACTCCCAGCTTGAATATAAGCTGATTCCTTATGGGAACACGAACGAAGTAGATGTTGAGATTACGGTCCATGAAGGAAACTCAGGGCACATCAAAAAGATTTGTTTCAATGGATTCAAAAAACACGAAGAATCAAGAATCCTCGAGTTCATGACGACGAAAAAGTACAATTTTTTCACGAGTTGGATTACAGGAACTGGCAACTACCATGATGAAGCTCTTGAGCATGACAAGCTTGTTATCGTAAACTACTTGCAGAATGAAGGTTTTGCAGATGCACGCGTCAACATTCAGGTCAAAGAAACTGAAGAAGGGCGTCTTGAAATTTCAATTAATGCCGATAAAGGTGAGCTCTTCCATTTTGGAGATATTACAGTCTCGGGAAATGAGCTTTTGACAGAAGAGCAAATCGAAAAGGCCATGATCATCAAAGATGGCTCCATCTTCTCTCCTGAAAAATTGCGCGATAGCGTTCAGAACATTAAAGATCTCTATGGAAAAGACGGTTATATAGAGACCGATGTCCATTATACCCTTCACCTTTCTCGAAGTGTCCCTGTCTACAATATTGACATTCAAATTAGTGAAGGCGACCAATTCAAGATTGGTCTCATTCGAGTCCTTGGAAATAGCTCAACGAATAAGAATGTTATTCTAAGAGAATCTCTATTGGTTCCTGGAGAAGTGTTTGACACTAGAAGGCTAAAAGTCACTCAGCAACGTCTTGAAGCTATGGGCTATTTCAAGTCAGTCAATGTGTACCCAGTGAAAACTCCTGAAGACCAGGAACTTGGTGAAAACTACCGTGATGTTATTATTGAAGTCGAAGAAACAACAACTGGAAGCTTGAGCCTCTTCTTTGGGTTCAGTACAGTTGACGACCTATTCGGAGGCCTTGACCTCGCTGAAAACAACTTTGACCATCGCGGCCTCACTAAATGGTGGCGTGAGGGAATGTCCTCGTTTAGGGGTGCTGGAGAATATGCTCATGCACGTGTTCAGATCGGTAAGAAGCAGCAAAGCTATACCATCGCCTGGATGGACCCTTATTTCAGAGATACTCTCTGGCGTTTTGGTTTTGACCTCAACTATTCAAAAACTGGGCTACAGTCTGACGATTATTACGTAAATGCTTATGGAGGATCTATTTTTGCAAGCTACCCTCTGACAGCCTACTGGACCTACGGAACAAATTTGCGTTTTCGCAAGAATATCACACATGTAGATGAAAAAAAATTAAGTTATGACGCGATTAAGGAGCTTCGTAATAATGGCTACGTAACAGGTATCTCAAACTCAATTTCCTATGATTCAAGAGATAACGCCTTTAAGCCTCATAGAGGGTTTTACTCTTCCACACAAGTGGAGATCGGAGCAGTCATGCTAAAACAAAAAGAAAACAAGTCATCAAACACTATTTTCCCATTCATAAAAGCTAGCTATTTGAATGCTTATTATTATCCCGTGTGGAGGAAAGGAACCCTTAAACTTCGCTGGGACTTTAAATTCCTTTTTCCATTTGCTGAAGGTTCGGCAGAGAATCTCCCGATTAGTGAGAAATTCTTTTTGGGAGGTGAAACTTCTGTTCGTGGATACAAACCCTATATCCTAGGGCCCCACTTTGATAATGATAAAGGAAAGGAAAAAGACGACCCTACGGGTGGCCTCTCCTCAGCTCTCCTTTCTATCGAATACAACCAGAATATCTTTAGAATGCTGGACCTTTTCACCTTCTTTGATGGTGGTTCAATTTCTGCTGATCAGTTTGATGTCCCAAGTCTTAGGATGAGTTGGGGTGTCGGAGCTCGGATTGAACTTGGAAACCGCGTTCCTATCATGCTCGGTTTAGGCTTCCCAATTAACCCTGAGAGAAAAGATGACAAGAAAAACTTCTTTATCTCGATGGGCGGACAATTTTAAGGGCAATAAATCTCAAAAATGCTATGATCAACACCAAGTTAAAAAATATTTTAAGGAGTCAATTCATGAAAAAGCGACAGATTTTCATTCTACTTACCTCTCTACTCTGTCTTACATCTCTTAAGAGCTTCGCAGAAGAAATCCCTTACGGAATTGTGAATTTTACAAATTGTGTCACAGAGTCTAAACATGGGAAGCAAGAGCAGGAATCATTTGAAAAGCTCCGCGAGCAAATGACAACCTTGATGACCGATATCGAAAAACAACTTAACGACATTGCAACAAAGTTCAATGATCCAGAGTTTGTTGATAGTCTCTCTCCTGAAGCTGAGCAAGAAATGAAAGCTCGTTTTCAAACACTCAGTGAAGAGCACAATCGGTACCAAAATCAATACATGCAAGTCATGCAGCAAGCTAATATGCAGCTCATGCAAACCCTAAATGGGCATGTTCAAAAAGCATCTGAAAATGTTGCTAAAAAGAGAAAACTTCCTATGGTTGTCCGCGAAGAAGCATGCTTCTTCTACAATCCTTCGTTTGATATCACCAAGTCTGTCATTGATGAGATGGATAAGAGTTTTGATAAAGAAAATGCAGCACAAGCTCCTGCTAATCAAGCGAAAAAATAGGATCTCTAGCATGACCAAACACTTTTCACTGGCTGAGCTCTCTGAGCTCACCCAAACAGAACTTGTCGGCGATCCAGAGTTTAAGATTTGTAGCGTTGACAATCTCGAATCGGCATCCGAAAAGGATGCCTCTTTTTTAGCAAATCCTAAGTATACCGAAGCAATGAAACAGTCAAGTGCGGGTGTTATCTGCATTGATGAAAAAACAAGTCAAGTGAAGGGGAAAAACTTCCTTGTGGGAAGTAACCCTTCTCGCACCTTCCAGCTCATTGCTGAAGCTGTTCTTTCCTCTACTCATCAACACTCAGGATTCAAAGGGGTTCATCCATCAGCTGTTGTCCATGAAACGGCAACAATTGGAAAGGACGTCACCATTGGCCCCTGCGCTGTGGTTGATGCTTATGCGGTAATTGGAGATAAAACTGAGATCTACCCTAATGTTTATGTTGGTGTATCAGTAGTTGTTGGAGAAAAGTGCACTCTCTACTCTAATTCAAACGTAAGAGAAAGGTGTGTCCTTGGCAACAGAGTCATATTGCAGCCTGGAGCCGTCATTGGTTCCTGCGGCTATGGATATACCACAGATCCTAAAACAGGCCGTCACACCAAGCTAGAACAGCTTGGAGCGGTAACTCTAGAAGACGATGTCGAAATCGGTGCGAACACAACAATCGATCGTGCTCGTTTCAAATCAACCCTGGTTCGCAAGGGGACCAAACTCGACAACCTGGTACAAATTGCCCACAATGTCGAACTTGGCCAAAACAATATCATTGTCTCGCAGACAGGAATTGCTGGATCGGCAAAACTCGGCAACAACGTCTTCTTAGGCGGACAAGCAGGTGTCGTGGGGCATATTGAAATCTGTGATAACGTGAAAATTGCAACGCGCGGCGGCGTCAGTAAATCAATCTCTAAGCCTGGTATCTACGGCGGCGGCCCAGTCTCCCCGATGCCAGAATTTAACAAGCGTCAAGTTCTTCTAAGAAAAATTGCAACGTTTGTAAAAGATCTAGCTTCCCTCAAAAAACGTGTTGAAAAATTAGAGAAAAGTTGATTTCATCCCTAACCGCATGCCGGTTAGGGAGTTTCTGATTTTAATCTTTATAAGATGTGAATTATTCATTCACATCAGAATTTTTTCAGGTAGCTCTAGTGTTTATTCTCTTTATCTGGTATTTTATGGCATATCTATATTGCATGGGTAGTGGGTTATGATTACCATCTACGATAAGGGTGAGCACGACGACGAGTTCATTGAAATCCCTGAGCCTAAAGAGGGATGCTGGATTCATGTTGAAGACGCAACCACCAATGATATCAATCAGATCAGTAAGCTGATCGACTTAGAGTATACCGATATGTATGACTCTCTCGACCGCTATGAGATCCCCCGTGTTGAAAAAGTTAATGAAACAGTTCTGGTCTTTACCCGTCACCCCATGGAACCTGAGGCGGGCCTCTATACCACTACTTTTACCATCATCCTCACAAAAGACTATTTTATTACCATCTGTCCTCAGAAAAGCCAAATCGTTGAAAACTTCATCTCCCAAAAGCCTAAACTCAGCCCCTCCAACAAATCTAAATTTATTATTTACATCCTTCTGAAGATTACGCAAGAATATACCCTGCAGATCAAGAAGATCCGGACAAGCGTCCTAAAACAAGAAAAGAAGATGTCCTACGTCGACAGTCGTGACATCACCAATCTCACCCATACCGAGGAGATCCTAAATCAGTACCTTTCCTCTCTCGTCCCCATGCGCTCAGTCCTTGAGTCGATCACCTCTGGGCGCTACACGCTGCTTTATGAGAAAGACCAAGACCTGTTAGAAGATCTATTGAATGCGAGTATCCAGTCTGAAGACCTTTGCTCGATCAACCTACGAAGTATCCGCAGCCTGCGCGACTCCTACCAAATCATCTTTACAAATCAACTGAATAAAACGATAAAACTTCTGACAGCGCTGACAATTATCCTCAGTATCCCAACAATGATTGCCTCACTATATGGAATGAACGTGTCACTTCCAGGGGAAAGCGCAAAGTACGCTTTCTCAGTTATTATGGTCTTGATTGTAGGGCTCTCGATTCTCTCTCTCATCCTCTTTCAGCGAAAGAAATGGCTCTAATAATTACTGCCGAAACGCAGCGATATGATCAAGAACGAGTTGTCCATGCTCTATTTTTTGAGCATCTTCAGCACCTTCAGGAAAAGCATTTTTGAGCACAGTAAGGCCTGCAAAACCAATAAGTGTGTTGATCTCTGTAATGCGCGCTTGAATTGTTTCTTGAGCAACAGTAATCCTTTCAAAGAAAGTAGTATCTGCCAATGAATACGTCTCCTGTAGACCTTCATGAAGAGCTACCTCTGGAACTTTGCTTAGGTCAATCGCTCCTAAATCTATGTTTATTAATCGATTGGATACAAATCTAAACATCTCCTTAGCATTATATACAACAAGTCCATGGGTCTTTGATGCAGTATCCTGCCAGTTATGTATAAGATCAGCGCTTATCCCATCAAAACTTTCTAGTCGAGCCTCCAGGCCTTCAAGATCCTGAGCAAGCTTCGCTTCAATTTCGCCAAGAGCCTCTTCCTGAGCCTCCTTTAGGCGCGCCTGTTCTGCTTTTAGACGCCCAGCTTCAACCCCCTCTTGATACTCTCGACTTTGCTCTTCCCGAAGTGCCTTAGCTTCTTCAGCTGCTTGACTGTTCGCTAGCCGAATCTCTAAAGCAAGTGCGACCTTATCTGCTTTTTCTTTAATAATGGTCTCATCTATTTTTACTGCTTCTAGCTCCGTTGTAATGACTGGGATGACATGTTGCAACTCAGGAGCAGTTTCCCAATCTTGAACAAAAATGATCCGCGCAAGAAGACCTTTCAAAATTGGCAGTGCATGTTCTTGCTCCTGAGTAAACACCCCCTGACACTTCAGCATTAAGGCCTTAGAATAATCATCACTTCCCAAATTGTGTTGAAAAACCTCCTTTAAAAGATCAAGCTGTCCCTCTGGAGTGGCTTGCAGCGCCTGTAGTAGATCTTGATCATAGTTGCACCCTCTTGCAAATGGATTAACGACCTCTTCTTCTCGCGGTAGATCTCGACGAGGAGGGCATTTGGCTTCAAATGGATTAATGACCTCTTCTTCTCGCGGTAGACCTCGACGAGGAGGGCGTTTGACTTCAATATGAGAAAGCGCCCACTTTGAGTCGTAGAGGGAAGCAATCGTGAGTAGGACAGTTGTTGCAGTATAAATAGCGGTGTTAAGCGCTTTAAGCCCTTGTGCATTTAAAAAATTTTTTGCTTCCTTTTTTCCTTGAGTAGGAAACCGTGTGACTGTTCCCCAGACTGTGGAAGTGGTGTAATAAGCAGTATTTCCTAGGTTGAATAGAGTTGCAAAAAAAAGATTTGCTGCTGCCTTGAGTCGAAAATCACTTTTCTTCGCGGCATTCTGGATGAATAGAGAAGCTGAAACATTCTCTTTTGGATGACTAAACTGATAACCCTTAACTGTTAATATAATTTCCGACATGTGTCAACTCTCCACTTTTCGTCCGTTATTGACAAGCATGATAGCGCAATAATGACTATAAGTAAAAAGAAATACTAATTTAAATTAGTAATATCGTAGGATTTTCAAGATATTTCTGCACTGTACAAATGAAACGTGCTCCATCTGCTCCATCAACCACTCTATGGTCACTAGAAAGGGAGAGCATCATGCGCTTCCCAGGAACAACCTGCCCGTCTTTAACAACGGCGCAGTCCCTCATTCCCCCAATTGAGAGGATCGAGACCTGAGGGGGATTGATAATCGCTTGGAAGTCGTGGATTCCAAACATTCCTAAATTCGAAACAGTAAAGGACCCTCCACGGTATTGATGAGGTTGAAGTTTCCCCTCTTTAGCAAGACCTGCTAAGTGTCTCACCTCAGCCGAAATCTGCCCGAGGTTTTTATAGTCGACATGACGCACGATAGGGGTAATAAGCCCTTCATCAATACTCACGGCAACGGCTATATCGATTGTCTTGAATCGAACAATCTGACTCCCTTCAGAATTAAATCCACTATTCACGACAGGATGCTCTTTAAGGGCAAGCGCTGCAGCGCGCATGATAAAGTCGTTATAAGTGACTTTAATCCCTCCTGCTTTAAGCTGTTCGCGCAGGTTGATCATTGGCTCAACATCCACATCTTGCTGAACATAAAAATGGGGAATAAAGGTTTTAGAAGCTTGAAGTTTTTCCCCAATAGCTTTTCTCATCGGAGACATAGGCTCTTCGCCGTAAGTACCTGGCTTTTCTGTGGGAGCTCCTTTATGCCCAAAACTTGCAGGGGTATTGGGTTGCGCTAAATCCAAATCTCGACTCATCACCCGTCCGTCAGGACCCGTTCCTTTCACGGAAGTCAAATCAATTCCTTTCTCTTTAGCTAGCTTCTTTGCAAGGGGTGATGCCGCAAGGCGCTCATGCATACCTGTATCAAATTCAAAGGTATAATCTTCAAGTGGTGGCTCGATGGGAAACGCAACCTGGGACATGACGCCACCCGCCTTTTTTGCAGCTGGAGTTGTTGTCTCTGTAGCACCAACATCTTCAGCAGGTGCTTCTGTATCTATTTGCTTGAGTCCTTCGGGCTGATAGCCTTCAATACTCTCATCTTTTGCCTCGGTAAAAACAGCAACAGCTTGATTTACGAGAGCTTCTTCCCCTTCGTTCACAAGGATTTTTCGAAGAAACCCTCCATCAAGGGCGCTATGTTCAACAGTTGCTTTATCGGTTGCAACTTCAAAAAGAAGATCTCCGTCATTGACTGAGTCTCCTTCTTTTTTGTGCCACTTGACAATGGTTCCCCCTTCCATTGTAGGTGTGAGTTTCGGCATGGTGAGGGTAAACGGCATGGGTATCAGCTCCTGCGGTGTAGGGTTTCGTCAATTGCAGCCATAATGCGCTCTGGATTGGGCTGGGACTCTCTCTCAAGTACTTTATTGTAAGGGAGAGGCGTCTCTAGTTGGCAGACTCGATTTAACGGCGCATCTAAAAAATCAAAACACTGTTCTTGAATCTGAAAACCTATCTCCGCAGAAATTCCTGCAAAAATATGTCCTTCTTCAACAAGAACCGCAAAATGGGTCTTTCGAACCGATTCGCAAATTGTTCCCATATCGAGTGGTTTAATGGTGCGAAGGTCGATCAATTCAATTTCTATCCCCTTCCTTGCGTAGTGTTGCACTACCTCTTGGCAGTGATGAATCATGCGACTATGTGAAATAAGGGTCAGATGTTTCCCTTCGTTGAGAACCTTGGCCTTTCCAATCGGCACAAGATACTCTTCGGTAGGAATCTCCATTTTCATTCCATAATCAAGTTCATTCTCTAAATAGATCACTGGACTGTTATTCCGAATCGCTGTTTTAAGTAGCCCCTTTGCATCATAAGGATTGCTCGGAGCCATAATAATGAACCCGGGAAGATTTCCATAGAGGGCTTCAACACAATGTGAATGTTGACACGACACCTGAGCAGCCGCTCCATTTGGTCCCCTAAAAACGATAGGAACACTAAAGCGATTTCCAGACATGTAATACATCTTGCAAGCATTTGACACAAGTTGATCAAAGGCTACAAATGAGAAGTTGAAGCTCATGAATTCAACAATTGGGCGCAAACCCGTCATGGCAGCACCAACACTCAATCCTGTAAATCCATTTTCAGCAATCGGCGTATCAATAATCCGGCTTGGTCCCCACTTATCAAGTAGTCCCTTGGAGACTTTGTAGGCCCCGTTGTACTCTGCAACCTCTTCTCCCATGAGATAGACTTTATCGTCTCTCTCCATTTCTTCATCGATCGCTTGCCTAATTGCTTCTCTTAATTCTACTGTCTGCATTTTATCACTCATGGGGCAAAAACATCCTCCTCAAGTGTGGTCACATCTGGATCTGAGCTTTCTTCAGCAAATTTCATCGAAGCAATGACAATCTCTTTTTGCTCTTTATCCATTGCTTCAAATTCTTTGTCATTGATTACTTTGCGCTTCTTAAGCTCGTCTGCAAAAAGATGGATTGGGTCGCGGCTTTTTGCTTCCTCAAGCTCTTCCTTGCTCCTATAAAGAGCGGGGTCAGAAATAGAGTGTCCCCGAAAACGTTCGGTCACCGCTTCAACCAATACAGGCCTTCCTGTTTTTCTAACTTCTTCATAAATGTGATGGAACCCTCCATAACAGCTTAAAAAGTCCATCCCATCCAAAGTATAGGATTTCATTCCATAAGCGGGAGCAAAGTGTTCTGCAATTGGTTGTACACAAAGAGCTCGATTCACAGCAGTTCCCATTCCCCATTGATTGTTTTCAATCACATAAATACATGGGAGATCCCATAGAGAAGCCAAGTTAAGCGACTCATGAATCGCTCCTTGCACAAATGCCCCATCTCCTAAAAAGCATACCGCAACACCGTCTTGTTTCTGATACTTTAGAGAAAACGCAGCTCCTGTCGCAATCGGCAAATGCCCTCCTACAATTCCAAAGCCTCCAAGCATCCGATCTGCGTAGAAATGCATCGAACCCCCTCTTCCCATCGCATTTCCAGTGACCTTACCGTACAGCTCCGCCATCATTTCATTGGGCGTTGCTCCATTAAGCATTGCCAAGGCATGACATCGATAGGTTGTGATCCACCAATTATGGTCCCGCCCCATTGCACTTACAGCAGCAGTTTGGATTGCTTCCTGTCCCATATAGGCATGGAAGAACCCTCCCACTTTTCCTTGCTGATAAGCCGATTCGGCCCGCAATTCAAAATGACGGATGAGAAGCATCTCCTTCAAGATGCCTTTGAGCCCTTCCTTGCCGAGCGCTTTTTCCGCTGCGTCAGCACTTGACTCAAAGAAGTTATACTTAACGTGATGAATGGTTTTCTTTGCCATAGATAGCGCCGCCTGCCCCTGCTTTATATGCTAAACTTAATTGATAAACCCTAGTGAAGTCAATAGGGCATTGACTGCATCGGCCCCAACCCTCTATCTGGTACAATGTTAGGATTATTTGTTACTGGCACCGCACGAAGATCATCATCACCACTCGAACTCACCTGATAACATCCCACCATGAAGGCCACTAAACCAAGAAGCATTAAAGCAATTCGCATTATCCTATCCTTAAATTTACAACAAAGGATTTATCATACCCCATCAAAGGGATTTTGACAAATTTTAATCGCTTAAGGTACAGTTGCTGATATGACAAAGCGCCCTATCTACTACGATACTGAAACCACCGGCGTCCGTCCTGATAAGGATCGGATTATTGAGATTGCAGCCTATGACCCTGTTCAAGATCGCACGTTCGAAAGTTTGATCAACCCTGGCTGCCCTATTCCCCCAGAGGCCAGCGCCATCCATAAGATTACCGATGAAATGGTTAAAGAGGCTCCCTCCTTCGAAGAAGTCGCCAAAAAATTTACCGCCTTCTGCTCCGAAGAAGTGGTTCTGATTGCCCATAACAATGATGCCTTTGATAAACCCTTTATCAAAAATGAGTTTGAGAGAAATGGCGTCCCTTTCCCCAGCTGGCCCTTTATCGACTCACTTAAATTTTCTCGAAAATACCGCCCTGACCTTCCACGCCACTCCCTTCAACATCTCAGAGAATATCACGGAATTGAAGCAAATAATGCACACCGTGCCCTTGACGATGTGATCATTCTTCACCAGGTTTTTTCGCTTATGATTGACGACCTTACGATGGAAACAATCATCGAGCTCATGGCCCAAAAACAAACCCTCCGCCACATGCCCTTCGGCAAGCACCGCGGCACTCCCCTCAAAGAGATGCCCCCCGGATACGTCCGCTGGCTCCATGAAAATGGGGCCCTCGACAAGCCCGATAACGAAGAGCTTAAAGAAGCCTTCGCAGCCCTCGGAATGCTCCCTAAGTAAATAATTGATTTAATGCGCGATAGGTTCAGGTTGTCTTTGGGAGCGGAAGTGCGTTTCCCAAAGATGCTTGAAAGGCTCGCAGGTGGCAAGAAGCTCCTCCTTACTTCCCTCGGCAACTTTTTGGCCATGCTCTAGGTAAATAATCCGATCAGCATACTCGATAGTGGAAAGGCGGTGAGCAATGAGGATTTGGGTGACCTCACCGTGAAGCTCTTTAATCGCCATCTTGATTTTATCTTCGCTTACAGCATCAAGAGAGGAAGTCGCCTCGTCAAGAATCAGGATGGGAGCATCTTTAACAAGTGCGCGGGCAATTGCTAAACGTTGTTGTTGTCCACCAGAAAAGTTCTTACCTGTTTCAGCAAGCATCGTGTCGTAGGTATTTGGAAGGTCTTTGACAAATTCATGAGCATGGGCCTTCTTAGCCGCTTTAATAATCGCTTCCTTTGAGAAGGATTTACCATATGAAATATTGGCTGCGATCGTGTCGTAGAAAAGAAAGGGTTTTTGAGGAACAAAAGCAATATGCTCTCGGAGTGAGTTCTGGGTATACCTCTGGATAGGCTTTCCGTCTATCCGAATCTCTCCCTTTTGAATATCGTAAAGTCGAGGTAGTAGCTGAACAATCGTTGATTTCCCAGCTCCAGTGCTCCCTACAAGAGCTACTGTTTCTCCTTTCTTCACAGAAAAACTAAGGTCTTTAAGGATCCACTTATTGCCATATTTGAACCACACCTTATCAAATTCTAGCGCTGTGGAAAAATGACTCATTTCGATTGCGTCAGGATGATCACTGATCTCAGGCCTTAGATTGAGAACCTCGTACATTCTTTCAGCAGCAACAACTCCCTTTTGAATGTTGCTATTTTCCTCAGCGAACTTCTTCACAGGCTCATAAAAAAGGTGGAGAAGCCCTGCAAAAACAATAAGCTCAGAAATCCTCATATCTAAAATATGCAAACCCACAATAATGACGGTCGCCAAGCATGCGGTAGTAATCGTGTGAAGAATGGGGCGTGTAAGAAGATCATATTTGGCAGTTTTACTCTCAAGTCTGGCCATTTGAACGTTCTGCTCTTGGTACTTCTTAAATGAAAAGGGTTCCATTGCAAAAACTTTGACAGTTTGAATTCCTGCTAGAAAGTCAATCAGAACTGAAGCGAACCCCTCTTGGTTTTTCTGCAGCTGACGCGTAATTCTTTTTACTTTTCGCGTCACAAAAACTACGGGAAGAACGATCATGGGGAGCCCTAAAAAGATTACCGTAGAGAGCTCCCACGACATCCAGAAACACCCAACAAGAGCTGCAATAATGGTAAAGGGAGCTTGAATATAATTTATCAGAAAGGAATTAATCGAGGATGCTATTTGGTTAGCATCCCCTGTTACTCTTGAGGAAAGGGTTCCAATATTATATTTTTGGAAAAAGCTCATTTGCTGATGTTGTAGATGCTCGAAATATTGCTGTCTTAAATCCCGACTAATTCGGATGGATAAAATCTGTGTCGCATAACGGCTGAAGAAAAGAAAGAGGGCTTTGAAAATCGCCACCATCAGAAGAAGAGTGATGAAGGCCTTCATATTCTGTTCGAAATGAAAGTGACGCTTGATCTGGTACATCACGCGCTTAAGAGGATTACTCCCCGTCTTCTTAATCATGAAGCTTTGAGCGTCGTCTTTAGTGATATGCCCAGTCTTTTCTCGATCAATTTTTTTCCATTTTTCTTGGATGTCTTCCTGGGTAACATAATCGCTATACTCACCTTTGTCATTTTTAGAGGCAAATAGCGCAAAGAAATCTGCTCCTGTATCAGAAATCACTCCGATACTAAACATCTCCACATAGCTAGCGACAGTTAGGCCAAGAAGAGCGGCAAGCGTAACAATAAAAAGAGATAGATGCCGGCGAACGCGCAATGCAGCTTTTAGGAGTATTTTCATGAAGCTAGATTACGCGATTCTAGGTTAATTGTCACTCTGCAGCTTCGGACTCGACAGTGAAAGCCCCTAATTTGCGAAACTTTTGATATCTCTTTTCTAAAAGCTCATCAACAGGGATTTTTTCGAGACGCTTTGCCTCTTTCGTAATGAATTTTTTTACACCGTTATAGACTAGCTTCGGATCATGATGGGCTCCTCCCTGCGGTTCTTCAATAATCTCGTCGATTACTCCAAACTCAAGAAGATCTTCAGCCTGCATTTTGAGGGTTTCTGCCGCCTCTTCATTTTTGGCAGCATCCCGCCAAAGAATCGAAGCACACCCTTCAGGGGAAATTACAGAATAGTAGGAATGCTCAAGCATTCCAAAGACGTCGCCAACGCCCATTCCTAAAGCCCCCCCAGAACATCCTTCTCCAATAAGAACAACAATAACGGGGGTTTTAAGATTGGCCATCTCTAAAAGATTGGTTGCAATAGCGGACCCTTGCCCTCTTTCCTCAGCGGCAAGTCCAGGGTACGCTCCGGGCGTATCAAGAAGAGAAAGGACAGGTAGATTGAATTTTTCAGCAAGTTTCATCACTCGAAGGGCTTTCCGGTATCCTTCAGGATAGGGCATCCCAAAGTTGCGGTAAAGACGACTTTCAGTATCGCACCCTTTTTCTTGAGCAATAATCACAAACTTTTTCCCACCAATGATCCCTAAACCTGCAACAATCGCTTGGTCATCACGGTAAAGACGATCACCAAAGATCTCGGTGAAACTCTCACATAGGTTCTTAATATAATCTATGGAACGGGGACGATCGGGATGGCGACAAATCGTTACACGCTCCCAAGGAGAAAGTTGTGAGTAGACCTGATTCTTAAGTTTCTCAAGCTTTTTTTCAAGCTTAATAAGCTCCTCATCAGTCCAAATCCCATTGACCTTATTTTGCTCTTTTAACTGAGCAATGGTCTTTTCATGATCATGGATTTGCTTTTCATGGCCTAACATTCTTCCACCTTCTTAATTTTCTACTAGATCTCCAGGGACCTCCGCATCATGAAAATCGGTCACGATTTCCACAACGGTTGGTTTAGTAATAATAATGGCATACAATTCTTCAATGTCGTTTTGTGCAAGTCGGATACAACCATCACTTTCATAACTTCCAATTGTCGAAATATCCTCACTGTATGTTTCAGTTCCCACATCAAACACCCATGGAGCACCATGGAAACCATATCCACAAGGGCTGTCCCCTTCTCCGCTAAGCTCTTCCGAAAAAGGGATCCACCTTGTCCCAAAAATTCGCACCATCTCCACTTCATCATCTTGGAAGTAGCCCGCCATTCCTGTCTTATAAATCGCTACCTTGTCCCCCAAGGAGAACTTTCCTTTCGGAGTCAGCAAGCCAGAATAAGAATCTTCATCAAAACGGCCAAGTCCAACTTTGTAGGTTTTTAGCAAATGACGCTCGTTTGTTGCTCCATCCAGAGCATAAAACCACAATTTGCAACGAGAGAGATCAACAACTAAATAAAAATTCACATCTTTCTTTAAGATATTAAACTGATCACCCGGAGAAATCTTCTGTGTGTAGTAATCTTTCTTTCCGTTCAAGCTCCGCGCAATAAAATGACGTGATGTCGAAAAATGAGCTGCATAATCAGTGATCCACGCAGGCCTTCCCTTCAGCCAAGAGACACGGCTTTTATAACGAACAGTCTCAACAAGTGGAAGTTTTTGCTTTCCCTTTGTAAAGAGGCGCCAAACCTGGTCCATCTCTTCCTCAGCCACTTCATCTTGAACAGGCTTCAGATATTGCTGCAATCGCTCAGGAGCCACTTCGACAGCTTCCACAACAGGCGCAGGATTTGCTACTAATTCCTTAGGCGCTGTTTCGCCTTTCTTTTTAAAAAGAGCGAGCCCACCAATTACAGCAAAAAGTGAGAGGGAACCAATAAAAATTGCTTTAGGTATCGACACAACATTCTCCAAAAGTGATGCGTAAATTATCCTGATTTTTTTATTCTTTGCAAGGGAACAAAAATTTTACTCGATGTTCCAGCGGTAAGCAAACATCTTTTCCTTTAACGGAAAAGCAAGTAAAAAATCTGCTGACCAAAAATGATCGCCTCCCGCTAGGGGAATTACCTCCATCTCGCCCTCAAAATTGGGCGTAATAGTGACCACTTCTGCCCCTCTGCTAAAAATAATTTTATCTGACCTTCCCTGAAACCGCTCCAGGGCTTTAGGAAGGATCTCTCCTTCCCCTTCAATTATTCCTTTATCAGCTGAAACAAAAAAGACAAAGTGGAGGGGGGCCGTTTCATCAAACTGACTTTGACGAATGGTGAGATTAACCGTGTCTTTCTCCCCTACTACATCAAAAAACAGCCATTGTTGACCTCTCTCAGCAAAGGAATAGGGTTGCTTAGAAACATGAGAAGCTAAGGGGGTCACAACACGAGTCCAGCCTTTAAGTCGGGCTTTTTCATCTCCAGACTCTATAGTTAAGTCTTTAAATCCATCACGACTTCCATTAGAAGGGCGAAAGATCCCATAACAATTTGAATCCGCCAACGGGGCATAATGAGGGCCAAAGCTCGTGATGTGAACTCCCTTTTTATGAATCACCCCCAATCCAGTATTTACCCCTGATGCGGAGCAAGCAAAGCTTAAGCTATCATGATGGTAACGCAAAAAACCTAAGCTTTGGTCATGGTCATAAAGAGTTAACCCTTCATGAATCTTGGGAAATGACTCCTCATCTTCGATCAACCTTTGAAAGGCTTTTGCAAAAAGAGCAACAAATGGCTGCAGTCCTTCTCTCTTTTCAAATAAAGCCTCAGAAACGACCTGAACTTTGGAACTCAAAGCCACATGAGAAGCAATCGTAAAAAGAAGGGAGAATGTCTGAGTATTCTCTTTCTCGCGATATTCTGATTCTCTTACCCACATTCCCTGAAAAAGTGCTCCGTCGTGATCACAAAGGGAGAGACAAAACTCGGTAAGTTTTAATCCAGATTGTACAAGCTCATCATCTTGCCACACCCATCCAAGATAGAGGCAGACAAGAGCAAGTTCAGCATTTTCTTTGGGATGAGGAATGTGTCGTTCGAGAGCGTGCATCTCGTTTTCCTGAAGCACGGCGCCTTTCTCAAGCTGTTTAATCTCGAAAGGCTGCCTTGTGCCTTCATATAAGTAGTCAACAAGTATGCGGTACCCCTCTTCTAACTGGAAACTTTTCCAAAACCCTTTAGCTTTCCCCTTTCGAATCAGTCCTTCAATATGATAATCTAGCCTTTGATTCTCATCTTTTCTCATAAAAAGAATTGAAATTAAAAGCCGGTAAAAACCAAGACAATCTTCTGGAGATTCTAAAGGAAGTGCTTTGCACTCCTCAATCACAGAAAAAAGAAGGACCCCGCCAATTTCTTCACCCTTTAAGAAGGCATCAGATGCCTGATTCAAAAGGTCGGAGCCAGAATCAAAATCCTGACAGCTTTTGAAAAAAGTGACGAGACCACTCATAGCTTCCACCCAAACTCGCAGAGTATTTCTACTCTACAGTGCAGCTCCTTGCTGCTCTTCAGTTTCTATTAGGTTTTTCATCTTCTTTCCAGGAGTGAATTTCACTGCCCTTCTTTCTGGGATGATAATAGGTACTGAAGCATTTTTGGGGTTTCTTCCAATTTTTTGTTTTCTTTTTACAACTTCAAAAACGCCGAAATCACGAAATTCCAAGCGGTCTCCTTCAGAAAGATACTCTGTCATACAGTCTAAAAACGACTGCACCACAAGGCGTACTTCGTTGGGATGAAGCCCTCGGCGGCGAGATATCTCACTAATGAGCTTCTTTTTTGTAATCGTTGCCATATCACCCTGCTCCTTTAAATGTTAAACAAAAGAGATTAAATTCCTCTTCTCATGTCTTGCTGTTTTCTTTCAACGAAAAAGATTAAGCAAGAATTTTGCTTCCTTGCTCTTATTCTTCTATCTTACTGATTTTCAAGCAAGTTCTTTTTCAATTTTGATTAAAATTTTCTTTTTTTTGCCGGCTCCCAAAAGAATATATTTGCCGCCAATGATATGTTTAGATTCGATCAAAAGAGCTTGATCTTCGACTTTTTCGTTGTTGAGATAGGCTCCACCATTTTTGATTAATCGAACGATTTCTCCTTTACTGGCAGAAAGACCTGCTTGCGCAGCGACATCAACATAATTTTGATCGACAATATCACGTATCGCCATTGAAGTATTTGGCATGTCTTTCGCAATTTCTTCAAGCACCTTCGGGTCCAAAGTTGCTTTAGAACCTGGAGCTGCAGCCTCAGTCACTTTTAGAGCGACTCGCAACCCTTCTTCCCCGTGAACAAAACGGGTGACTTCCTCAGCAAGCCGTTTTTGCGCAATATTCGGAGTAAAAGATCCCGATGTAATCGATTTATCGTAGGCTTCAATCTCCTCTAAATCAATAAAGGTGAGCATACGGAGGAGTTGTACTACGTCGCCATCCGCAACGCGAACAAGATATTGATAAAATTGATAAGGAGATGTTTTCTTTGGATCGAGCCAAATGGCTCCCTGCTCACTCTTTCCAAATTTCGCTCCATCACTTCGGGTAAGTAATGGGAAGGTCAATCCGTAGTTCGCTTTTCCAGTGATCTTTCGAGTAAACTCAATTCCTGCGGTAATATTCCCCCACTGATCACTCCCTCCCATTTGAACAGAAACACCTTCCTTCTCAAACAAATGGTAAAAGTCGTATCCCTGAAGCAATTGGTAACTAAACTCAGTAAAACTAATTCCTTCTTCAGATTCAAATCTACTCCGAACACTCTCCTTTCCCATCATTGGTCCCACTCGAAAATGTTTCCCAACATCTCTTAAAAAATCGATGAGGCTAAAGGATCCAAGCCAATCGTCATTATTTAAAACAACAGGAGTTTTCAAGCAGTTTTCAAGCTGTCTGCGAATCCCCAGAACATTTTGCTCAAGAACTTCCCTAGTGAGAAGGGGGCGTTCGTGATTCTTCCCAGAAGGGTCCCCAATTTTCCCAGTAGCTCCACCCAGTAAAGCAACAGGTGTATGACCAAATTTTTCAAGCCAAGCGAGTCCCACAATCCCTACAAGATGCCCAATATGAAGACTATCTGCCGTTGGATCAAAACCGATGTACCCTTTAAAGGGTTTTTCAGCGAGTTTTTTCAGCTCTTCGCTCGTGGTATTGTCAACAAAACCGCGCCTTTCCAGAAATTCGATCACATTTTCCATGAATGCGAGTGTACCCCTAAAGAAGATTTATCTCAAGGAGCAAGCTTTTTTAACTTTTCAACCACAGCATTAACCTTTTGACTTAGGTCCGCTGTGTTTTGGTTTTCATCGAAAAGAGAAATGGATTTGCTGCGGAGAACGACCCGATCAGAGGCATGACGCGTGATCCATCTATGAATTTCAGAGGATTTTCTCTTCAAAGCCTGAGGAGTAATTCCCCTATCCATTTCCTGCAATCGCCTGCGTAGTTTCTCACGCGTTTTTTTTGTCTTTTCACTTTCTTCTGCAAGTCCATTTGCCATTATAAGTTGATCCTCATGCAGGGAGTTCTCCAAAACCCCCAGCATGACAAATATCTTCTAAAAACTCAAGTAATGAAAAACCAGGGTTAACACATTAAAATTTGTTGCCCTCAATGTAAACATTAGCGAGAATCAGATGTATGGAAGAAATGAAGAAAGCCGTAGGTTATGCCGCCGCCGATTTCGTAGAAAGTGGAATGCTTGTAGGCCTTGGAACGGGTTCAACAGTTTTTTACTTTATTACCCGATTAATCGAACGTGTTCAAGATGGTCTTGAGGTCCAAGTTGTTTCAAGCTCTATCCGTTCTGAATCTCAAGCTAAAGACGGAGGGATTCCCGTTGCCGATATCAACACCGTTACTTCGATTGATCTCACTGTCGATGGAGCTGATGAAATCACCTCAGAAAAGATTATGACCAAGGGAGGCGGTGGAGCTCTCCTTCGAGAGAAAATCCTGGCCAATACTAGCCGCGAAATGGTTGTGATCGTCGACGAATCTAAAGTTGTTAAAAAGTTGGGAAAACACCCCCTTCCAGTTGAGATTCTCCCCTTTGCCACCGAAGCAATTATCGACAAAATCCGAAAGCTCGGACACCAGGGATCTCTACGTGAGCGTAATAACGATGGTCTCTACGTTACTGATAACGGAAATCATATCTATGACATTCGTTTTGAATCACTTCGTGATGACCCTGAAAAAGATCACGAAAAACTTTCTCGGATCCCAGGTGTCTTAGAAACAGGGTTTTTCTTTAATCTAGCAGGCCGTGTCCTTGTTGGGAAAGCCGATGGGACGGTTGATCACTGGTCCTAATTGTTCTATAATGACAAAAGAGACCAGGGGGGAATTGATGGATTTTGAGCTTATTCCTATACAGTTCAATAAGATCATGCAATCACAAAACTATACCGTTTTCATTTTAGGTACCGAAGAAAAGCAATTTGCGATTTACACATCCCCTCATGTAGGACAAAACCTACAAATGCATCTTTCTGAACAGGTTAAGACGCGACCATATACCTATGACCTCATTAACTCTCTCTTTAACGGTCTTGATATCAGCCTTCTCCAGGTGGTTATAACCGATGTGCAGGACACCATCTACTTTGCTCGTCTCTTTGTCGAGCAAGAAACTGACGAAGTACGAAGGATTCTAGAAATCGATGCCCGTCCGAGCGATTGCTTAACCCTTGCCCTCGAAAACGACATCCCCATCTACTGCACGAGAGAGGTCCTCGAAAAGACCATCTCCATTGAAGAGTAATCTCTTGTTTGTTCAAAAAAAGAGAGCGTAGTAAAGAGAAAATACGCTCCTTTGTCGTGGTACAAAATACTCTACTATTTTTCAGGAGACCCAGACATGGAATACATCATGATTGATAGTACGATCTTCCGAGCCCACGCCTGCATAAGCAAGTACCAATAAAAAAATCCCGTAGAGAATACTGGAAAACGCCTGTTACTTTAGAAAATCGAGAGAAGCTCTTGCGCGCAATTAGAGAACACAGCCAGTGTCCAGTGCAAGAAGTATGCTGTTGAAGGAAGGCGGTCTCACTCACGGACCCGTATTAAGAAAGCTAAAACAAAGCACAGAAGGTTCACAAAGGAAGCGTTTCAAGAGAGAATGGATTTTAGAAACCTACATAGAGAAAATCAAAAGCTCTTTATAGTAAAAAATTTTATTTGAAAAAAGCAGAGTGTAATTTAGCTTTGAAAAGATGAAATTTTTTATTACATATATTTTACATTCTTTGCCTCCCACCCTTTCTATTAAACCCGATCCCTGCATCCTCATTTCAAACGGCTTCCTGCATTCAGCAAACAGCTTGGGATGTCCCTATCGATGAATTAGGAAGTGTTAATCCTTGGGTTCTTCTTCAAGAAGAAAATTTGTCTATCGATAGGTATGTGGAAATTCTGATAATTTTCTTGGTTTCATAAACTCGTCTCCTTATTGTTTTTTTGACCAGTTTACTCTACGTTTTCCTTTATTGTCTTAATAGGGAGCAGTATAGACTCCTTCTTTTTTCCACCTTTGTAGCCATCTATGGGCTGTGCTCTTTGAAGCAAAATTAGGATTTATTGGAACATCTTTCCACCTGGCTCCTGTATGTAAGATCCAAAAAATTGCATTCAACACAGAGCGAAAATTTCCATGAGGCATACCTTTCCCTCTTTTGACTGGATCTTATGGTAGTAAGGTTTTCAAAATATTCCACTGTTTGTCGCATAGCATTTGATTTATAACTTCCTCTTTTTCAAATATTTATTAGCGGGATAATCTTATGGGAATCGCGGCGTTTATTCTTTTTTTGGGTACATTGGAACGGAACAATTGTTTGTCTTGTAAGGGAGCAACGAGCATGGAAGCGGCAAAAAACAAAAGACTCTACGCAATATATACCAATGGACAAGATAATAAAAAGAGGAATATGAGGAAAAAAAGATCTCCCTTTCTGAGGCTCTCAAAGGAAACAAAAAAGCTCAATTTTTTAAGTTTGATCGCTAATAGCGAATATTAAAACGGTTTCTTGCAAGGACTGCGAGGGCTTCTACCGCTTCAGCAGCATCCGAGCCTTCTGCCTCAACCTCGATTCTAGCTCCGCGAGTGGCAGCAAGCATGAGAACCCCAAGAAGAGACTTGGCATTAACATTTAGCCCTTGATAAATAAGGAAAATTTGCGCTTTGAAATTTTGCGCACACTTTACAAGTTCCGTCGCGGGTCTGGTGTGAAGCCCTTTATCGTTGAGGATAACTATCGGCTTGTCTACTTTCAAATCATTGCTCATAACTTTATGGGGTTTTAACTCTGGCTTAACAAATACCCTCTCTAATGGGTTTTCAGCAAGCGTTAATTTCTTTTTCAAACTCATCAACAAGGGATGAAAAGCGCTTAATAAGCTTCTCAATAGGGCCGTTTTCTCTCATATTGACCCCAGCTATTTCTAGCAAATCTACAGGATAGAGCGAAGATCCAGAGGATAGAAACTTTAGGTAATCTTGTTGAGCCTTCTCTCCTTCTTTCATAAGCCGCTCTACTAAGGCATAAGCAGCACTAATTCCTGTCGCATATTGATATACGTAGAAGTTGTAATAAAAATGAGGAATGCGTAAGCACTCAACATCAATTTCAGGATCTAAGAAAAGGTCTTTCCCATAATAATCTTTATTAAGTTTACTATAGGTCTCTTTTAGGGTCGTTGCATTCAGAGGGACTCCTTTCTCTGCTAAAGAATGAAGCGTGAGTTCAAACTCAGCAAACTGTGTCTGGCGGAAAAGTGTGGCACGGATATCATCAATCTTTTGATTCAGCAGATAACACTTTTCTTCGTGAGACTCAGCCTTTCCCATTAGATGGCGAAATAAGAGCTCTTCATTAAAGGTTGAGGCAACCTCAGCCACAAAAATAGAATAGTTGGAGTACTGAAAGGGTTGTTCCTTATTGCTGTGATAAGAATGGACGCTATGTCCTGCCTCATGAGCGAGGGTAAAAACATCCCGCAGTGTCCCTTGAAAATTCATCAGAATATAGGGAACACTATCATAACATCCACTCGAATATGCTCCCGATTTTTTACGTGCGTTTTCATAACGATCTACCCACCTCTCAGGACCAAATCCTCTTTCTAAGATTTCATGGTAACCTGGACCAAGTGGCTTTATTGCATTAAGGACAAGCTTTGTTCCTTCAGAATAAGAATATTTCTTCTCGTACTCAGGAACTAGAGAGGTATAAAGATCATAAAAATGGAGTTGATCGTAACCTAGAAGCTTTTTCCTTAGAGAGACATACTTATGAAGAGGTGAAATGTTATTTCTCACTGTTGAAACAAGGTTATGATAGACCTCTATATCGATTTGATGAGGGGTAAGGGCTGCATGAAGAGCAGAATCATATCCGCGAGCCTTGGCCTGAAAGATGTGAGCCTGGATTTGTCCATTGATAAGCTCAGAGATAGTGTTTTCAAATTCCCCAAATGTTCTATGAAGATTAAGGACTGCATTTTTCCTTAAGGTGCGATCTTTTGACTGGAGATAAAGAGAGTATCTTCCATGAGTGAGCTCATGCTCTTTTCCTTTTTCATCTTTTGCAGGTTCAAACTTCAGTTCTGCATTATTAAGCACCCCAAAGGCTTTAGATGGTGTATCGAGAGCCTTACTCGCAAGAGAGAGCAGGTGCTCCTTATCGGAAGTGAGTGTGTAAGGTTTAAGAGCTGAGAGTTTCTCAAGTTGAATGCGATGCTCTGCAAGCGATTTGTCCTCAAGATACCGATTGAATGTTTCTTCAGGAAGCTGAAGAATCTCTGGCTGAACCCAAGAAGTTTCGTTTTGAAAATCGAAATAGAGAAGAGAGATTTTGTCGTAAGCATTTTTATGAATGTCATTAGCAACATCCTCATCATGACGGAGATGGGCATAGGTATAAAGTTTATAGAGACATCTTTCAATCTTGTTTGTTTCTGTAAGAAGCGTAGAAAGTTTACCTGCCCCTTCTCCAATTTTTCCTTGATATGAGGCAAGGTGGGGCCACCGTGAAGCATCGGATTTATTTTTTGTCAGTTTGGTAAAATCTTTTTCCCATTCCTCAAGATTAGGGTATAGTGAATCAACATCCCATGTATCTTCAGCACTTACTTCTCTGCGTTCTTTAGCCATACATTCTCCTATAAATTGAAAAGCCAGGGTATGCAATCAAGTTTTCTTTCGCAAACAAAAAAACTGTTAGCACATGGATTCAAGAAGTGCTAATTTTTATTGAAAAAAAATCCTTCCTCAGATATCCTTCAAGCTATAAACTTTGTACAAGAATTTTAACCTATAACGGAGTGATTCATATGACTCAACAAACTCAAAAGAAAGTCTCTCTTAGGCCTCTTGGAGATCGTCTTCTCGTTAAAAGAATTGAACAAGAAGAAACTCTTAAAGGAGGCATTATTCTTCCTGATAGCGCAAAAAAGAAGCAGGAAATGGCCATTGTCGTCGCCATTGGTAGTGGAAAAACCACAGATGATGGTAAAAACCTTCCCATGCCTGTTAAGGTTGGAGACAAGGTTTTAATGGACAAGTATTCTGGACAAGAAGTGACCATGGATGATGAAGAATATGTTGTTCTTCGTGCTGGTGACATTATCGCAACGATTGAATAACAACAAGGAGAAGAATTATTTATGGCACCTAAAGATATTAAATTTAAAGAAGATGCACGAAACAAGATACAGAAAGGGGTGAAAGCTCTGTCTTCTGCGGTCAAAGTGACTCTTGGACCAAAAGGACGCAATGTTGCGATCGACAAAGGTTACGGAGCTCCTAAGGTTACAAAAGATGGTGTGACCGTTGCAAAAGAGATTGAGCTTGAAGACAAGCATGAGAATATGGGCGCCCAGATGGTCATCGAAGTAGCCAGCAAAATGAACGATAAGGCTGGTGATGGAACAACCACTGCGACTGTTCTTGCTGAAGCGATTTATCGCGAAGGCCTTCGAAATGTAACCGCTGGGGCAAACCCTATGGAAATCAAGCGAGGAATTGAAGAAGCTGTTGATATTGTGACTGGAGAGCTCAAAAAAATGAGTAAGTCGATCCAAGACCGCAAGGAAATCGCTCAAGTTGCAACCGTTTCTGCAAACAACGATCCTGAAATTGGAGAAACGATTGCAAAAGCGATGGAGCGCGTTGGAAAAGATGGAACCGTCACAGTTGAAGAAGGAAAGGGATTTGAAACCACCCTTGATATCGTTGAGGGTATGAACTTCGACCGCGGATATCTTTCTGCTTATTTTGTTACAAATCCTGAAACTCAAGAAGCTATTTATGAAAATGCTTTTGTTCTGATTTACGACAAGAAAATTTCCTCGATGAAGGACTTTCTTCCTGTTCTTCAAGCTGTAGCAGAGAGTGGTC
Source organism: Candidatus Neptunochlamydia sp. REUL1 (assembly GCF_963457595.1). Lineage (GTDB taxonomy): Bacteria > Chlamydiota > Chlamydiia > Chlamydiales > Simkaniaceae > Neptunichlamydia. The sequence goes on from NZ_OY735137.1 coordinate 353,411, forward strand.
GCCCACTCATTATTATTGCTGAAGATGTTGAAGGTGAAGCACTCGCAACACTAGTTGTGAACCGTCTCCGAGCAGGACTTAAAATTTGTGCTGTAAAAGCTCCTGGATTTGGAGATCGCCGCAAAGAAAGCCTTAAAGATATCGCAATCTTGACAGGCGGAGAGTATATCAGTGAAGAGCTTGGAATGAAGCTTGATCAAGTCACTCTAGAAATGCTTGGAACTGTGAAAAAAGTCGTCGTCAAAAAAGAAGACACTACTCTAGTTGAGGGTGGAGGCGATAGCAAAGAGATCCAAAAGCAGATCGAACTCATTAAGAGACAGATTGCAGATAGCACCTCTGATTACGACCGAGAAAAACTTGAAGAGCGTCTTGCGAAGCTTTCAGGTGGGATTGGTATTATCCGCGTAGGTGCTGCTACTGAAGTTGAAATGCGTGAGAAAAAAGACCGCGTTGATGATGCTCTTCAAGCCACAAAAGCCGCTGTTGAAGAAGGAATTCTACCTGGTGGTGGAAGTGCCTTTGTACATTGCGTCCCTGTCCTTGAAAAGCTTATCACAAGCCTCAAAGGATGCAAAAAAGTAGGTGCTGAGATCGTCATGAAAGCTATCTCCTACCCTTTACGCCAAATTGCTGAAAATGCAGGACAAGAAGGATCGATTGTTGTCCAAAAGGTGATGGGAATGAAAGCAAACGAAGGGTGGAACGCTCTTACGGATGAGTACGGCAACCTTGTTGACATGGGAGTTATCGACCCTACCAAGGTCACTCGCCTTACGCTCGAGCTTTCTGCATCAATTGCTTCTCTTCTTCTTACAACAGAAGCAATTATCACCGATGAGCCTTCAGAAGACAAAGCGGCTCCTGCAATGGCAGGCGGAGGAATGGAGTACTAGTATTCCTCACTCTCTTCGAGAAAAAAAGCACTTCCTAAATGGAAGTGCTTTTTTTTTATGCTTCGATGATTTATCCGTGGGGTTATGAAGAAACTTATTGCAATCCTTGTGGCCATCATCCTAGTCATCACAGGATTAGGCTATCTTGCTTACTTGAATTCTTCTATGATCCTTGCAGAAATCATCTCAAAAAAGACAATGACACCTGTCTCGATTAAGGATGTCATTTGGGGAAAAGATAGCTTCACGATTGACGATATCATGATCGCCAATCCCAAGTCAGCGCGACTTCCTACTGCAATGAGGGTAAAAAGAATCAAAGTAGATGCTCCATATAAGCAGTATCTTGAAAACCCTATTCTAATTAATCAAATTCATTTGGATAGCGTCTACGTCAACATTGAAATCTACAATAAAGACCAGACTGAAGGCAATTGGCAAACGCTCATGGGTAATATGGCAGTCGATCATAAGAGTCTTCTCCCAATAAAAAGGTCTGCGCTTATAAACAAACTGATTCTTACCAACATTCAAATTGATTTGATCCTTTCCGATGGGAAACTTCACCACCTCTCCCTTATTGAACGCCTTGAGTTTGATAATATCAGCTCCGATAAGGGAATTCCTACTCAAGAAATCTCAGAAATTATCGTACAGAAAATGATGCAATCGATCTTTTTGGAGAAAGGGCTTAAATCTATCATTGAAGCTCCTGTTGACATCATCAAAGGAGTCATTCCCTTTTTATGACTCACTTGCCCCTCACCAAAGACAAAATACAAGGAATGCGGACACTTTTTGTGATCCAAATTTTCTCGACCTTGAGTTTCAGTGTCCTTTATTCAACGCTCGTCCTTTTCAACACCAAAGGCCTCCATCTGGGAGCCGAGACAGCAATTGCCATTACTGGGTCATTTGTAGCATTTAATACCATTCGTAAAAAATAAAGTCATAAATTTAATTAGTCTTTTCATGTAAGCTGTTTGACTTTAACAGGAGGTGAGTGTTGAGAGGAAGAAAGGCCGCTCAGATAAAAGGACTTGATCAGTACGATTTCGATAAGCTTGCTAAAACAGAGGGGAGTCCAAGAGAAAGGAGACGGTTTCTGGTATTTGCCCATCTCCAAGAAGGGAAGACGTTTACAGAAACAGCAGGAGTAGAAATAGAGTCTGTTGATATTTGGTTCCAAGATGAGGCTAGAGTGGGGCAAAGAGGCACTGTAACCCGTACATGGGCCAATAAAGGAACACGTCCTCGGCTCGCACGTCAGCAGCAATTTGAATACGCTTACATATTTGGAGCTATTTGCCCCGTCAGAGATGAAGCTGTAGGCCTTGTAATGCCAGCTGTAAATACAGAGGCAATGCTTGTGCATCTTGAGTACATTTCCATGAAGATTCCTGAAGGAAGGCATGCAGTTATTGTGCTGGATAGAGCTGCTTGGCATACAACAAAGCGACTTAAAAGGTTTAGCAACATAAGCCTTCTACCGCTTCCTCCGGTTTCTCCAGAGTTGAATCCAACAGAACAAGTATGGCAAACGCTTCGAGATGAACATCTAGCGAATCGCTGTTATGAAGATTATGATGCGATTACAATGGCCTGCTGCGATGCATGGAATGCATTTGTTGACACTCCAACCAGAGTGAGAAGGCTCTGCTCAAGACCGTGGGCTATTTTATGACGTTATTTTTTACGAATGGTATTAGTAATCCTCTTGAAACCAATTCCAATTTTTCTGAGACCTTTAACTTTCTAGGTTGGAGTGCTATCATTGCGGGAGTGGTGCTCTTCCTTCTTACTCCGTTTCTAAAAAGACTCATCCAAGAAAAACGCAGCCACACCGCTCCCCATCCATACAATGCCCCAAAAGACACCCCGAAATAATTTCGCACTACCCATTTGTGCTAAAGCCTGGAAAGAGTGTCATTCCTCCATCAACAAAAATACTGGTTCCATTGACATAGTCAGCTAAATCTGAGGCAAGCCAAACAGCGGTATTGCCAATGTCCTCAACTTGACCAATTCGTTTATAAGGGATCACATTCATTAGTTCTTCTAAAGCTTCGGGAGTTTTCCAGGCTTCTTTATTGATCGGAGTCTTGATTGCCCCTGGGCAAATACTGTTGACCCGAATTTTTTGAGGAGCCAGTTCTTGGGCAATACTTTTCATCATAAGCATGATTCCCCCTTTAGAAGTGGCATAGTTAGCGTGCCCAGACCAGGGAATCATTTCGTGCACAGAACTCATGCAGATGATCTTCCCTAGAGCGCAAGAAACATCTCGCATTCCCCTTCGGTTAAACTCACGAACCGCCTCACGAGCACACAGAAATTGTCCGGTAAGATTAATTCCTAAAACCTTGTTCCATTTATCGAGGGTCATTTCGGCAAAAGGAGAATCTTGTTGAAGACCTGCATTGTTAACCAGGATATCGATCGTTCCAAACTCTTTAATCATGAGCTGAAACATCGCTTGAACTTCTTCTTCATTTGAAACATCCGCCTTTACAACGAGAACCTTTCCCCCAAGCTTGGAAACTTCATCAGCAACTGCTTCGGCTTTTTCCTTATTGCCTGCATAGTTCACAACTACGTCTGCACCCGCTTTTGCAAGCGCAGCAGCAACTCCATGCCCGATTCCTGAACTAGATCCTGTTACAAGTGCCTTTTGGCCTTTGAGTAATTTTGTCATAAGTCGACTCCTTTCCCCCTAAATACTCAAATCACCTCTCTTTTGCAAGCAATAGTCTAGAACTTCACGTCCACCAGCTATCAGTGGAAAAGTGATAGCCTCTTTATGAGTCACCCATCTCCCTTCAGTATGTTCCTTCAAATGAATCTGAAGTGCAGGTCTCTTTTCAAAAGAGCAATGATAAACAGTGAAGTCATATTTCAAATCCCCTCGATCAAAATAAAATGTGAGAAAATGAGAAAGATCCTTTGGAACCAACGCGACTCCCGCCTCTTCATGTAATTCTCGCCGTGCTCCTTCAATGCGAGCTTCTCCTTCATTGAGTTTCCCCCCAGGAAGGCACCACTTTTCACCTGAAAAGCATTTGGGGTGGCGTTTGAGGAGTAGAAAGGCATCCTGGTACTGACAATAACATCCGATAACAGTAAGGTCTGAGATAAATCCCTCGGGAGCTTCTAAAAAAACTTGAAGAGCCATTTCCAATAAATTGGGTATTCTGTAAAGTGCACGGGTATGGCTATCATAGATATATTTCCAAAAATATGTAAGCTTTTTCCTGGAGCTACAGGTGTTTTTCTCCAAATCGGAATGGTTTTGGTCAGCTACTATCACACACTTTCCGAAAATGTTGTCATCAACACCTCTTTTGAAGAAGCTCGGGGCCTTGAAAAATTTGCAAATGTCCTGCTTATGCCAACCCAATACCTCTGCGAAGGAAAATCTGTAAGTTTTAATGGCCAAGAGTTTGAGGTAAAACAACGGTTTCAGTACCAAACTAAAAAACGCGTCTATTCTCCTATTGCTTTAACATTTTTCACACCGGGAGTTCTTTTGGGATGCACTGTGAAAGGAATTGCTCTTTTTAATCATGAAGTCAAGGCGCGCCACATCGCTCTAAAAGCCCACTTTAACTCCACTAAAATGCTCTCAAATCTTAAGCAATTCCACACTTTTGGCATCGATACTACTGACTGGAGGGAAGGCGAGGCATGCATTCCTCAAGGGTATAAACGCCGCCCAGGCGATGAAAACAATCTAGCTCCCGATAAAGAAGCCCTCGTTGAAATCTCTAAACTTCTTTCAGAAGCTGGGATCCCCTTCTGGGTTGATTGCGGCACATGTATTGGGGCCTATCGATATGGAGGAGTTATCCCATGGGATAACGACCTCGACCTTTCAATTCTTGTCGATGACTTCCAAAATGCTAAAAACATCCTTAAAAATCTCAATTCTAAAAAATTTGCTTCTCAAGATTGGTCAAGCCGAGGGCGTCCTGGAAGCTATATTCGCGTTTACGTAAAAGAAAGTCAAAACCACATTGATATCTACTGCAATGATATTGACCCCGCTAAAAAAACAATCACCTATATCGTTGCACACCTTGATAGCAACTTCATGGCAGAAGATTGGAAAGAAAGGGAACGGAGACAAATGTCCCCTATCCCCTTTGATGTCGTATTTCCACTGAAGAAAGGCATCTTTGATGGGATCGAAGTCCCTGTTCCCAACAAAACAGCCCGTTTCATCCAATACAAGTACGGTCCCAACATCAATCCTCCACGAGCCTACAATGAAGAAACTGGTGAATACGAAAAAGACCTTACACACCCTTATTGGAACGTTCCACTCGCTCACTAGATAGCATCTCTATCACAAATATTCTGCAATTGCAGCAGGCTTCTCGAACTGTTACCCTTGGCGCACTAATTAATTTTTTGTTACGCTTTTTTATCTTGCTAATGAAAGAGGTAATCTCATGCTTAAGAAGTTCTTTTTCTTCCTATTTCCACTTGTATTGTTTGCTCATGATCCGCAGCAAGTGCCCCCTCAATCACAGCAACAGCAAGCAACAGCCTCCTCAGCAAAGACAGCAGCAGACAATGCCCCAAGGACAACAGACACCGCCTCCTCAAGTGCAGCAACAAAGACAAGCGCCTCCACCTCAGCTGCAGCAGCGCTCTATAGCACCCGTTTCTCCCCATGTGGAGAAAGAAATGCCTCCTATTACGCCACCAGCAGGTTCCCTACCTGAGCACAAAATCGATTTTGTCGTGAATGCTGAGTTCCTCTACTGGTATGCCACAACAACCAACCTCGCATATGCAACAAAATACGTCATATTCACCCAAGAAAATTCAGCTGATCCCGCAGCTCGCTTTGTCGGCCCTGAAAAAATTTATGAGCCCCACTGGAGCTGGGGACGAGGCGTTTGGTTTGGAGTCGGAGTTGTCACAAACCACGATGTTTGGGACGTCTATAGTGATTGGACTTGGATCTACAACAGCAGCTTTGATTCAATCAATGTTCAAAGCTATCCAGCCAACGATTTGACTAGACTACAAAACCCTATCGGAACACAAGCCCTAGCTTCCCCTTGGTTTACCGATGGAACCCACTCCAACAACTCAGCCAAAAAGAATCTATGCCTTTGATTGGGATTAGGCTCCAGGTGTGCGCATAGCCTTTGGAGTCAACACCAATTATGATGGGTGGGACGTTGCAATGGATTGGACCTATCAACAAATCATCGACTTTGCCATTGGATCTAGGGTTGAACAAACATGGATCAACCCGCAATTTAAGGAGACATTCCGTATGATGTTTGATATTGAATGGGAAGCTCATCTCTACCCCTCCTATAATCATCTCAATCAGACGACTTCTGACAACTCAACCTTTAACAACGCTTCTTCAATCGATGCGCCAGCCATTTTTCGCCCGGCAAGAGGCAACCTCTCTCTCAGGATTCATTATCAAGAGTCGCTTCGAATTCTAAACCCGTATTTATACGGGAAGAATTGAGCGCTTAGAAGCGTGTTCAGCTGCACTTTGATGGGCCATTATTGAAAATAAGCAATCTATTAAATAAACAGCCACACCTACATAGACGGTTTTTCGCACAAACATCCAAGCGGCATCGGAAAGCAAACTCGCATTTTTGAGTTCAAGCTGGGTCTTTGCCTTAATGTCTTTGATAAAAAACGTCGTTGGAAGCGAAATTAGCAGAGAAAATGCAAGCTTTTTCATCAGAAGGAGAAGAACTACTCATCATTTCCGATGCCTTTTTAAAAATTTCTCCCCTTGAGTTTTCTGCAAACTCAACCCCCTCACGGATGGATTCAATATAATTATTGACTTCAGTAGCGAACATCCTAGCTCCTGAGTCTAAATGCCCCCAGATAGGCACTGCTTTTTCTGATGCAGAAGCGTAAATACTATTTGAATACTCACGAATACTTAAACTAAACAAACGACTTCACTTTACAATGACAATTACAATAATTAATAATAAAAAATCGATGTTTTTTGTATTATATAATATTAAACATTTTACTTTACCAATGAGAGGCCGATTATTTTGTGCTTTCCTGTTTCCTGCTCAAGAAGGGAAAGATCAAAAATTGGATGATAGTGCGCACGAGGGACAAAAACTAAGGTCTTTTTATAAGAGCCCGGGGGAATGATAAAATGCTCACGAGCCTTTTCATGAAAGTCTTCGTTAAGACTAGAGTTAGCCTTCATCGATTTCACACCATCTACAATTGCAGGCAATACAAGAAGGCTGTAGCCCACAACCCTTCCTAGCGTAGAAGTGTAGACGGACTGGGCCACCTCCTGAGTATTGGTGCAGGGGATGCTAATCTCTTTTGAAGAAAAAATGTAGGTTTTGTCAGTCGTATTTTGAAAGGTGAGTTGAATCGGTTGATATCCTTTCGCAATCACATTGCGGCCAAGATAGGTTAAGCAATCCTCTTTAGTAAAGGCCTTGCAACCAATATGCATCCCATCAATCTCCGGATAGTTCCTTACAGAGTATGGATCTAAAGCAGAGAGGTCGCTAGCTTTGTAAGAAGCACACCCTGTCAAGAGTAGCGTCAAAAGAAAAAGGGTCCATTTCATCCGTTATCTCCAAAGAATATATTCGGAGTGTAACGAGAGAGCTTTTTTTTGTCGAAAAGAAAGCCCTCTACTTTTGACCGAATAGTAACTGGGCCCAAGTTTTATCTTTAACCACTCTCTTAAAATCATGAAGGCTATGCCCTCCATCACATATCCTGATATAGCGTTCAGGATGAGATAAAACAGGATTTGTAGTAAGTGGATCTTTACTCGTTGCAAGGTTTATATGATAATGGCTTTTCTTAGCGCGGTATCCATCCCATATAATCCTCCAGAGCTTCTTACTCTTACAACATCTTGAGGCAAACTGTCCTCCTCTTGAGTGCCCTGTAAAAGCTACGACTTCACCCCACTTTGGTTCTCCATACTTCTTGTCATACTTCTTTATGTATTTATCTTCCCAAGCCTTGACTGTCTTCGTCATTGAAAATAGTAACATTTTTGTTACTATTGGGGATGTTGAAACATTTTCGATCCATTGAATATCATTATTACTCCCTTGGAATGACACAACATGAACCTTTCGGTGCCCCTTTTGGATACAAAATAGCCCTAATACCCACGGATATGACGAGACTTTTTCTAATTCCTTAAGAACGATTTTGCCTTCAGTCTGCTCCTCTAAGTATTTATTTACCGCATCTTTGTTTCTTTCGACTAGAGAGCCTTCTTCATAAACTGCATCAGCAACAGTCCAAACTTCATAAGGAGTTAGCTCACTACCTATTGGATCCACGGGCAACCTCTATTGAACCGCAGAAAGGGCTACTACCTTAGACTCCCCCGTCTTTTGATCAGACAAAGAAAGCTCAAATATAGGAGCATAATGAGCCTTTGGAACAAAAACAAGTGTCGTTGAATATGAGTTAGGCCTGATTTCAAAACTGTCTTTTGCTTTAACAGAGAAATCAGTATCGAGCGCACCATTGGCATTTGATGACTTAATTCCATCAACAATCGCAGGAATAAAAAGAAGAAAAGTAACAGGGAGAAAAAGAATGCCTCCAAGCGTATATCCCGTTACACGCCCCGCTGTTGATGTATGAACGGTTCGAGCAACTTCTTCAGGGCTTGCACAGATAAGACTTACTCCTTTGGTCGAAAAGAGATAGCTTTTATCACTTTGATTGTAAAATGTGAGTTGCACAGGCTGATATCCTTTCGCAATCACGTTGCGGTCAAGGTAGCTATAACAATCCTCAATAGTATAAGCCTTACAACCAATAGAAATCCCTTCCATATTCTCATAAATCCGCACATGCTCAGGATTCAGAGCGGAGAGAGAGTTTGCTTGATACGATGCACATCCGGTCAATAGAATCGCCATCCCAACCCCTAAGGACATAAATATTTTTCTCATTTGAGTTCTCTGTTAGATTTGACTGAGTCGATTTTAGCCTGTGAACTCATTTTTTGTCGAAGAGAGTTAGAGCCAAACCTGAGTCCAATCCGCCCTACGATTTCCTTATCCAAACCATAGCCAGGAAGGTATCCCGAAGTTTTTCCGCCAAGCTCAGTGTATAGAGCAATAAATCTATTTAGGTTTAACGTACTTGTCACCGACAGAGCCACCCCCCACCTGCGCTTATTTAATGAAGGGCGATAAGCCTCCCCGGTCTCATCCAACTCTTCTAGGGTTGCTGAAGTGACAAACACCCCTTGATTCCATCCATCAAAACGGAAACCCACGGTTCCTATTTTCCCTTGAAAAAAGTGGTCATAGGCAAACCCTGTTCCGAAACTTCTTTTCCCTCCTTTGAAATAGAAATAAAGAGGCTCTCCGTGAATCGTAAAAAAATTTTCTAAATATGCTTCTGGAGCATAAGGGGCGTATGCAATTTTCGCATTGGGAAGATAGCGAATATTTTCCCCCAATGAAATCATCGGAAAATTCCACGCTCTTCCCTCAGCAATATAGTAAAAGAATGCGTAATAGCTGTAAAACGTCATCGGATCAAGCCAGTTGAAAATCGACCAGCGGGTTAGCTGCCCTATCGTTAGATTATCGTTGATATAGGAAGCATTTTGTAGTTTGAGATACGCATCGATGTCATTCCCTTCAGAAATTCCGTCATTATTCAGTCTTCTGAGCTGAGTAATCAGAGTGTACCAGAAAAGAGACTGCTCCGCTTCAGCATAGGTCATGGCAAGTCGCCCATCAATCTCTCCTTGATGCATCCATTCCATTTTCAAATCACGAGCCAAGATGGCTTCAGCTTCAAGACCAGCAACAGCAACAGCCATCATATCCCCTACCTTAAAGGAGTCTTTTACATCAAAGTAGGTCGCACCACCCCAAGGAGTCACCGTATATTTTTTTGGTGTCACACCCAATTCTCTTAGCCGATATCCATGCCCAAAAATTTCATGTTGTGCTATAGATGTCATGGTATTGAGCTGCGACCAGAAAAGGATCTGCTCAGCAGCCCTCCCCCAAACCTTTGTTGTTGAATCTCGCCCCCCCCCTGGGAAAAGACGGTCCTCTCCCATAATGAGTAGATCCTGGGCAGTTATCAGATTTGTAGCTCCCGAATAGGGTGAGAAGTGAAGATCAACCATTACTGTTTGAGTAGCAACAGTCGTTCCCATTAATAATATTAAATATAAAGCTAAGATTCGTTTTTTCACAGGGACTTTTCATGAAAAAGTTTTGACATTGACTAAGATTTAACAGAAGATAACACTTCTGATTAACTTAGAGGTGTTTATGTCAAAGAAACAAGTGGCCAAGTTCTATTCTGAAGTAGATCAACTCCTAGATCAGCAAGCCTTCATTGAGTCCATAGAAATAGAATTCAAAGATATCCAAGACCCACGTGCTAAAGATAACTTGTCGTATCCGTTGGTTGCCCTACTAGTCATTATCTTAGCAGCGGTCATAGCTGGGGCTAATGCTATCATCCATATTCATGAGTATGCATGTACAAAAATCAGCTTATTCCAACGGCTTCTTGGAATCAAAAAACCTCCCAGCTATACAGTGTTTTGGTGGCTTCTCGTTATGCTAAACCCCCAAAAATTACAAGAGACTTTCATTCGATGGATGAAAGCTCTTCCTGTTGAAGTGAAAAAGCAAATTATCGCAATCGATGGTAAAAGGCTCAATGGGGCATCCAAGCAAACAGTTCATCTTGTCTCGGCTTGGGAAACAGGTCGAAGTTTGTTGCTAGGCCAAGTCAAAACAGAGGAAAAATCAAATGAAATTACTGCCATTCCAGAATTGATAAAAGCCATAGATATCAAAGGATCAATTATCACTATTGACGCTGCAGGCTGTCAGAAAAAAATTGTGGAAGACATTCGCAGGGCAGGAGGCGATTACGTGATAGCTCTAAAAGGCAACCAAGGAACTTTACATGATGAAGCCCAAAACTTCTTCGATCAGGCAAGGGAGGTTGAATATGAAGGGGCAGAGTGTGCTAGGGCCAAGAAAATTGAAAAAGCTCATGGAAGAATCGAGGAGCGAGAAGTTGCTGTAGCCAGTAACCTAGAATGGTTAGACTGTCGAGAAGAGTGGCAAGACTTAAAGACTCTTATCGAAGTAACTTCAAGACGAGAAGTTAGGGGGAAAGTTAGCGTAGAAAAACGTCACTACATCTCAAGCCTTTCTTTAATTCCTCAGGAGGCGATAAAGCTAGTGCGAGGGCACTGGGGAATAGAGAACCATCTTCATTGGATGATGGACGTAGTTTTCAAAGAAGATGCCTGTTGTATAAGCACGGGTAATGCCCCTGAGAATTTTGCGGTTTTTCGGCGAATGGCGCAGTCGATACTTCAGGTAGATGCAAAGGGAACAAAAGGGATAGCAAAGAGACGGCGGCTAGCTGGGTGGAACGATAGCTATCTTATTAAACTACTTGGAATATTAATCAACGACATCTCTGTAAAGTCTTTTTTATGAAAAGTCCCTGGTTTTTTCATCACTTTCCCCGTATTTTGAACGGACTAGTTTATTAATTAGGGAAAATAAAAACAAGGCCCGACGAAAGTCGGGCCCACTCTCCGGATGCTGGATTCGAACCAGCGACCAATAGATTAACAGTCTACTGCTCTACCGCTGAGCTAATCCGGAATAGAGAGGGTCATCATAACCTCTTCAAGATTTTAGATCAAGGGTCCCAAGATTTTTGTATTCAAACGCAAACAGTTCGGTTAAGATGTTTGACTATGGACCAGCTCAGCGGATACATTGACACCATCGTTTTTGCAAGTGAGGAAACCGGCTTCACTGTGGCACGCCTTAAGACGCCCAAACAAAGCGATCTGATCACTGTCGTCGGTTCAATGCCTGGGATCAGTCCTGGAGAAACCCTTCACTGCCGCGGTATTTGGAAACATCATGCCCGCCATGGAAGGCAATTTGAAGTGCAAAATTTCGAACTAACAGCTCCTGTTGATATCCTGGGAATCCAGAAATATTTAGAGTCAGGGATGGTCAAAGGGGTTGGACCTGTCTATGCCAAGCGTATTGTTGAAACCTTTGGGGTCAAAACCCTTGAAATTATCGATAAACACCCTCATCGGCTCACCGAGGTCTCTGGAATCGGGGCCAAAAGAATCAAGAAAATTGAGGACTGTTGGAGCGAACAAAAGTCCATCCGCAATGTCATGATCTTTTTGCAGACCCACCAAGTCCGCCCCTCCTTTGCCCAAAAGATTTTCAAGAAATATGGGGAAGAGAGTATTGAAAAGGTAAAGGAAAATCCTTACGTTCTTGCAAAAGAAATTTACGGTGTTGGCTTTAAAACAGCTGATGAGCTCGCCCAAAACCTCGGTGTCACTAAAGACTCCCCTCTTCGGATTAAAGCGGGCATTGAGCACGTCCTATGGGAACTAAGCAACGACGGAAATGTCTGCTACTTAAAAGAAGCCTTCATTCCCGAAGCCGAAAAAATCCTTGAAGTCGATGGATCACTTATCGCTGAGCAGATTGGTACTCTTGAGATGGAAGGTCACATCATAGAAGATACTCTAGATGGTAAACCCCACATTTGGATCCGTCCTCTCTATAATGCAGAATGGGGAGTCGCCCGAGAGCTGCAAAGAATCTATGAAGCCCCTTGCAAAATCCGCACAGTCACGCTTGACAAAGCGGTCGATTGGGCACAGGAAACGCACCGCATCCGCTTTGCTAAAGAGCAAAAGAAAGCGATTGAAGAAAGCCTCGAGGAAAAAATCCATATTGTTACAGGAGGACCTGGGACAGGAAAGAGCACGATCACCCGAGCGATCCTCTCTATTACTTCTAAAGTAACCGATAAGATCACCCTTGCTGCTCCCACTGGGCGCGCCGCAAAACGGATGAGTGAAATTACGGGAAGAAAAGCCTTTACAATTCACAGCCTTCTAGAATTTGACTTCAATGGAGGAGGCTTTAAAAGAAATCGCGATAACCCCCTAACTTCCCGCCTCATCATTATCGATGAAGCAAGTATGATTGATACCCTCTTAATGTATAGCCTCCTAAAGGCAGTTCCCGATGAAACTCGACTTATTTTTATTGGTGATATAGACCAACTTCCAAGTGTCGGAGCAGGGAATGTCTTGAAGGATATGATCTACTCTGAAACACTCCCTGTCACCCGCCTTAAATGGATTTTTCGACAAGGTAAAGGATCTCGCATCATTGCCAATGCCCACCGGATTAATGCAGGCTACTTTCCTGAGACTGAGCATGAACAAGGGAGCGATTTTGTCTTTTTTAATGTCGAATCTCCTGATGAAATTCTCGGAAAAATCATCCAGCTCATCGAACATCATATCCCTGAAAAATTCCCCTTCAATGCCATCGATGATATTCAGGTTCTCTCTCCAATGAAAAAAGGGATCATTGGAACAGACAATCTTAACCATGCGCTTCAACAAAAACTGAATCCCCAATCCCTGCACCTTGTTCGAATGGGTCGCCACTTTAATATCCACGACAAAGTGATGCAAATACGGAACAACTACGATAAAAAAGTCTACAACGGCGATGTCGGTCGGATTACAGCAATCAACATGGAAGAACAAGAGCTCACAGTGACCTTTGACGGAAAAGATGTACAGTACGATTTCTGCGATATCGATGAGCTTATGCTCGCATACGCCGTTTCGATCCACAAATATCAAGGAAGTGAATGCCCCTGCGTCATCATCCCTGTCCATACCTCACACTTCAAGCTACTTTTCCGTAACCTTCTCTACACAGGGATCACCCGCGGCAAAAAACTTGTCATTCTTCTAGGCACAAAAAAGGCCTTGGCTATCGCAGTCAAGACCGATAACGTGAAGACCCGTTACACAGGCCTTCAGTATTTTCTAGAAGATTCACTTTCTAAACAGGGCCAAGAAAACCCTATCTCTTCCTAAAATACCTTTTCAACTAGATGATATAGCCAACAAAGATCTATTCAATTCCTTGAAATTAAATTAAATAATTGCTAGAATCTAGGTAGGACCAGTAGGTTTATTACGAATTTCATGAGAAATCAGGAGCAGGACCATGAAAAAGAAATCTAAAAAACTAATCAACAAAGTTTTACGCAAATTCAAGCGAAAAACTCGTTTTCAGCGTGCCATGAGATCCTTTAAAGGATTTATGGGAATTTAAGCGATTGGGCTCCCCAGGGGAGCCCCTTGTATCTCTAATACTTCCAGTGACTTAGACTCTCCTGCTGCCAGGATCATTCCTTGACTCTCCACTCCCATGAGTTTTGCCGGTTTTAGATTTGCTACAAGAGCAACCTTTTTCCCTATCAGCCCCCCTGGATCAGGGTATTGCTTCCGGATCCCCGAAACAACTGTCCGACGCTCAAATCCAAGATCTAGCTCAATCTTATAGAGCTTATCGCTCTTTGGAATCTCACTTGCGGAAAGGATCTGAGCTACCCGAATATCGAGCTTCTGAAAAGCATCAAAGGTGATCGGGTCCTTCAAATCTCCAGCAGGCTTTAGAGCATTTTTTAGGTCTTCAAGTTGTTTTTCAATCACGGTATCCTCTACTTTGGAAAAGAGCATTTCCGGCTTCGGGAAAGTGCGATGCGCTGGAATACCGGTCTCTAAAACGCCATTCCAAGTTTGATTTTTTAATGGTTCTTCATTGCCAAGAAGATGCCAAAGCTTTTCAGCAGTTTCAGGAATAATGGGGAAGGAGACAAGAGCCAGTGTATTCAGGGCGAGCAAACAGCAAGCAATCGTCGTATTCCGACCATCTTCACTATCCTTCCAAGGTTTTTTATGGTCGAAGTAAATGTTCCCTTTTTGAGCAAGTTCCATAATAAGCTGAGTCGCTTTCCGCAAATGATAGTGATCATAAGCCTGATGAATCGTTTTCGATAGCTCTTCAATTTTTTCTAGAAAACGTTCATCGTCATGCTTCAAATCTCCAAAAGGAGGCATTACACCTCCGCACTTGCTTTGAGTGAAAACAAGGACACGGTTCACAAGATTCCCATATTTCCCTAAGAGTTCGCTATTACAGCGCATCTGAAAATCCTTCCATGAAAACTCACTATCTTGTGTTTCAGGAGCATTTGCAGCAATAGCATACCGAATCTGATCGGAAGAAAAGTGTTTAAAAAACTCCTCTAGGTCGACATACCAACCAGCCGATTTACTAAATTGCTTCCCCTCGAGATTATAAAATTCATTTGCAGGAAGCTCGTCTACAATTTTGTAGGGTTCATCTTGTCCCATGGTCATTGCTGGGAAAAAAATCGCATGAAAGGGGATGTTATCCTTCCCGATAAAGTTGATCAGTTTTGTCTTTTCATCGCACCAGTATTGCTTCCACGCTTCGGGCTCTCCTTTCTTCTCAGCCCACTCTTTTGTTGCTGAAATATACCCAATGGGCGCGTCAAACCAAACGTAAAGAACCTTTCCTTCAGCCCCTTCGAGGGGAACAGGAACCCCCCAATCTGAATCACGGGTAATCGCCCGAGGTTTCAAATCATCGATATAGTTCTGGGCAAAATTCATCACATTGGATTTCCAATGTTTTTTCTTGATCCACTTTGAAAGCTCATCTTTGAACAGATCAAACCGGAGAAACCAGTGCTTTGTCGGTTTTAGGATGAGTGGAGCACCATTGAGTTTTGAACGAGGGTTCTTGAGATCCGTCGCCTCGTAACTCGAAGCACATTTAGGGCATTCATCCCCTCTAGCCTCTTCGAACCCACATTTAGGGCACGTCCCCTGAACATACCGATCTGCCAAAAACCGCTTATCCTTTTCGGAATAGAGCTGGTCAGTAACCTTCTCTTCAATATATCCATTTTTGTGGAGCTGCTTGAAATAGGTTTGAGTAGGTTCTATGTGCCCTTTCCAGGTAGTCCGTGAGTAGTGATCAAAACCAATGTTCATTTGCTTGAAAAAGTCAGAAAGAACTAAGTGAAAATGATCAACATGCTCTTTAGGAGTTCGCCCAGCCACCTCAGCGCTCAAGGTAATCGCCACCCCATGTTCATCGGAACCACAAATATAGAGAACATCATGACCCAGAAGTCTCTGAAAACGCGCATAGCAATCCGCGGGCAAGTATGCCCCAGCAATATGACCAAAATGCAGTGGCCCATTTGCATAAGGAAGTGCTGCCGTTATCAGAACTCTCTTCACTCTTGCTCTTCTTCCACTTTTTCTTGTTTTGGTGGGTTTTTACGGATCTCTTTGAGCATCTGTGTCACATTAAGATCTTCATTTCCACTTTGGATTTGTCTTTGCGCCACATCGATGGCGTAGTGCGTCAACTGAAAGTTATCCGAAAATAGGGTGATATAACTTTCTTTAGTTAGTTCATCTTGTGCCATGATTTCCTCCTTCGTGATTCTTGGCTACTATAATACTCTTTAATACCGTATAGGCAGTCTCTAAATCGTCATTAACGATCGTATAGTCATAATGTTTTGCCTGATCCATCTCATACTGGGCCCATTTCAGCCGTTTTTTGAGGGTCTCAGGCGACTCAGTTCTGCGATTTTTTAGTCTCTCTTCAAGAATTTCTATTGAAGGCGGTTCTATGAAAATGTAAAGAGCCTTTGTTTTTTTCTTAATCTCCATTGCTCCTTGAGTATCGATCACCAAAATGACGTGCTTCCCGTCTGTACGCTGCGCCTCAACAAGCTCTTTTGAGGTTCCGTATCGATTCCCAAATACCGTCGCATATTCCAAAAACTCTCCCTTTTTCACTCTCTTCTCAAACGCCTCATCAGTCAGAAAAACATAATCTTTTCCATCAATTTCCCCGGGGCGAGGCTTTCGAGTTGTGCACGAAATACTTTGAACCACTTCTTCAGGGTATTCTTCCTTCAACATATGAACAAGAGTCGTTTTTCCTGTTCCTGCTGGAGCACTTACAATGATCAGTTCACCTTTCTTACTCATTCGATATTCTGCAATTGCTCCCGGATCTTTTCGAGTTCACTTTTTACCGACAAAATCAACTGTGTAATCCCGAGCTCCTGCGATTTTGCCGCAATGGTATTAACCTCACGATTCATTTCTTGTATAAGAAAATCAAGCTCCCGTCCTACCCTCCGCTTATCTTCACTTAAAATATCACGAAACTGTTTGACATGAGAAGCAAGACGCGTGATTTCTTCAGTAACATCCACCTTGTCCGCAAAAATGACTAGCTCCCGGGTCAAACGATCCTCATCCGCCTCATGATTCGTCTTGATCTCTTCAAGTTTTTTCGCCAAACGCTCATGAAATCGCTTTGGAGCTTCCTTTGTGAGCTTTTCTACCTTGTCGACGTTCTCCACAATCTGGCAAAGGCGCGGAAGAATATCTTCTTTGAGAGCACTCGCCTCTGTTTCCTTCATCGCAATAAAAGCAAGCATTGCTTCATCAAACCCTTGCATCAACTCATTTTCAAAAGTCTTATCAATCTTTTGGGCTGCGGGAGAAGAGGTCATCACAAATTGCATCAATGAGGAAAATGGAACAGCTTCTTCCTTCTTATAACCAAGCCCTAATGCACACTCCATCCATTCTTTATGAATCTCCTTCATTGCTCCTAGACTAGGAACTTCATAAGAGGTCCCTTGACCGCTATCCTTTGTAATCCGGATGGTAACATTGCCTCGCTTTACCTCTTCACCCAAGCGCTTCCTGAGCCCCATATCCAAAAAAAGAAGTTCTTTTGGAATATTCGAGTGGATGTCTAAACTTTTTCGATTTACCGAATGAATTTCGATGATAAAGTGCCCCACGCCGGTTCTAAGGTGAGACCGTCCATAGGCTGTCATGCTACGCGCCATAGAGAAAATCCTAATTTGGTTGTGAGGGTTTTATAACTGATTCACTGCTGCAAGTCAAGGAACGCACTGGCTCGAAAGAAGTTCGATGAATCGGGCAAGGGCCATAAGCCCTAAGGGCCTCTACATGTCGCTTCGTTCCATATCCTTTGTGGCGATCAAATCCATAGTGAGGATACTGTTCATGGAGCTGCTTCATCAAAATGTCTCGATGATGCTTAGCAATGATCGAAGCAGCCCCAATACTTAGTGAACGACTATCCCCCTTAATCACCGCCTTAGCCGCAATGTGTGTCGGGGGAAGGTGATTACCATCAATGAGAAGATAATCAGGCTCAAAGTCAAGCGCGTTCACTGCTAGTGCCATAGCCCTAAGAGTAGCCTGCAAAATATTGATCTTATCGATGACTACACTTTCAAGAACGCCAATGCCATAGTGGATGTCAGGGTGGGTGGTGAGCACATGATAGAGCTCCTCCCGTTTCTCAGGAGTGAGCTTCTTGCTGTCATCAATCCCCTCAATTTGAAGTCCTCTAGGAAGAATGCAGGCAGCAGCAGTAACGGGACCGGCAAGGGGACCTCGCCCCGCTTCATCTACACCTGCAATCAGCCGGCGCCCAGTATTATAAGCGCTCTCTTCAAAAAAGGTTCGATCGTTCAACCCTACTCCGATTTAGGAGTTTCATCTTCAGGCTTTTTCTCCTCTTTAGAAGCCTCAGCCTTTGTTTCTACCTTTGGAGGTGCAGGATCTTCTATAAGAGCTGGACTTTTTTTGTCCTTTTTCCGCCCAATCTTTTCCTTAACCTTCGCTGCTTTTCCAGCAGTTCCGCGGAGGTAATAAAGTTTTGCTCGTCTCACTTTTCCTAATCGAACAACTTCAATCTTAGCAATTCGGGGGCTGTGTAGTGGGAATACCCGCTCCATTCCAGCGCCGTAAGCGACTCGGTACATCGAAAAAGTTTCAGAAATACCCGAGCCTTTTCGAGCAATTACAGTTCCAGCAAAAACCTGGATTCTTTCTTTTTCCCCTTCGATAATACGGATGTGAACTTTGATCGTGTCGCCGACATTAAAATGGGGGATGTCTGCCTTAAGTTGACTGGTTTCAATTTCCTCAAGTAGCGCATCGCGGCTCATGATTCATTTCTCCTGATTAGATATTCTAGTTTTTAAGTCGGGTCGAACCCGCTTTGTTTTCTTTTGCGCCTGCATTTCTCGCCAAGCCTTAATTTCAGCATGATTCCCGTTTTTTAAAACCTCAGGAACCTCTCTTCCTTCAAAAATAGGAGGCCGGGTATAAACCGGACAATCAAACATCCCATTTTCAAAAGAGTCTTGCTGCGCTGCCTCTTCGTTTCCAATCACTCCCGGAATAAAGCGGGAGACACTATCAACTAGGACAATGGCAGCCGGGGCGCCACTCGTAAGTACATAATCCCCAATGCTAATCTCTTCATCGACTTCGCTCTCAATTGCGCGCTCATCGATCCCCTCATAATGGCCGCATACAACAATCAAATGTGGTTTTTTGGCCAGTTCCCCACACCGTTTAGCAGTGAGAGGTTTTCCCTGAGGGGTCAGATAGACCACATGGGAATCTTCTTTCTTAACACTTCGCACAGCCTTTGTGACAGGTTCTGCCATTAGGACCATTCCTGGTCCACCTCCGTACGGACGATCATCGATTTGCTGATATCTTCCTGAAGAAAAATCCCTCATATTCACAAGGTTAATCTCCAACAACCCCTTTTCCCGTCCTCTTTTAATCATACTGACATCAAAGGGGCCTTCAAAATAGTCCGGAAAGAGGGACAGGATATCGTAGCGCATCGAAAAAACTACTTCTTTTTCGCTTTGCGCTTCTCGCTACGCTTTTTCACTTTTGCAAGCTCTCGATCACGAATACTCTTGATCACCCCGGGAGCTTTTCGAGCAATTAAAGCATGTGCTTTTTCAGTTAGCTCAGCTCCATTATCAACCCAAAACTGGATGCGATCTTCTTTAACTACAGCATCTTTCCCCTCTTCATGATGAGGATCATAATGCCCGAGGTTTTCAACGTATTTCCCATCTCTTGGAGAGCGAGAATCTGCAACAACTAAGCGATAAGTCAATCTATTGGTTCGGCCCTGTTGTCTTAGGCGAATCTTTAGTGCCATCTATGTAAACTCCAATTCACAAATTGTAAGACTGTCCATCATAAACCATACCCGAAAAAAATGGTATTAAAAACCACCGTGGCCCTTCCAATTTCTAATTTTATCAAAAAATCCGTTCAATTTTTGAAAAAAATATAGAAAAAAAATCGATTAATACAGGATGAGTCCTGATGGCAATATTAACCGACTCAAACAAAAAAAACACTGTTGGATTAGATAGAATAAACGATTTTCTTCATCCAGTCAGCATCTCAAAGTTTAATGTTAATAAAGCTTTACACACGTATCTACAGACTGGATTAAAGACCCACAAAGATCAGGATGTTTTTCAATCTTTAGACAAAGTCGACAGATCTTACTGCACCAGCCTCGAGCTAATCCCCACAAAAATTGCTAAAATTCAATTTGACAAGCAAAATGCCCGAGCTATAGCAAGTATGCAATCACACATTAACCCTGGGAATGAAGTGCACTTTTTACTTGATGGCGGTTTAATCTTATACTTTGTGCTAAGAGAGGGTCACCAAAAATTGATTCTAAAACCGGGCGCCCGCTTTTTTATTCCTAAGGACGTTGAGCACTGGATCGATTTCACCGCTGAAACCTACTTAGTACTAGCGAGTTACCACAGTAAAAGCTTTGATACGTTTCATAGTAAAATTAAATACACAAATACTCATAATCAATAAAAATTGACAGATCGCGCGTGTAGCAGACGCGAGATAGCCCTTACCTGTTAGTCGCTACCTATAACACTTTCTTTAGGCTTTGTGTAAGAAAAAGGCTCATGGAAAACAGACAGCTTCTAGAAGGTCGAAAGCTGCTCTCAAAAGGATTACTTAAGAAAAAGAGATGAGGATTGCCCTTTAAGAGCACTAAGTTGATCTTTCATCTGAGGATCATTCATGAATTTCTTTTTCATGCCAGGCATCTTTTTCATCATCTGCTTGATTCTTTTGAAGCTTTTGATCATCCGGTTGACATCGTCAATAGAGGTGCCACTTCCACTTGCAACCCGACGACGACGCGGAGGAAGGAGTTCATCTAATCCAATGCGTTCATTAGGTGTCATAGAGAGGATAATCGCTTCAATCTTCGAGAGCTCCTTATCGGACATATCAAAGTCCCCACCCATCTTATTGAATCCAGGAACCATGGAAAGAAGACCTTTTAGAGAGCCCATTTTTTTAATGGATCGCATCTGTTTAAGAAAATCATCGAAGGTAAAGGTCGCTTTACGGAGCTTCTTTTCCATCTTCTGGGCTTCTTCCTCATCAACATGCTCTTGAGCTTTCTTCACAAGGTTGATGACATCTCCCATCCCAAGGATCCGATCGGCCATTGATTGAGGATTAAAAAGTTGAAGGTCGGTCACTTTTTCCCCGATCCCTTCAAACTTAAGCGGCTTGCCCGTCACTTCTCGAATAGAAATTGCAGCACCAGCACGCGTATTTCCATCAAGCATAGTGAGGATTGTTCCAGTGATTGCGATGCGACTATCAAAGTCGGCAGCGGTCTTTACCGCATCTTGCCCTGTTGCGGCGTTCGCAACAAAGAGGATTTCATGAGGGCCAACTACTCCCTTTATCTTTTCTAGCTCTTTCATGAGCTCTTCATCGATATGAAGGCGTCCAGCAGTATCAATAATAAGAACGTCAAAAGCCTCTTTTTTAGCACGGTCTAAGGCGTTTTTGGCCACCTTAACAGCGTTCTTTTGGTCTCGATCGGCGTAAATAGGAACTTCTATCTGAGTACCGAGAGTTTCTAATTGGTCGATGGCAGCGGGACGTTGTAAATCACAAGCTGCGATGAGAACTTTCTTATTTTGTTTTTTCAGATAGAGCGCAAGTTTTGCAGACTGAGTCGTCTTTCCAGACCCCTGAAGACCGCACATTAAAATAACGGATGGACAGCGCCCAATATCAAGCTCCGCCTCATCTTCCCCCATTAAAGCTTTTAGCTCATCATGGACGATTTTTGTAAAGAGATCACCAGCACCAACAGATTTAAGAACCTCTTCCCCCAGTGCTTTTTCTTTGACCCGTTTAATAAAGTTTTTTGCAACGGTATAGTTCACATCGGCATCGAGAAGAGCCATGCGGACCTCTCTCACCGCATCAGAAATGTTCTCATCCGTTAACTTTTTCTTTGAAGCTAAGGCTGAGAAAACATTTTGAAATTTTTCTGTGATACCACCAAACATTCAGTACTCCTTAAAAGAATCTATTTTACTCTGTTTTCGGGTGATATTCAAGGAAAAAGAAGCGATCATGATCTGCCCAATCTTTTTCACACCGCTTTTGTTTCCAATGACTTTGGTTAAATAGAGCATAAAGAGCACCGCCTTGGCCCGCCCCTATTTCAAAAAAAAGTTTTGCGCCTGGATTAAGATAAGACGGAAGTTCCAGAGACAGCCGCTTATAGAAATCAATTCCGCCTACTAAGGCTCGTTTGGGTTCATAGAGGCGCACTTCATCTTCTAATCCCTCATATTCATCTTGAGTAATATAAGGAGGGTTGCAGACTAAAACATCACATTTCTTTCCTTTAAAAGGAACTAGTAGGTCTCCCTCAAGTATTTCAACAGCAAGCTCGTTTAGAAGCGCATTTTCCCTTGCAACCACAAGCGCCTCTACGGAAATATCTGAAAGAGTTACCGTGCAGTCTGCGCGTTTATTCTTAATTGCAAGCCCAAGGCACCCACTCCCCGTACAAAGATCCCAAACAACACAAGGTTCCTTAGAAAGAGACTTTACCACTTGGTCAGCAAGAATTTCTGTTTCCTGTCTCGGAATAAGGGTTTCTGAGTTCACTTTAAGGGAAAGACCCAAAAACTCCACTTCTCCTAGAATGTACGCTAAAGGCTCTTTGTCCCCTTTCCGCTTAATCCACTTGCGGTACTGCGCAACCTCATGTTCTTCAACGGGTGCATCGTAATCAAAATAGAGTTCTAATCGTTTTTGATTAAGCAGGACTGCAAGAAGCTCTTCAGCCACGCGCCGTGCATTAGAAACGCCTTTCTTTTCTAGGAAGTCCGTGGAAAGCTTAATGAGTTCGCGAATATTACGCATGAAGCTTTTCCTGATAGAAATGACCAATAAGCGCTTCGGTCACTTCAGACAAGTCCCCTTCTACGATTTGATCAAGCTTATAAAGGGTCAAGTTAACACGGTGATCGGTCACCCGATTTTGAGAATAGTTATAGGTGCGAATCCTCCCAGAGCGATCGCCTGTGCCCACTTGACTCGAACGAAGGGATGCCCGCTCTTCGTGCAGCTTGCGCCGCTGTTCTTCAGCAAGCTTAGCCACAAGAACCCGAAGGGCTTTTTCTTTATTCTTATGCTGTGAGCGTTCTTCTTGGCAGTAAACAACAACACCTGAAGGAACATGCGTGATCCGCACTGCGGAATCGGTTGTATTGACGTGTTGCCCGCCAGCTCCTGACGCGCGGTATGTATCAATTTTGAGCTCACTCTCATCAATTACAATTTTTTCTTCTTCAGTAGGCTCCATTAAAACAGCAACTGTGATTGCTGAGGTATGCACCCTTCCCTGTGTCTCAGTTACAGGAACCCGTTGAACGCGGTGCGTTCCTGCTTCGTATTGAAGGTGGCGATGAACATTTTTTCCAGTGAGAGAGATAACATATTCTTTGTATCCCCCTGCTTCAGAATCTGCAAGAGAAAGGGTTTCATATTTCCACCCCATCTTATCAGCAAAGAGGCGATACATGCGAACACAATCCCCTACAAAGATTGCCGCTTCATCGCCTCCTGTCCCTGCACGAATCTCCATGATTATGTTGGCATGGTCATTAGGATCAGGGGGAACGAGAAGGGTTTCGATTCTGGCTTGGAGGCTTGTTACTTTTGCCTCAAGACTCTCAATTTCTTCACGAATGACTTCGGTAAACTCAGGGTCTTTTTCCTCTTTTAGGAGATTCCGATTATCCTCAAGATCTTTCTTACTGGTTTGAAACTGCTCATAAACATCCTTGAGCTCCGATAAGTAAGAGTGCTCTTGTGAGAGTTCTCTAAATCTCTTTTGATCCGAATGAATGTCGGGAGTGCCCAAGGCGGCTTCAACCTCTTCAAAACGGCCCAAGAGCCCCTGCAGTTTCTGTTCCAAAATTACTCCTTAGGAGGAGTTTTTTTCGTTGCAGTTTTCTTAGCAGCAGTTTTCTTAGCAGCAGGTTTTTTCTTTCCCTGCTCTTCTTGCTCCTTGTCTTGAGCTTGCTTTGCTGCTTGAGGTTTTCGGCTGTAGCGCTTCTTAAACTTATCAACGCGTCCTTCAGAGTCAACAAACTGTTGACTTCCAGTAAAGAAAGGGTGAGAAGCAGAAGAAATGGGTACTTTATAGACTGGGTATTCTTTTCCCTCGTAAGTATCGGTTTCCTTGGGTTGCAAGGTGCTTCCACAAACAAATTTATGTCCAGTAGCTGTATCTACAAATAGGATGTTCTGGTAGGGAGGATGGCCTTCTTTCTTCATTGAAAATTCCTTTGATATCAATCGTCGTTTTTCCTGAAGATTAAACCTCTTTTGAAGATAAAAAACAACATAAAAACTGATTTTTTATTCATGGATATGGTAGTCTTTGGGCATGATGAACAACTCTCAAGCATTTCGTTTAGGTCCTAGGGCTACCCCAAAAATTATCAAATGGACAATTATTGCAACACTTATTTTGAGTTTTTTCTCGCTCATTTCAAACGCTCTTTTTACACAAGTTTTTCACACCCACAGCCCTCAACATCTACTCAGCCTAACAACATGGGGCGTTCACAATTTTTTTATTTGGCAATTTATCTCTTACCTCTTCATCCAGCCTCTTGCTGGTGGAGGGATTTCCATGGCCCTTATCCTCCACGTCTTTTTTGACCTCTATTTGCTATGGGCAATTGGCTCTTCTCTTATTCAGTCCCGTGGAGAAAAACACTTTATCGGTCTCTATTTTGGTGGAGCCCTTTTTGTTGGCCTGATCGCCTACATGTGTTTATTTCTTTTTGGATCTCCGCTCCCCTTTGCAGGCGCGACAACATCCATCTATATTCTACTTATTGGATGGGCATTTCTCTTTCCTGAAGCCAACATTATGCTCTTTTTACTCTTACCTATCCGCGCAAAGTGGCTTGTTTTTGGCCTGATTGGTGTAAACCTCTTTCTTGATTTCTCTAATGGGAGCTTCCTCTCATTCTTCGTAACCCTTGGAGCTATGCTCTACGGGTACTTTTATTCTGTGCTTGTCTGGGAAATCCTTGGGCCGTTCTATCGTCTACACGGGATGGAAAAACGCATCATCTATTTCAAACGAAAGATGCGAGCGCGCTTTAAAAAGGTCGTTGATATCGAAATACAGGCTTCAAAAGTTTACGATTTCAAGACAGGAAGAATCATCATCCAGGACGACGAGTTCATGGATGCATGCCTCGATAAAATTTCTCGGAAAGGGAAAAGCTCCCTTACAGTGCGCGAGCGATTCCGCATGTGGCGCATCTCCCGCGGCAGATCCTAGATAGTGTCGTCAAATACTCTATGTTGCTTTTGACTTTCCTATGAAAAGCTTCTGCATTGCCCTGCTTCAAGAGCCCACTTGGGGCTCTTTCTGTCGAGCGCCTTGAATTTTGCTCATATAAAGGCCACTCGCAACAAAGATTATTTGACGATACGATCTAGTGCATCTCTTTCTGCTGGGATAAAACTGCCATTTTTGCAGAATGAAGCCCTTTAAGCACCCCTTCTTCATATCGGAAAAAGGGGTGCTTTTCAAGCTCAGGATAGTCATTGGGTTGGAGGATATCATCAGTTGTAATATTCGGAATAATTGTGGCTGCATAGCTCAGGAGCTTCTTTTCTTGAAAATCGATGAGCTCATTAAAGAGCGCTTCCAGCTGCTGCTTCATTTTTTTTCCTTTGCTGTTTAAAAAAATTTCTCATTAGTTTGGCAGATTGGGCTTCGAGAAGCCCCCCTTCTATCTGAGTGGTGTGGGTCGGATGTTTCTTCTCAAAAACATTTAGATAGCTTCCATGAGCTCCATGGCGCAGGTCTGGCGCTCCATAGACAATACGCCCAACACGAGCCAGCAGAAGGGCCCCTGCGCACATAAGACAAGGTTCTAGGGTTGTATAAAGGGTGGTCTCTAGGAGACGCCAATCCCCTAGGAGCTGCGCTCCCTCTCGAATGCAGAGAAGCTCAGCGTGAGCAGAAGGGTCTCTCCGCCCTTCCATTTGATTATAAGCTCTGGAAAGGATTTCTCCATGACGCGTGAGGACTGCACCAACAGGGACTTCGTCTAGATCGTAGGCTTTTTGAGCTTCCTTAAGCGCTTTTTCCATCATCTTTGTGTCAAATTTTTTTTTATCCATATAGTAGCATCATAACCCAAAAGAGATTGACCGTGAAGGCAAAAGATAATTTGAACAACCGATGGCTTGAAATATATATCCACCCTTGATACAATAAAGGCCGTCATATGATGAATTTATGTCTAAGTCCTGTCTAACAATAATGTCTATATCGGGAGTATAAATAAATGTCTTTAGATAAAGGTACTAAAGAAGAAATTACTAAGAAGTTTCAACTTCACGAGAAGGATACTGGCTCAGCTGATGTACAGATTGCCATCCTTACTGAAAGAATCACAGAGCTTACAGACCATTTAAAGCTCGCTCCGAAGGATCACGCCTCTCGGCTTGCCCTTCTCAAGCTAGTCGGCCAACGACGTAAGCTTCTTGATTACTTAAATTCAACGGATACCAAGCGCTATCAAATGCTCATTAATCGTCTGAATCTTCGTAAGTAAAATCTTAAACTTAAGCCCTAGGAGAGCCATCCCCTGGGGTTTTTTAGAAATTTCCTTTCTTGCATCTATTATATCTTCCTGATAAACTCGATCCTCACCCAGCAATAGGAGTCCCATGGAATCAAAACAGCAAAAGCTCGAAACTCAATCGATTACCGTCTCAGTAGGCGGAAAGGAAATCTCTTTCGAAACAGGGAAAATCGCCCGCCAAGCAGGAGGATCTGTCATGATCCGCTCTGGGGACACAATGCTCCTCTCAACCGCTTGTATGGGAGCACCACTTGATGAGGTGGACTTCCTCCCCCTAAAAGTTGATTACCAAGAAAAGTTCTCCTCAGCAGGAAAAACCCTCGGTGGCTTCATCAAACGAGAAGGAAGGCCGAGTGAGAAAGAAGTTCTCACCTGTCGCCTCACTGACAGACCAATTCGCCCGATGTTTGAAGAGGGATACTACAATGACACCCAAGTGATCACCAAGGTTCTCTCTTATGATGGCGTTAATCCAACAGAACCTCTAGCAATTTGTGCAGCAGCGGCCGCACTTGTTATTTCTGAAATTCCCTTTATTAAACCCATTGCTGCAGTCCGCGTCGGCATGATTGAAGGAAGATTCGTTATCAATCCGACTAACGAAGAAATAGAGAGCTCTGTGCTCGACCTACTCTTAGCTGGTACAGAAGACGCAATCTTAATGATTGAAGGCTATTGCGATTTCTTAAACGAAGACCAAATCATGGACTCGATCGATGAAGGCCATGAAGCAATTAAGACGATCTGCCAAAAACTTTCGGAATGGCAACAGGTTGTTGGAAAAGAGAAAAACCGTGCAGATCTCAGATTCCTTCCTGAAGGGCTGAAAGAAGACGTAAATGCAATCATGGAAGCTCCACTGCAAGATGCCATTCGTATTGTTGAAAAGCAAGTCCGTGAAGATTCTCTAGCAGCCATCCGTGAAACAGTTAAAGAAGCACTCCTTCCTGAAGAAGGTGCTAAATACAAGCCCTTTGAAGTTTCAATGGCAATGAAAAAAGTCACAGCCCACCACATGCGGCAAATGGTTCTTAAGGAAAAGAAGCGGTGTGACGGACGAGGCACCTCTGAAGTGCGTCAAATTTGGGTTGAAATGGGACTCCTCCCAAGAACCCATGGTAGTACACTCTTTACTCGTGGTGAAACGCAATCGATTTCTGTCTGTACTCTCGGCGGTGAGTCGATGGGACAACGTTACGAAACCCTTGATTATTCAGATGGCCTTCGTAACTTTTACCTTCAGTACTCCTTTCCTCCTTACTCAGTAGGTGAAGTAGGACGAATGGGCTCTCCAGGAAGGCGAGAAATAGGGCATGGAAAGCTTGCGGAACGCTCTCTTCAATCAATTATCCCTAAGAAAGATTCGTTTCCCTACACTATTCGTCTTGAATCTAATACCACCGAATCTAACGGCTCCTCTTCAATGGCAGCTGTTTGTGGTGGTTGCCTATCCATGATGGAAGCTGGTGTCCCCATCAAACGCCCAATCGCAGGGATTGCAATGGGATTAATTCTCGAGGATGAAAACTACGCAATTCTTTCTGACATCCTAGGAATGGAAGATGCTCTTGGTGATATGGACTTTAAAATTGCTGGTGATGAGAAGGGAATTACAGCCTTCCAACTAGATATTAAGGTTGAAGGTATCAACAAACAAATCATGAAAGTTGCTCTTGCTCAAGCTAAAGAAGGACGTGTTCACATCCTCAATAAGATGCTTGAAGCCTGCCCAAAATCGAAAGATGACTTGTCTCAGTATGCACCGCGAATTGAAACCATTAAGGTCAAACCAAGCCAAATTGGTACGATCATTGGCCCTGGAGGAAAGCAGATCCGCGCAATTGTTGAAGAAACAGGTGTCGATATCAATATCGATGATGATGGCTATGTGAGCATTGCATCTAACTCTGCCGAGGGAATGGCTAGAGCACGCCAAATCGTCCACGATCTTACAGCAGAAGCTGAAATCGGTAAGACCTACAAAGGAAAAGTTGTCACGGTTAAAGACTTCGGTCTCTTCGTCGCTTTTCTAAATGTTCAAGGGCTTTGCCACATCTCAGAAATTGCTCATGAGCGCGTCAATAATATTGATGATTATTTCAAAGAAGGTGATGAAATTGAGGTGAAAGTCCTTGAAATTGATCGCAATGGAAAGATCCGCCTTAGCCGCAAGGCTCTTCTTGAAGCACCTGCTGCAAAATAACTACTAATGCTCCCTTTTCCAAAGGGAGCATTAGAAATACAATCATAACCCTAGAGAAATCTGGGGTGTTTTTATAGATAAGGACTCACAACAGAAAACCAATATTGATCTAGAGTTTTCTTGAGTTTTGGTATAGGGCCCTCGGAAAGTCCCTTTAAGCAACTATAAAACTCAACGGCAAGATCGGGCTGACCAAGGGATGTTAAGCTAGAGAGGATACGTGTAATCCTCGATAGATTATGCGCTCCATTGATAAAAAAATTCTGTTGCTTGGCGGCGAAAGTACTAGGATTTATCGAAACCTTACCCGCATGAAGATCAAGCTTTAACCCATAGTGATCAGCCATGAGAGCTAAGGCCTCTTGCTGCTTTGCACGCAGAGAAGAATCAGTCAAAAAAGCCTGAACAATTTCTGCATTAAGAAGAGGGGCATAACTACAATAGTTATACCATTCGTAAAAAATAACGTCATAAAATAGCCCACGGTCTTGAGCAGAGCCTTCTCACTCTGGTTGGAGTGTCAACAAATGCATTCCATGCATCGCAGCAGGCCATCGTAATCGCATCATAATCTTCATAACAGCGATTCGCTAGATGTTCATCTCGAAGCGTTTGCCATACTTGTTCTGTTGGATTCAACTCTGGAGAAACCGGAGGAAGCGGTAGAAGGCTTATGTTGCTAAACCTTTTAAGTCGCTTTGTTGTATGCCAAGCAGCTCTATCCAGCACAATAACTGCATGCCTTCCTTCAGGAATCTTCATGGAAATGTGCTCAAGATGCACAAGCATTGCTTCTGTATTTACAGCTGGCATTACAAGGCCTACAGCTTCATCTCTGACGGGGCAAATAGCTCCAAATATGTAAGCGTATTCAAATTGCTGCTGACGTGCGAGCCGAGGACGTGTTCCTTTATTGGCCCATGTACGGGTTACAGTGCCTCTTTGCCCCACTCTAGCCTCATCTTGGAACCAAATATCAACAGACTCTATTTCTACTCCTGCTGGCAATGCCTCAACTACTTTTTCTGAGAAGTTTTTTTAAAAGTCTCTTGGGCTTCTAAGTCTGCCTTGGGGTGAATTGATCGACCCGAGATCCAGACGAGGTCAGCCCTTTTCAATGTATTGTATACCGTCTTCAAAGATGGGTCGACTCCATATTTTGTTTTCATCAATTCCAAAATGTCTCTCCCTTTGATACGTCCACCTACTTTCTTCTCTTGCAGCTCTAAAACAGCTTGCCTGAATGCAGCTTGATTTTCTAGAGGTATCAATGGCTTCTTACCTCTACCCGGCTTATCTTTTAACCCTTCGAAACCTTCCGTTCTAAATCTCTTGATCCACCTCATCAAAGACCTGAGTTTCACCCGTACAAAGGCTGCTGTTTCTGTAAACGTCTTCCCTTCTTGGAGATGGGCAAATGCCAGAAACCGTCTCCTTTCTCTTGGACTCCCCTCTGTTTTAGCAAGCTTATCGAAATCGTACTGATCAAGTCCTTTTATCTGAGCGGCCTTTCTTCCTCTCAACACTCACCTCCTGTTAAACTCAAACAGCTTACATGAAAAGACCAATTAAATTTATGACTTTATTTTTTACGAATAGTATTACTACGTTGATAGGTGGGAAATAAAAATTGAATAAAATTGTGATGTCTTTCAACTTCAGATTCTTTAAAATTTAAAATGCCATCAATCAAGAACCCATTCTTCCCCTTTTCTTCATTGCGATAGAATGCAAGAAAGGCTCGGGCCTTTTCAGGTTCCCCTACAGAGCTCTTTTCCTCTCTAAAAATACCAGTTAAACTAAACGATCTAGGAAACCTGAAGGGGATTCTCGCTGGTTTTGAGGTGATGGGTTCCGGCTCATGGTTCTGCGCTCCCTTCCTAACTAGGGAAGGGGGAAGGTCTATTCTTTTGGGTCTGTGGTAGTGTATCGTTTCAAAAGAGGTCGCAAAATAAGCAAGGGAGAGCCCACCTATCTTAACCCCTGTTCGGCTAAATAGACATCCTACAGCAATGAAGACCATCGCAGGCTTGCAGATAAAATGCTCTTGCTGATCATTGATTTGATTCGAACGAAAATACTGAAGAGCTGTTGCTGTCACAGCAGACGTAAAGGAACAATAGCCTTGAGACTTCCCTGAAAGTAAAAAATAGAAAGCCAGACTCGCCGCCTGGGCTCCTGCATGATAATAAATTTTTGATTCTTGTGACATACCTTTTCCGTATTTTTGAGGGAGAGGATAGCAAAGAAAAGAATATAAATCAATTTGTTGATATTAAGGGTGTTAAAGACTCAATACAGGCTCTTAACCGACAATACTCATCAATCCTGCAATACTGAGGCTGCGTATAAAAGTATCTAGAGCACTGGCTAAGTCTTCGTTGCCAAGCGCTTTCAAGCTTGGACTAATGCGGTTGAATGTCCCGTGAGTCTTATATGCATACCCGATATTAGGTTTGCTCCCCTAAAATGCATCAGTTTTTACAATTTTTCTGGCTGCGTTTAACTCCAATCTAAAGAGAGTCAGAAGGTGGAGTGATGCTGCGCGCTGTTTCTCTCGAAGAGACCCATCTACTCTAAATCTCTCAATCGTCGCTGCATCTAATGTTGGGCGGCCAATAGCAGGGGCTCTTCTATCTTCAACCGGGAAAATCCAATGCATATATTCAATGATTTCTAGGGTATTCTCCCAAACTAGAGAAGTCGCATCATCGATACTGCGCCCACTTACCATTTTTGTCCCTGAATAGAACTAAGCACCTCAACTCTTACACCCATTCTTGTCTTGGAGGATCATCGTGCCTCACAGGAACGGGAAACCTCATAGGCTCGGGTGGGAAAAGAAGGCGAGGGTCTGCTTCTAGTTTAGGCATGTCTCCACTTTTAGCTGGCTGCCAGCAGTCAACTAGAAAAGCCTCTACTTCTATTTGACCCTCTTGGTTAAGGCCATCAAGACAATCATAAAGTGACTGCGCAAGACCTTCCCGACCAAAATAAAACAGACTTGAAAGGATGCAGGTGATCCTATGGAAGTTATGACCTGAAAGATGTTTCTTCTTAGCCTCAAAATTTTCAGGATTCTTGACAATCGTATCGTTTTCATCAAGCTTCAAACCAAAGTGATTTAATATCAGAATTAGTGCCGCTTTCTGCTTCTCTTGCAGGACAGAATCCTTTGTGAACTCCTCAATCAACTCGTCGGTAATCATTGGCACTTTTCCTGACTGCCTAATTCTAATTTCCGCAAGGAATAGCCAGTGAATAACAGCTGGATTTATTTCAAGCCTAGCCTCTTCAAGAGCGAGGATTCTTGCAAAGGAATAACCGCCCAAACTAATCTTGCCACGATATAAATTCAAAACTTGCAGCGTATGCGTTTGTGCTCTCATCTTAGCCCAGTCTTTGTTTGGAGAGTTTTTGGGTTTTAGCTTTCTAACCACAATAGGAGGAGTGCGAGGACTCGGAATTTCTCGCACAGGTTCTGCTCTTTTCGGAGAAGGAGGCAGTGTTACATCTTTAGGTCGGTGGTAATGAATCACTTCAAAAACGGTTGCAAAATAGGCCAGTGAGAGCCCCCATACTTTTATCCCCGTCCGGCTAAAAAGACACCCTACGGCAATAAAGACCATTGCAGGTTTGCAAATGAAATGCTCGTTCTTATCATTAATCTGATTCGATCGGATATATTGAAGGGCTGTTGCCGTCACAATAGATGTGAATGAACAGTAACCTTAAGACTCCCCTGCAAGCAAAAGATAGCACGTTACACTTGCGACCTGCAGTCCTGCGTGAAAGTAAACGTTTGAATTTCTCTCCATATCAAATACCTTTAATTTGGCAAAGAGAATACCTCAGAATGAAATAAAAACCAATTTTTTGATATTGAGTTATTTAACACCTAAGAATTTGGTAAATTGTGATTGTTAGACAATACTGCCTAAACCCCCTGCGGCGTAGGTCCTAGGCCTTCTCCTTGTTTGGACTCCGTTTCATCATCTGAAGGCGGTGGTGGTGGAACCTTGCGATGAGCTTCGACCATTGCTTTGAGCTTTTCGCGCTTCTTCTCCATATCCCAACTACCATCCATAATCGCATGAACATCTTCTTTATCCAAGGATTCGAACTCAATGAGCATATCGGTCATGAGCTGAACTTTGTCCTTTTTTTCATCAAGAATCTTGTTTGCAAAAGCATTGGCTTCTTCAAGAAGGCTACGCACTTCTGAGTCAATTTGCTTTGCTGTCTCCTCAGAATAATTCTTGGAAGACTGACCTGGCATTGCATAGCTCCCCTCTTCAGACCGCTCGTCGTAAGCAACAGGGCCAAGAGCTGAATTCATTCCCCACTGGCACACCATGCTCCTTGCAAGTTTAGTGGCTTGCGAGATATCCATCTGAGCACCACTTGAAATATCCCCAACAAAGAGATCCTCTGCAACACGCCCTCCCATCAAAACAGCAAGGCGATCAATGAGTTCTTTTCTCCAGTAGCTAACTTTATTCTTCTCTGGAACAAAATGGGTCGCTCCAAGCGAGAAACCTCGCGGAATGATTGTAACTTTTTCAATGGGGTCTCCTCTCTCAACGGTGAGACCAACAACAGCATGCCCTGATTCATGAAAGGCGGTGTGAATTTTTTCTTTTTCATCGAGCTCTAAGCTGCGTCTTTCTTTTCCATATTTCACTTTATCGCATGCATCTAGTGTATCTTGATGGGTCACAGCACTGCGCCCTTTGCGTGCTGCAAGCAAAGCGGCTTCGTTTAAAACATTCATCAGATCCGCACCTGAAGATCCAGGAGTTGCCCTAGCTACATCCATAAGCTCAACATCCACATCGAGCTTAATTTTTCTCGCATGGACCTTTAATATCTCAAAACGCCCCTTAATATCGGGAAGATCAAGAATAACATTCCGGTCGAAACGACCAGGTCTAAGCAACGCCTTATCAAGAACATCTGGACGGTTTGTTGCAGCCATTAAGATGACTCCTTCATTGGTGTCAAATCCATCCATCTCAACAAGCAGTTGGTTCAAAGTCTGTTCTCTTTCATCATGTCCACCACCGATCCCAGCACCCCGGTGACGCCCTACAGCATCAATCTCATCAATAAAGACAATACAAGGAGCATTCTTCTTTGCTTGGCCAAAGAGATCCCGAATTCTACTGGCACCCACACCCACAAACATCTCAACAAAATCAGAACCTGAAATGGAGAAGAAAGGACGATCTGCCTCTCCAGCTACCGCTTTCGCAATTAAGGTTTTCCCTGTTCCTGGAGGACCAACTAATAAAACTCCTTTAGGAATGCGAGCACCGAGTGCGGTGAATTTTGAAGGATCTTTCAGAAAATCAACAACTTCATGAAGCTCTTCTTTAGCCTCCTCAACTCCTGCAACATCCTTAAAAGTCACTTTGTGCATGCTCTTGTTGAGCATCTTTGCTGGGGATTTTCCAAAGTTCATTGCACCACCTGACCCCATTCCCTTCATTTGTCTTGAAAAAATGAAGTATAAAACAAGAAGGACAATGACGATTGGAAAGATCGTCAAGAAAATATAACTTAAATAATTTGGTGAAGGTTCCTGACTCTTAAACGTTTTTTCTAGCACAAGATTACGCGGCTGATCAGGCGCTTTGAAAAGAGTCCCCATGTTCCCAGCACCAGCAAACGCTTCCCACTCTTTCTTCCCCTGAGTAAACCAAAGGGAAAATGCCTCAGGACTCTGCCTTTCTAACGCTTTCGTTGACAGCTCCTTATTATTGAAGAACCACGTCACATCAGAAACGCTTTGCCGTGCTTTATTCAGCTGCGCTTCATTATTATCTAGCGCAACAAAGGTCTCTTGGTACTGGTTAAGATCCACCATGTAGTTTCGAACGCTTCGCAATTCCAATAGAGAAACATGGTTTTCAGATTTTAAAAGATTCAGGGTGATCTGATTCAGGGTGACAAGACCCGACTGATAGGCTGCTAGCGCCTCTTCAATCGTCTTATTGCTTTTAAGTGCCGTTCCAACTTTGGCTTCAGCAGAGCGAAGTTCTTGTTTCATCGCTTCACTTCCAATACCTAGTGTTGGAGATTTATAACTTTGGATAAGTTTTTCAACATGCTCGCCAAATCCTCTGACCGGATCAGTTGACGGAGATTGAGAAACGGCACGATACTCTGCTTGCAAATCGGTTAGGTTTATCTTCCTTTTTTCAGGAAGAGAATAAATGACAACGCTGTTCTGTCTCTCTTGAGTATCATGAAAAGAGCTGACAACGCTAAATCCCCCCTTAGGGATAGGTGTGCCACTCAAAATAATAAAGCGCTCAGCTGCTTCCCGAACATTTTGCTGCAATGAAGAAAGATTATTAGATAGTTCGTCTTTTCTTTCAGTGAGCTCATGATTTTCATTGAGGAGTTCGAGATAGCGATAGCGAGCCTTAGAGTCGTCACTAAGGCGCTCCTTAAATTTCCCCGTAAAGGTTACTAGGTTGTCATTTTGGGCAATCTTTCGACTATCATCTTTATGAATTAAATCGAGATTGACCAAGTGCTCCACCTGGTGGCTAAACGAAACCTTTCCCCCTTTATCACTCGACAGGTTTTGTACTGTCAGAATGATCAAGATGGCGGCCAATAGAAATAATAAGAACCCACCAGGAAAACGTTTCCTTGGTTCTTGTGGTTTTTCAGGCTGATCCATACGCTTCTTAAATGTATTCTTGAGAGACCGAAAATCTTTCTTCGGCCCTTTAATTTTTTTTATTACTGACATGGAAATTCCTTAGCAACCTAAAAAGTTTCGTTAATTACAAAAATGCCTCAGCACCAAGCTTTAGCAGTCCTCTTATTTTAAATTATTTTCCTTTTTCTGTGTAGAATTATATAAATAATTCACAGTAAAATGGTTAGGTTTTTCCCGGTAAGGCTATCTCCCACAACCTTACCCCCTTTCGTAAAAATTGGGGCCTTATCATAAAAGAAGGAAGGTACATGCTGTGCGGCAAACCACTTCTTCAATTTTCTTTTAAGAAGCGGCTGAATCTCCGAAAGCCTTTTTAAAGAAACACCCTCTTCAATTTTAATCTTTCCCTGCCAAAACTCTCTCCAGTCTCCATTTTCTCCTTCTGTCCAAAGTTCACTTTTTTCAAAAAAGTCAGGAAAGGGATTCTGATAGATGAATAGGTGCGATCGAGTCACTTGAAAAGTTATACTCCCCGCCTGAATCAGGCGAGAACAGCGACGTTCCCTGATAAGTTTCATGAGAACTTCAAGAGCATCGTGCGAAAAGGGAGCCGTCCCCTTTAAGTAATACTTGAGCTCGACAGGATGAATTCCCTGTTCTAACTCAAGGTAAGCTCCAAAAGGACCGTAAATGAGTTTTTTCTCAATCTCTCCCCCTTTCTCTTCAAAATAGTCGGAAAGTTCTTGGCACATTTTTCCAATTCTCGCAAAATTCCCCTCCATTCTCTTTCCAAAAATCTCTTCTAGAGTTGGAAAAAGTGTTTCTCTCATCCTGGAACGGAGGTATTTTGGATCTCGATTCGTGGAGTCTTCAAAGTAGTAAAGCTTCTTCTTGTGAAGGTAAGCCAAAAGGTCTTCCTTTTTTAAGGAAAGGAGAGGTCTCCATATGGAAAGATTTTCAATAGACCGTTCAGTATACAGGCCTCCAAGCCCTCTTAACCCAGCCCCTTCTGCAACCCGTTTGAATACTGTTTCAGCTTGATCACTACTATGGTGAGCTAGAAGAAGGGCTTGATAATGATGCTTTGAATGAAGAGTGCGAAAAAAATTCAATCTTTCGTTTCGAGAGCGATTTTCAAGATCGCCTCCTTCCATCTCTTCCAATCGATGGAGATAAAAAGGAAGTGAATGGGACTCAGCAATCTGGCGAAGTGCCTCTGCCTCTCTCCCACTCTCTTCGCGCCATCCATGATCTACGTGAGCTACATGTAGGGAAAAGTCGAGTTCCTTTTTAGCCTCCATCAGAAAATGAAGCAACGCCATAGAATCTGGACCTCCTGAAAGCCCTAGAAGAAGAGTCGCTCCCTTTTTTAACCGGAGCGTTAGAAAATCTTTTACAATACGAGCGTACATCGCTTCTTTCGACAAAAAAGGAATTAGGATACACTAAGAGGGATTTATTTTGCATAACTAAGGTAATGA
Organism: Candidatus Neptunochlamydia sp. REUL1; assembly: GCF_963457595.1. GTDB lineage: Bacteria > Chlamydiota > Chlamydiia > Chlamydiales > Simkaniaceae > Neptunichlamydia. Next base: position 390,488 of record NZ_OY735137.1, read on the forward strand.
ATGCCCCTTGTATGGCGATTGCTCCTTCGCAATTATTTTCAAGTTTTCTTCCTGTGTGTCGTTGGGTTTATCTCTGTTCTCCTTGTCACACGGGTTCAAGAAATTGCGCGTCTTGCTGCCTTAAACCCTCATTTAGGTAAGATTTTCCTTTTCACTCTCTTTCAAATCCCCTATATCCTCCCCATCGCAATTCCGATTTCTGGGTTAATTTCAGCAATTATTCTGTTGCAGCGCCTCTCCCATACCCAAGAACTCACCGCCTTTTTGGCCTCAGGAATTGGAGTCAAAACTCTCGGAGCGCCCTTTCTTATGGCTGCCTTTCTTCTTTCTGTCGTGAATTTTGCAATCGTTGCAGAAGTTACCCCAAGATGTCGCCATCTCTCCCACAACTTGATCCAGAGTGCGGCAACCATCAACCCTCTATTTTTAATGAAAAAGTCTAAGATGCTCAAACTCCAAGACTCTTATGTCGACATGAAGATGACACATCTGGGAAGAGAAGCTAAAGACATCATCTTTGCAGTCAAAAATGAATCAAATGACCGTATCAGTTTAATGACAGCCAAAAAATTTATTGTTGATAATAACTTGATGACAGGAAGTCAAGTGACCATCATCTCTAGTATCGCTGAAGAGCCTGATTTCTTTGATAGCTTAATTATCGAAAATCAGGAGACAATGTCGACTTCTGCCTCAGCCTTCTCAGGTCTCATGAAAAAAAGTACTCACAGACTAGGGATAGAACATCTCCCCATGACAGCACTCCTACACACATTTTCCGATCCAGCTGCAAAGATCAAGACAATAAAGCGCGCAAATTTTGAATTTTGCCGCCGTCTCTTTTTTCCATTTATTACCTTTGCTTTTACTCTCCTAGGGTTTTCTTTAGGAATGCAAATTGGACGAGGGCGGAAGAAAAAGGGGCTTTATTGGGCAATCCTCCTCTCAGCATTTACTTTTATCTGTTCAATTGCCGCAAAATCTTTCCAACTTTCGCCACATAAGGTCATTTTCTTTTACTCTCTCCCTCTACCGATTCTCTTCTTTGCTTCATATTGGTTTCAAAAACGGATCCTAGGAGGAATTGAATGATATTTACAAAGCTCTGGCAACGCTATCTATTAAAAGAAATTCTCAAGGTTTTCTTCCTGTTTTTATTCTGCTTTTTCTTCTTGTACGTATTGATTGATTACTCAATGCACATGCAAGAAATTCTAAAGAATGAGAAAATCTCCTGGGGAGACTTGTCTATTTATTATGGAATGCTTTTTTCAAAACGATGTGACCTCCTCCTCCCTTTATCTTTATTAATTTCAAGTGTAAAGGTTCTAACAAGCTTGAATAAGCGAAATGAACTCCTTGCATTTCAAGCAGCTGGAATTCCTGTTCATTACCTCACCCGCCCCTTCTTTTTTGTAGGACTACTCTGCGTTGTAATGAGTTATTACAACTTTGAAGTTCTAGCTCCAAAATCTCTCAACTACATCGATCATTTTGAACAAAAATACCTAAAGAAGAAAAACTCTTGCAAAAAGACTGAAACAGCTGTTCATGCGCTACCTTTGGAAGACGGTACGCGCCTTCTCTATCAATCTTATAATGCTGAAAAAGAAGAGTTTATTGATATTTTCTGGGTGCTTTCTTCCGATGAAATCTATCATATGAAAACACTAAAAATCGAAGCTCCTCACCCAACGGGAACCTTTGTTGACCATATGCAACGGAATAAAAAAGGACAGATAGAAAAGGTCGCTTCCTTTGCAAAGCACTCTTTCGAATCACTCTACTTAAACTTTGATTTGCAAGATCATTTTGAAGAGTCGATGGAAAACCGATCGGTGACTCAGTTGGCAACCATGACGCTTAATAAAACCCGTCTCTTTCATGAAAACCGTTGGCTTGTTCATACTTACCTCTACTTTAAACTTTTTATGCCTTGGCTTCCCGTTCTGGTTCTGATTGGACTGATTCCTTTCTGCGTTGTTTCAAGTCGAAATCACCCAACCTTTCTCATTTTTTCTTTAACAATTTTTGGATACATCGCATTTTTTACTATTATGGATGGGTGTGTTGTTCTGGGAGAGTTGCGTGTCGTCCCCCCATTTTGGGCAATCTTCACCCTCCCGATCGCTTTTTTCTTCATTTTTGGGCCCCGATTCATTAAAATGTGTATCAGATGAGTTATAAAAAATTACTAATCCCCCCTCTTCTAGTTATCCTTATCTATGTGAGCTGGTTCAATCCTCTGACACGGCTTTGGTGGGACGCCGTTGATCTCAAGACATTCACTTTCCTTAATTCCTGGGTTCACCATAGTACTTTTTGGCAAAATTTTTGGGCCTTTACTGGACATCGCATCATGGATTGGATCCATGATCTTTTGATGTTCCTTTTTTTCTTTATTAATATCCTTTGCGCAGCAACCGCTTTTAAGAAACGGAAGGTTGCGGAAATGATCTTTTCAGTCCTGTTTATCGCACTCGTGATTTGCATGGTCAATGGGATCCTTTTCCCAGAGTTTATCCATGCTCCGAGAAAAAGCCCTACGATGGTCGATAAAAGTGCTTTTCGACTCTCCAGTGCTGTGGATTGGATCAAGGTTAAGGATCATTCTCGAAAAAGCTTTCCGGGAGATCATGCAACAACTGCCACTCTATTTACTTGCCTTATTTTCTACCTCATGGGAAAGCGGGCGGGATTTATTGCTATTCTTTATGCGATCTTTTTTTGTTTGCCCCGTCTGATTGCAGGAGCTCACTGGCTCACAGACAACTTAATCGGAAGCGCTTCAATAGCCATCCTAGCCTCCAGTATAGCTTTTGGAACGCCCTTGGCTAACTGGTGCATCAACAGAATTGAAAAACTACTTACAAGGAGAAAAGAGCCATGTCCAGAGTCCTAGAAGATTATGAAAAGTTAAAGGGACGGGGAAAGGATCTTCGCCTCCTTTCTTCGGTTTCTATGCTTCTGGAGTGGGATCAGGAGACCTTCATGCCAAAGGATGGGATTGACTTTCGCTCAAGCCAAGTTGAGCTTATCACCTCTCTTCTCCACAAGGAAAAGACCAGCCCCGAATACAAAAATGCTCTCGAAAAATTGATTGATCTTGAATCTGGCGAAGTAAAACCCGATGCTCTTGATGGAAGAAAAAAGGCCTCTCTAAGGGAATTCCGCTCTGATTTTCTTAAAGAAACAAAGCTTCCTAACGCTTTTGTCAAAAGGCTTGCAAAGGCAACCTCTCAGGGCGTGAATGCTTGGCAGCATGCCAAGAAGGATAATAATTTTGAAGCCTTTCTCCCTCACCTGAAAGAGATCGTTGCTCTTCATAAAGAAAAAGCAGATCACCTTGGTTATGATGCCCACCCCTACGACGCCTTGTTAGACCTCTATGAACCAGGGATGACTTCAAAAAAACTCAATTCTCTCTTTGGAGAACTAAAGCCTTTCTTGACCAGCCTCACAAAAAAACTCTCCCAAAAAAGAGAAAAAACAGCTTTCCTTTCAGCCAATTACCCTCTGGATGAACAGCAAAAATTCAACCATTTTCTTCTAGAAAAAATGGGAGTCGATTTAAATAGAGCACGCCTTGATTTTTCTGCCCACCCATTCTGCACGGGGTTCAACCCTCATGATGTGCGCTTTACCACCTTCACAAGTACAACCTCTTTCTTTAATAGTATCTTTGCTGTTCTTCACGAAGGCGGACATGCCCTCTATGAACTTGGCCTTCCTTATGAAGACCTGGGCACTCCTCTTGCTGATGCATGTTCCTTAGGCGTTCACGAGAGCCAGTCTCGTTGGTGGGAATGTTTTATTGGACAAGGACGTCCCTTATGGGAGTTTGCCTTCCCCTACCTTAAAAAAACTTTTCCGAAACAGCTTGAGGGGGTCACACTCGACCACTTTGTCAATGCGATCAACCATGTAGAACCCTCTTTGATTCGCATTTATGCTGATGAGGTAACTTATATCCTCCACATCATTATCCGTTATGAAATTGAAAAGGAGTTTATCACAGGATCGATCGACCTAGCTGATCTCCCACGCATCTGGAATGAAAAAATGGAAGAGTCTCTTGGAATTGTTCCAAATACCGACGCCGATGGGTGCCTTCAAGATATCCACTGGGCTTTTGGCCTGATTGGATACTTTCCTACCTATGCCCTTGGAAATCTCTACTCCGGACAAATCTTCAAGACCTTCACACAAACGTTTCCAGACTACGCAACCTCCATCGCTGGTGGAGATCTCGCTTTTATCCAAAAATTCCTCCATGAAAAAATTCACCGCCATGGCCGCGAATTCCACTCCCTTGAACTTATTGAAAACGCCACAGGCTCTCCTCTTTCCCCTAAGCCCTACATGGATTATCTAAAATCTAAATATTGATCTATTTCATGACTTCTTAGTAAGAGGTGGTGCAAGCGGGAACCTTTTGGACCCACTCTTATTTCGGACTCCAAGAGCAACTGCTTATAGCAGCTCCTCTTATCTTATTGCCAAAGGAAAAACTCGAGCACCGAGATGTAATTCTAATTTTTGAGGGTTTCACCTTCAAAACAATCGAGCAGGTGTGGTTAGACCTTCGGAAAGACTACATGGAAATGGTGCAGGATAAGGGGCAGAGTTGGAAACCCAACTTGGTAATGACTAAAAACCCTCATGCCCCTGTAGATCTCAATGATGTAGATTTTGATGCCTTTTTAACCAATCGAACAACCCTGGAAGATCCTATGGTTTTTCAGGTAAACCCTGGAGAAACCATTCGCCTTAGGTTAATCAATGGCTCAGTTGGAAGTAGCTTTCATATCACGATTGGAGAGTTAAAAGGACAGATCATTGCAGTAGATGGGAGCGACATTGTCCCTATGACCTTAACCATTTCCCAATTGCTACAGCGCAGCGAGTCGATGTTCTATTGGCTATTCCTAAAGAAGGGGGCGTCTTTCCAATCTTAGCACAGTGCCAAGAGACCAGCATGAGAACTGGTGCTCTTCTTGCGACTCCTAATGCGACTATTCCAAAGCTCAGCTCTACAGCTAAAGCTGCTATCGGTGCCATTACCAACTCCATCGAAAAATCCCTCCATGGCACACCCCATGCACCTTCACGGCCATGTCTTTCAAGTGGTTGATCGATAGCGATTCTTTTAATGGAGCCCTTCGTGCACCATCCTAGTGATGCCTTTTCAAACTGTGAAAATTCAGTTCGACGCAAATAATCTGGGTATCTGGGCCGTGCACTGCCATATTTTCTACTATCTCTGGGCAGGAATGTTTACTGTAATCCAATACAAAGACTATAAGCCTCCCCACTTTTCCAAACAGTCCATCGTCGACTATTCCCGTACCTACGGCGGCCATTAGCCCTCAAAAAAAAAGTCCTGAGGTAATCCCCAGGACTTCGTGTAAAAAGAAAAGAGAGGTGAATTTTAACGCTTAGAGAACTGAAAGCGTTTTCTTGCACCAGCAAGACCATATTTCTTACGCTCACGCTTACGAGGATCTCTAGTGAGAAACCCTTTACCTTTGAGCGAAGCCCGCCTCTCTTCGTCTTCCTTGACGAGAGCACGTGCAATTCCGAGTCTTGCGGCGATCATTTGACCTTGAATTCCGCCCCCTTTGGCGCGGATAATAATGTCATAATTATTTTCGAGTTGTAATTTAACAAGAGGGGAAAGGATTGTCTCTCTTTGAAGGTCAGTTGTAAAATACTCTTCGATTTTCCGTCCGTTGACGTCAATATTTCCTTTTCCGCGGCGAAGTCTTACTGCAGCGATTGCTCGCTTGCGTCTTCCAACTCCGATTGATTCTTTCTTTGTTGCCATAGTTTCCTTATACCTCTACTAATAGGGGTTTTTGCGCTGCCAGGTTATGAGTCTCCCCTGCAAAAATACGTAATCTTTTAAGTTGTGCTTTCCCCAGCTTTGTCTTAGGCATCATCCCTTGAACAGCATGCCGGAGGATATAGGTCGGTTTTCTTTCTTTCATTACACGATAAGGGATCTCTCTGAGGCCACCAATATGTCCGGTGTAGTGTCGATATAATTTTTGTGCTTCCTTGTTTCCACTGACAACCACATGCTCAGCATTGAGGACGATCACTCCATCCCCGCTGTCAACATGAGGGGTAAAATTTGTTTTGTGCTTCCCCCGCAATATCTGAGCAACTTCGGAGGCAAATCTGCCTAAAGTCTTTCCCTTTGCATCGAGAGTCACCCACCCTTTTGCAGCTTGAGCTTCTTCTTTGGTCAGTAGAATGGTCGAATCTTTTCGTTTAGCCATTTCTGGTTCCTTTCTCATTAACGTTTGAGGCAACAATATACAGGTTCTTCCGTTTTTTTGCCAACCCTTTCGTTGACTAAATTTTTCTTTGAACCCCTGGGAAAGGAAACTCTATCCTTGAAAATTTGAATGCACTTGGGTTAGACTTAGCGGTTATGGATAAGCCAAAAACATTTTTTATGCGTACCTACGGGTGCCAAATGAACGAACTCGACTCTGAAATAATGATTGGACAGCTCCTCAAGCGAGGGCTGAAACGGGTCTATGACGAAAAGGAGGGAGACCTTCTCCTCTTTAACACATGCTCAATCCGGGACCTTGCAGAACGAAAAGTCATGGGGAAAATCGGACAGCTCGGTCGAGGCAAGAAGAAGCAACTCATTGGAATTACTGGTTGTATGGCAATGGCCAAGAAAGATACGCTTTTTAAAAAACTTCCTAATGTTGATTTCGTAATTGGAACCAATAATATCACCGACCTAGACACTGTCATAAGCAATCTCTTAGAATCGGGAAAGCAACAAATCCGAACCGACGACCAATTCGAAGAAAACCTTGACTATCTGGTTGCGAGTCGAGATGACAAGTATAAGGCTCACGTCTCCATTATTCGAGGGTGCGACAAATTTTGTACCTACTGCGTTGTCCCGTATACCCGAGGCCAAGAAGTCTCTCGTCCTCCTGAAGATATCGAAAAAGAAGTCCGCCTCCTAGCTGATCAAGGATACAAGGAAATCACTCTCCTCGGCCAGAATGTCAACAGCTACGGAAAAGACAAACCCGACTGGAAAGAGCTCTTCCACGACCTTCTCTACCGACTTGATAAAGTAAGTGGAATTGAGCGCATCCGTTTTATGACCAGTCACCCCATCGACATCACACGAGAGCTTATGGAGGCCATTCGAGATCTTCCCTCCCTCTGTGAGTTTGTCCATTTTCCGATTCAAGCAGGATCTAGCCGTATTCTAAAGAAGATGCACCGGATCTACACCAAAGAGCAATACTTTGAAAAGGTTTCCCTATTAAAGGAAATTGTCCCTAACGTCTCGCTCGGCACAGATATTATTGTGGGTTTTCCCACGGAAACTGAAGAAGAATTCGAGGAAACACTAGAGGTGTTCCGCCAGGTCCGCTACTCTGTTGCCTTTCTCTATACCTACAGCCCTCGGAAGGGCACCCCTGCAATGCGTTGGAAGGACGACATCCCAGAGGAGGTCAAAGAAGACCGCCTCCAGCGTCTCATTGCTCTTCACGAAGAGATCTCTTCAGAAGAACGCCTCAGCTTCCTAGGAAATGAAACAGAGGTCCTTGTTGAGAGAAAGAACCGTGATGGTCAGCTCAAAGGACGTACCCGCTGCTGGAAAAAAGTCATCTTCCCAGGAGATGACTCCATGATCGGGACTCTCCAACCAGTAAAGCTCCACAGCTGTAATCACCAAACATTAATTGGAGATCTAGCTACAGCTACCAGCCGATTTTAGACTTTCTTAAAAAAATTATTGTGAATAAAGCACAACAGGACTAGCCTCATCCATTAATGGAGTAACAAAAAACGTAGTTGTTCTATACGGTCATGGAGACCAATACACCGGTGATATTAAAGATCTGAAAAAGGTTAAAAGTCCTACGAACCCCTATGTGCCCTACGACGAAGTAACCAGGGTTTGGGCATGCCTTGTTGCAAAAAAATATTTTACATCTGGAACCTATGATGTGGTCATGAAAATTCAAAACACCCCAAACCAATCGGGAATGTGCACCTCGATCTAGGCATTTCACTACGAATAACATTTTGGTGCTCATGAAGACATAACTAGGCTGGAATTAAACCCTAATGACCCTCAATACCAGCCCCGTTTCAAGGAAGGAAATTCTGATGATGGGTTTTACTCAACTGTTAATTCAGAAATTGACACCCCTGAATTGGGGCATCAGGGTGATTATACCGTCGGTTGGCACAATACCTACGTAAGCGAAATCGATGCCGGAGCACTTTATAGCAAATTTGACATGCCAAATATCCTGGATGATGAATATCACAAATATACGTTTAAATGGGAAGCAGAGCTAGTTGAAACTGACCTCACAGATAGTAATCTCCTTCCCTCAAGCAATTACAATTATTTCTATGTTGCCAAGGCTGATTCTCCCTATCAAGGAGAACCAGCAGTAAAAAAAGAGGATGGAAAATGGTATGTCCACCTAGGAAAATGTGTTTCTTTCTTTGTTGACGATCAGCAAGTGGGGGTAAATGCTGAGCAAGTATCCCCTGTTTCAGCAAGAATCCTAATTGGTGTTTGGTTCCCTGATTGCTCAGAGGGAGCTCCATGGAGCGAATCAACATTGAAAATAAGTTCGCTCTCCTTCAAGCCCGCAAATAGTGATGGTGATGTGTACTACCGGCCCGAATTTTTTCCAAATGACGGACTCTACTCTACCGAAAGAGTGGTATTGTCAAACTAATGGATCAAAGCACATTTACATCATGAGATCTCTTTCAGAAGCTTCGCTATCTTTGATGAAAGCTGCGAGAAAGAGCCCTGCGAGAAACCAGGTCACGACAAGGTCTGCAATCATGACAAAGGTAAACTTCCACCCAGCACCAAACCAGTTCCAATCTGGAACAAAACCCAGTACCCCAATGGTGAGTCCAACAATCGTCACAAAGAGAAGGCGTCCCTTATAGCTCATATCAACAGCTTGCTTTAGAAGCCAGCAGATGAAAATCGCTCCAACAAACTGGGTTAAAAAAGAATAGAAGTAAATTTTGAAGCTTGTAGGGTCGGTTCCCTGCAGCTTGACTTGAGCATAAACCAAAGGCCCTTTCTTCATCGCTGCTTTCTGCTCATCAAGGTTTCGAGAGATCTCCCCTGGAGAAAAATCAGCATCTGTCGACTTGAAATAAGGAGCAACGTAGACCCCACCTTTAGGCGCATTTTCTTTGACAACCCACGAGACAAACTCCTGGTTAGAAAACTTATTCATGGCAGAGTCGTGCCAAGGTAAAATGGTCCATGAAACAAAGGACCACGCAAAAGCAATGATGGCGCCAATAAACCCACCAAAAATAACTTTGATCATAACATCACCTTAAGTTCGTTTGGGTGCAGATTAACTGTTACAGCATTTTTTGAAAAGAAGCCTCATCAAGAATCGCGACTCCAAGGTCTTTGGCTTTATTATATTTGGAACCTGGATCCACACCAACTAGAACAAAATCGGTTTTTTTACTCACACTCCCGCTCATTTTTCCTCCTCTTTCTTTGATAAGAATTCCGGCTTCGGTTCGGGTGAACCCATCAAGGGATCCTGTTAGGACAAAGGCTTTTCCTGCAAAAACATGCCCCTCAATTTTTTTCATCTGCGCAGTTGGGGTCACTCCAAGTTCTAAAAGAGCCGCAATCTCCACTTGATGATCTTCATTTCCTAAAAACTCAACAATCGAACTTGCTACCTTTTCGCCAACCCCATCGATCCCACAAAGTTCTTCCTCCATCATCTCAGAAAGTTTGCTGATACTTCCTGCACCGTCCGCAAGAAATCCTGCTGTTCCTTCACCTACGTAAGGAATTCCAATCGCAAAGATAAAACGGGCCAAAGTCGTTTTTTTTGATTTTTCAATACTACTAAGAAGGTTTTTGATCGACTTTTCCTTAAAGCCTTCGATTTGCTTCAATTCTTCTTCTGTCAATCGATAAAGGTCAGACGGAGTCGAAACAAATCCTATTTCAATAAGCTTCTTTACGATTTCGGGACCAAGATGATCGATATCCATCGCATTTTTACTGGCAAAGAAGGAAATCCTTCGTAGATTTTGCCCTCCACAGGTTGCCTTATTGGGACAGCGGACTGCTACTTCCCCTTCCTTACGAACAACCTCTGATCCACACACCGGACATTGATCCGGCATGATCCAAGGTTTCGATTTAGAAAGGCGCTTTGCTGTCAAAATCTCAACAACTTTAGGGATGACATCCCCTCCTTTTTCAATCACAACACTATCTCCTTCCCGAATATCTTTCCGAGCCACTTCTTCTTCATTATGGAGTGTTGCGCGCGCAATCGTACTACCCGCAAGAGAAACGGGCTTCAAATCGGCAACGGGAGTGAGAACACCTGTTCGTCCAACCTGAACGTGGATCTTTTCAATGACTGTTTCAGCCTGCTGAGGAGCAAACTTGTAGGCTGCTGCCCAACGAGGGCTTTTTGCAGTTGCCCCCAACATGTCGTGATACCGGAGCTCGTCGACCTTAATGACAATTCCATCAATTTCAAAAGGGAGTCCATCTCTAACCGTTTCAATATGGTCAGTAAAAGCAAAGATTTCATCGACATTTCTGCACACTTGAAAATGTTTGTCGTTTCCAACAGCAAGGCCTAATTTTTTCAAATATGCATGAATTTCTGACTGGAAAGAAAGCCCAGAGCCTATTGCATTATACACCACAATATCGAGCTTCCGTTTCGCGACCTCCATGTGATCTAGAAGCTTCAACGAACCTGCTGCTGCATTCCGTGGATTTGCCCATGTGACATCCCCAGCTTCTTCACGTTCACGATTCATCTCAATGAAGTCGTGTTTTGGGATAAACACTTCGCCTCGCACTTCAAGCGTGACTTTTTCCTTAAGCTCGTGGGGAATATTCCGAATTGTTTTCACATTGGCCGTGATGTCATCTCCCCTCTTTCCGTTCCCTCGTGTCACACCGCGTAGTAGATTTCCTTCAACGTAATGGAGAGAAATTGCCACTCCATCCATCTTGAGCTCAACACAGTAATTAACTTTCCTCCCTTCTAAGTTTTTATCGACCCGCTTAATAAAGTCCGCAACTTCTTCTTTCGAATAGGTATTACTCAAAGAAAGCATCGGATGTTCATGCTTTACCTGAGTAAATCCTTTCGTAGGCATCTCTCCAACCTTTTTTGTCGGGGTGTCTTTGGGCACCCATTCGGGGTGCTTCTCCTCGAGCTTCTCCACCTTTTTGACAAGGAGATCGTACTCATAATCGGTAATTTCAGGTTGAGATTTTTGAAAGTAAAGCTTGTTGTGCTTTTGTATTTCTTGAAGAAGGACTAAATATTCGTCTTTGGTCATAACTGAATGATTAGGGTTGAAAGAGGAGGCAGCGAGAGCCGGATCCCTTGTTTCTCTACGACAATATCGTGATTCATTATGCCACATCCCCCAAATTCTTTTGAATCAGTAGAAAAAATTTCTTTCGGAGAGTCGCATTTTTTCATCGGAACAAGGTAGTGACTGATCTCTTCAGGAGAAAAATGATGGATGCATAGGAGGATTTCTCCTTCACTCTTTCTAAGATAAGAAAAAACACTATTCGTCTGGTCTGAATGATCAACCCACTCAAATCCCTTTTTTGAAAAGTCATTTTCGTATAGGGCAGGATGGTTTTTATAAAAGGCATTCAGCTGCATAACGCACTCTTGAAGCTGTTGATGATAGGACATCCCAAGCACATCCCAGTGGATCTCTTCATTGCAATTCCATTCGAGCCACTGTCCAAACTCTCCTCCCATGAAGAGAAGCTTCTTTCCAGGATGGCAGATCATGTAACTTAAAAGGAGTCGGAGGTTGGCAAACTTTTCCCACTCGCTTCCTGGCATCTTTGAGAGAAGACTCTTTTTTTCGTGCACGACTTCATCATGGGAAAGAGGGAGAAGGTGATGTTCATCATAAAAATAGGTCATTTCATGAACAAGGATACGATGCGCAGACTCCCGGTGTTCATGAGGAGTTTGAAAGTATTTTAAGGTGTCGTTCATCCACCCAAGGTCCCAGCGCAGGTCAAACCCCAAACCCTTAGGATCCGTCACTCCAGGAAAAGCATGAGATTCTTCCGCGATCATCAATACTGAAGGAAATCGCTCATGCACCACTTGATTTAGAGATTGCAAAAAGTGGCTCGCTTCTAGGTTTTCATTGTCCCCATTCACATTGGGAACCCACTCCCCTTCTTTTCTTCCAAAGTCAAGATATACAATAGAAGAAACAGCATCTACACGAAGACCATCGATATGCATTTTGTCGAGGTAATAAAGGGCACTTCCAAGCAAAAAATTCGCCACTTCATGTCGCCCAAAATTGAAGATATGGGTATTCCACTGAAGATGATACCCTTGGCGTGGATCTTCATGCTCATAAAGATAGGTTCCATCAAATTGAGCAATCGAGTGTTCATCTTTTGGGAAGTGACCAGGAACCCAATCTAAAATCACCCCTATTCCATTTTGATGAAGCTGATCGACAAGAAACTGGAAATCTTCAACCGTTCCATAGCGGCGAGAAATCGCATAAAATCCTGTGACTTGATACCCCCAAGACTCATCAAAAGGATGTCCCATCACCGGCATAAATTCGACGTGGGAATATCCCATTTTTTTGACATAAGCGATCAAGAGAGGCGCGATCGCACGATATCCTATAAAACCTCGACCCTTTTTCTTCCATGCCCCTAAATGAACCTCATAGATATTCAGAGGCTTATTCAAACATCTTGTGCGGCTTTCCATCCATTCGTGGTCCTTCCAAATGTGGTGATCAATCCGCGTAACAACAGAGGCCGTATTAGGACGCATTTCTCCTTGATACCCATAGGGGTCTGCTTTCTTTTTAATCACCCCTTCTAAAGTTTCAATCGCAAACTTATACCTTTCGCCCTCATTAAGACCTGGAATAAAAAGCTCCCATACCCCGGATGAACCCATCCTCCGCATCGGATTTCTGTCGATATCCCAATTGTTAAAATCTCCAATCAATGAAACATGCTTGGCACAAGGAGCCCAGACAGCAAACTTTACCCCCTCCACTTCCTCATGAACACAAATCCGACCTCCCATCGCGTCATCAATATTCAAATGTCTTCCCTCCCCCAGAAGGGTCTCATCTTCTCTGGAAAATGTCGGGGTGAAAGCATAAGGATCGCAGGCCAATAGACCACTTGAATGATGAATCAGATAATCTTTATTTGTCAGGACAGATTCAGAATCATATTCAAAAAAACCTTCCTTACTTTTTTCTAGAGGAACCTTCTTTCCCTTAACCTCGAGATCTACCCCCATTAGAAGGCGAATTTTTTTTCCTCCATTATGAAGGCCAAGGAAGCGGTGAGGGTCAGTCATTTCCATACCCGGTCATCTTACTGATGACACTCCCTCCTTGTCTACTATTTTCTAATGGAATATACTTGTTAAGTATGAATAAGACCTTGATTTTATTATTAGTGTTTTATGGCTCTTTATTTGGAAAAACTAAAGTTACTTTTATTGTAAATCCCATATCTGGAGTAGGAAAGCAAAAGAAGATTGAAAGGATTGTCAAGAAGAACCTCAACCGCAAAGTCTTCGACTACGAAATTCTCTATACGGCCTACCCTAAACATGCCACAGAACTTAGCGCCGGAGCGGTCAGGCGAGGGTCTGAGATTGTTGTCGCCGTCGGAGGAGATGGATCAGTCAATGAAGTGGCTCAAGGAATGATCGGCTCAAATGCGGCATTGGCCATTGTGCCTACCGGCTCAGGCAATGGTTTTGCCCGTCACTTGGATATTCCTATTGACACTGCCAAAGCAATCCAAGTTATCAACGATCAGCATGACCAATGGATCGATACCGTTCGAATCAACGAGGAAGCATACCTGGGGGTCGCTGGAATCGGTTTTGACGCTGATGTGAGTGCCACGTTTGCTAGTTTTAATATCCGCGGCCCGGCCTCTTACCTCCTTGCTGTTCTCTCGGAACTTCCCCAATACAAACCGCAATACTATGATCTCATTATTGACGGAAAGCCCCTCCATAAAAAAGCATTCCTCATCTGCTTTGCAAACACCAAACAATATGGAAACAATGCTTTCATCGCCCCCAATGCAAAAATAGATGATGGTTTTCTAGATGTGATTATCTGGAAAGAATTCCCCCCTCATGCAGCCCCCAAACTTGTCCATGACCTCTTCACTAAACACCTTGAAGATTCCAAGTACACCGAAACCTTCCGCTGCCAAGAAGTGATCCTTAAAAAACCCCTTAAAACGCTCCATATAGATGGAGAACCTCTAGACTTCAATGGAGACGTCTATATCCGGGTCCTTCCCTCTTCCTTAAAAATTCTCACCCCCAGCTTGGGTGAATAAAGATCCTCTTAATAGCTAATCAATATTCACGATCCCAGCTATCACAATCTGGCTGGAAACCCCCACCATGTAATGAGCTAGGCTCTTGATCATGATGTATAGGAATCTCCCTCTCTTTTTTTAATAAGTAGTCAGGCTCTGTCCCTAAAGATAAAAATTGCTCCTTTGTTACCAGCTCCAAAAGGAAGAAATAGGAATGATGACAGGCAATTTTAGAAGCTGTTTATTGGGTGCTAAGAACGGGTGCTCCTTGGAGAGATTTACCCTCAGAATTTGGCTCGTGGAAAACGATATATAACCGTTATAGCTAAAGTGACTTAAATTAGTTATAGGCAGTACTCCTTGAAAAGTTCGTCTATTCCACATTGATATTTTCTTCGCTTAGACTTTGCCTGTGCCCACTTGTGTTCAATAGGGTTTAGATCAGGAGAATAGGGAGGAAGGTATTCCAAGGTATGGCCTGCAGCCTGGATCTTCTCTTGCATAGATTTGCTTTTATGGAATGAAGCATTATCCATAACCAGAATACTTTCAGAGGGAAGTTTCGGTAGCAAGTCCTCCTCTGCCCAAATGGAAAAGGCATCTGTATTAATATTGCACTCGAATAACGCAAGTGTAAGGAGGCTTGTTCCAAGTAATGCCCCTATTGCATTTGTTCTTCCTTTTGCTCCCCAATCATGAGTGCCAAAACATCGCTGTCCTATTTTGGAGTAACCGTGGGTGCGGGGCATATCATGGGCAAACCCGCTTTCATCAATATATACAATTGGCTTTCCCAAACGTTTATATTCTGCGATTTTTCCTTGAAAGATTTGTCTTTTTCTTTCGCAGGCCTTGGGATGGTTGAGAGTTTTTTTATAGCTAATTCTTAACCTCTTCATGGCACACCGAATGCCTGAAGTGCTTACGTTAAGACGATGTGCTCGTTCATAGTTGAAGGCATCAGGGTATTTCTTGATATCCTCCATCAAGATCTCTCTATCAATCTTTATTGCAGGTCTGATTTTAGTGCGCCTCGGCTCTAACCTCTTAGACCAGAGAAACACACTATTTACACTTACTCCAAAGCGTCTTGCTACTTGGGCAAAGCTTAATTTTTCTTTGCTTCGGATTGATAGAACTTTTTTTCTAAAATCTAGCGAATATGTCATTCAAAAAATTATAACTAAAACGAAATATTTTAGCTATAGTAGAGAGAGGAATTACTCCGGTAATCCCTGGAAAAAAAAGTAGGAAAGTAACCATTGAGTATGATGAGCACACGTATAAAGAACGAAATGCTGTCGAAAGGTTCTTTGGACGCATTAGGGTGTGTCCCTGAAGTCCTCTCCAAGGAGTTGTGCCTAGATTTTCTCATCTGTTGACGTGTGGAGATTGATAGCAACTTGGTAAAGTTGTTGAGATCGAACACAAATACAGATGGGGAAAGGTGGGCCAAATCCTGGAAAGGAAGTTTAGGGACACGCCCTAAAGAATTTTGAAGAATTGCAACACGTTATGATAAAACAGTTTGTATGTTTAAAGGAGCGCTCTTGTTTGCTTCGATTATCATGTGGTGTAAACTTTGAGGACAGAGCCTAAGACCAGAACGTTTCTTCTGCCATTGTAATTGCCTCCTAAAAAGACCCCAGAGCGCCACATAGATTGCAATGCCCATGCGAGACAGCAAGGGATACAAAATGCGTGCACTCGAGAGCGTAGAAAGGTACAGCCTAAAAGGGAAACTGCCTCTTCGGAAAAGATGTTTGAAGAGGACTAGATTTTTTCGCCCAGATCTCCTAAAATAGGGTCCGAGGCTAAGGTGTATGTTGTTCAAAAAGGTGTACCTTAGTTTCACGCCTCGAGGGGTGACAGCCTATAAAAATTCTTCTATTTTCTCCAAGAAAAAAGTGTGTTTTAATTTGCCAATTTCCCCTCTATGTTATAGAAGGGAGAAAAATAAGGATTACGCTATGTATCTCATTGGAATTATTTTTTCTCTACTGGCTACTGCCCCTGGACTCAAAATCGAAGAGGTTATTGCACATCAGAATATGCAGCAAGAACAGGACTTAACTGTAGAGGAGAACTTGCACGAAGGAAAAATCCTTGTTTTGAGTGATGGCTCCACTTGGGAAGTTGCCCCTCAAAGCCTCAAAACATCGCAGTCTTGGATTATTCCTTCTGCCTTAAAAGTCGAGAAAATCAATCACCCAACCTATTCCTATAGAATTATCAGTGTCCAGACGGGCTCTTATGTCCTAGCCCGCCCGATTGCCCCTTACAAAACAGGCGGTCTAAATATCGAAAGTTCTTAAAACACTATACAGATACTTGCGTTAGCCATGCACTAAAACCGTCCTGAGGATTAATCATTTCATAATCCTCGTATTGATCTCCATGAGTGCTTTTATTAATCACGATTCTTTGACCACTTTCCCAATCTTGAGTTGTAAAAGAACCGAAGTAACCGGCTACCCACATTTGTCCATCATTTGTTCTGAGTGCATATCCTGAAGGATCGACTTTTGTGATGAAAAACGCCTTTGAAACATCCGCACATTTTTTGCTCAAATCGACTAAGAACGCGCTTTTTTCTCTAGCATTTTTGAGGACAAACTCCTTATCATCCGTATCATCGACACGAATGTCATCACCCACCGCCCAACTCTTCGAGACTGTCTCGTAAACAGCCTTGCTGTTTTCTCCTTTCACTTTCCATTGAGATCCATCACTAAGAATAATGACAACCTTAGAGCTGTTAATCAGCTTGATCTCTTCAAATGCTGTGCAGATTTTTGGACGGGCAAATGAGCTGATGTCCATATCAACCTTTTTGCTCTCTTTTTCAACTTCTAGCACAGACTCAAGTGCGATGCTTTCACCGCTTTGGATTCCTTCAACAGACATATTCACCTCAATATTAAATCCCAGAAAATTTAGCATATAAAAAGAATAAGTACAATTACAAAAAACTCTTGTTTAGAGTATGATGAAGCCGAGGTTTGGAGAGTGTTCCAAATTTCGAAGCCAATATTTTTAAGCAGGGTAGGTTCTTATGGATATGCAATTTACGGAATCCGTCGCAAAGGCCCTTTCTTCAGCGGTTAAAGACGCTGAAAAACGGCGCAACACCGAAGTGACCGAACATCACGCTTTACTCGCACTTTTTCAAGATCAAACAGGATATTTTCATACGCTATGTCAAGCACTCCAGCTTGATCCCAAGCCCCTCTTGCTTGATTTAGAGAAAAAATTAGGACAACTCCCCTCTTACTCAGGCGAGGGTCAGCAGCCCACGCTAAGCGCCTCCTTGAATCGTCAGATCCATGCAGCACATACCCTGATGAAAGAGTGGAAGGACACCTACGTTAGTAGCGATCACCTGTTCTATATATTTTGGGAGAAGTCAGAGGAGCCTTTTAAGGGCTGGGCAAAACAATCGGGGTTATCTCTCAAGAAAATTCAAGAAAAAATCCACAAAATCAGGGGAGGAAAGACCATGGATTCACCAACAAGCGAAGAAAACCTACAAGCTCTTGAAAAATATTGCAAAAACCTGACAAACCTGGCCAAAGAAGGGAAACTTGACCCTGTCATTGGGCGAGATGAAGAAATCCGTCGAACAATCCAAGTTCTCTCACGCAGAACAAAGAATAACCCCCTACTCATTGGAGAACCTGGGGTAGGAAAAACCGCGATTGCAGAGGGTCTTGCCCATCGAATTATTCAGGAAGATGTTCCCGATTCTTTAAAAGGAAAGGAGCTCTTTGCCCTAGACATGGGAAGCCTCATTGCAGGAACAAAATTTCGTGGTGAATTTGAAGAACGGCTCAAAGGAATCCTCAAGGAAGTCGAAGAAAGTGATGGCCAAAACCTCCTCTTTATTGATGAAGTGCATACGCTTGTCGGAGCGGGAGCCTCTGAGGGCGCGATGGATGCCGCAAATCTACTTAAGCCAGCCTTAGCGCGAGGAACTCTCCATTGTATTGGAGCAACAACCCTTGCAGAATTTCAGAAGTATATCGAAAAAGATGCGGCTCTCGAGCGCCGTTTTCAACCTGTTCTTATTGAGGAGCCAACGCTTGAAGATGCCATGACCATCATGCGAGGACTTAAGGAGAAATATGAGAATTTCCATGGTGTGCGCATTACCGAAGACGCTCTCCATAGCGCCGTCATCCTTTCTCACCGCTATATTAGTGATCGCCAACTTCCCGATAAGGCAATCGACCTGATTGATGAAGCCGCCTCAATGATTCGAATGCAAATCGGATCGCGCCCTCTCCCTATCGATTCAAAACAAAGAGAACTCAGCAATTTAATTGTAAAACAAGAAGCCCTCAAAAGAGAAAAAAGTGCAAAACCCGAACTGGAAAAGCTTCAAAAGGAAATCTCCGAGGCAAAAGAAGAGCTGAATGTCCTAAATGAGCGGTGGAACCAAGAGAAAACGAGTCTCGAAACTCTCAGTGAAAAAAAGGGGAAACTCGAACAGCTTCGTTTTCAAGAAGAAGAGGCTGAACGGGGAGCTGATTTTAATAAAGTGGCTGAAATCCGTTATAGCACGATCCCGGCACTAGAGAAAGAAATTCAAGATACTGAAGCCCTTCTGAAAGATCAGAACCATCGTCTTTTAAAGGAAGAAGTCGATGAAAGGCTGATTGCTGAAATCGTTGCTAAATGGACAGGAATCCCTGTGAATAAAATGCTTGAAGGGGAAGCCGAGCGTCTCCTCACACTCGAGACAACCCTAGAAGGGCGTGTTGTCGGGCAAGAGCTGGCAATTACTGCCGTGAGTGAAGCCATCCGCCGCTCACGCGCTGGGCTCAGTGATCCCAACCGCCCTATGGGAGCTTTCCTTTTTGTGGGACCAACAGGGGTGGGGAAAACCGAGCTTGCAAAAGCTCTAGCACATGAACTCTTCAATCAAGAAGAGGCAATGATTCGTCTCGATATGTCTGAGTATATGGAGAAGCACAGCGTCGCAAAGCTCATCGGGTCCCCTCCAGGGTATGTGGGGCATGACGAAGGAGGGCAACTCACCGAAGCAATCAGAAGGCGTCCCTACTCCGTTATCCTCCTTGATGAAGTGGAAAAAGCCCACAGTGATGTCTTTAACATCCTCCTTCAGATCTTTGACGACGGACGGATTACCGACAGTAAGGGACGCGTTGTAAACTGTAGAAATGCTCTCTTTATTATGACATCGAATTTGGGAAGTTCTGAGCTCCTCTCTCATAAAGGAGAGCTTTCAAAAGAAACCGTCCTTGCGATTGTTGATCCGATTATCAAAGCACATTTCCGCCCCGAATTCGTGAACCGCCTGGATGAAATCCTCCCCTTTCTCCCGCTTCAGGAAAAGGATATGGAAAAAATTGTTCTCATCCAATTGCGGCAGGTAGAAAAACGTCTCACAGAGAAAGATATTACCCTGACTTGGACTGCCGATGTTCTTTCTCATCTTGCCAGAGAAGGGTATGACCCCACATTTGGAGCGCGCCCTTTAAAACGGCTTATCCAACATACGGTTGTCAATATGCTCTCAAACGCTATTCTCAAAGGAGAAATAGAAAATGGCAATGCTGTTGAACTCCGCTTCGTGGAAAACACCCTAATGTACGAAAAAATGGAGCATGTGCCAGAACCGACTTCCTAAGATAGTCACACCCTGTTTGTTGATTTATATTTTGATTTACACTAGCGTCTAACGCAAAAAAGAGGATTAGATTGATGGAATCTATGCGTGGGGCTTTTGATATGTCTCAGACTGATCTTTATGATCAATACACTGCGTTTAACACAGAAAAAGTTTAGAATCAATCTGTTAGAGTCTTTGATGTCACACATAAATCGTACTTGTATATCAATAAAGAAAAAGATCAGAATGGGAAGTATCGTGTTTGCACTTATCCACAAAATGAGTTTCCGGAAGGAACTTTTGAAAAGCGTACTGCTTTCAAAGTTCACAGCACCCCAGGAACAATAAAGATTGTTCACATCAAGTCTAATTCACATCTATTTGTCGAATCGAGGGTAGATGATGTTGAAAAGTGTACTCTGGAAGAATTAGGGCCTGAATGGAAGGAAATTTTTCCCGGAACATCTGAATGGGAAAAACTTGTTCCTGAAACAAAATAGCATGAGCGTACCGTTACTGTTTATACTTGCCCAGAAGATGAATGTCCTGAGGAAGGGTTTCAGAGAAATACAATTTTTCAGTTTGACAAAATAGAAAGCGGAAGGTTTAGGGTACGCAGTATCAATAATCTGTATTTGTGAGTCTATAACAAGAACAGCGTTTGTGCCGTGGGGTTTCGCTAGACAATAACCGCTTTATAATCCTTGAGGATTAAAGAATTCATTGAATTGGTCTTGGAGAACAGAGGGAACCACTTCTTGAATCCCTTTTTTGTCGTACATCAAAAAGTAGCTGCATGCAATCATGGTACCGAGCGCTGGGCTAAAGAGGGAAACAATTAGGGCAATTGCACAGATTGCAGACCGCTTCAAATTGAGATACCGACGGGCAAGAAAGGATTTCAATTTGTAGACTTTAAAAGCAGTAAGAATATTGAGAGGAAGAGCAATGGTAAAAAGAGCAATGGTAAGTACTCCCCAGGCAATATCAGTGATCAACAGCATAAAGAAAAAGAGGCGGGCTGCAATAGTCGCAAAAACATGCCCCTTCTCATCGGGCGCCTTGTTTTGATCTTTCAGCGTCATATCAGAGATATGCGTCGACAATTCAAGCTTTGTATCTCCCTCTTCCTTTTGTCGTTCTACATGTTCGAAAATGTCGTAGATCGGCATTAAAACCACCTCTTATGCTTCACTTTGTTAAACCCATTGAGCGCTGCTATCCGGTACCCTTCTGCATAGGTGGGATAGTTGAACACCTGGTCGATAAAGTAGTCGATCCGGGCGCTATGTGTCATTGCCACCTGACCAATATGAATGACCTCTGTTGCGTCACGACCAATAATGTGAATACCCAAAATTTCCAGAGTATCCGCATGAAAAAGGAGTTTAAACATTCCTGGGTCATTTCCAGCAATAGTATTTTTCGCAATTTCATAATAATAGGCCCTTCCCACTTCGTAACGAAAGCCTAAGTTCTTGAGCTGCTCTTCAGTATAGCCACATGAAGAAATTTCGGGAATTGTATAAATTCCAATGGGATAAAAAGTGGGAAAATGATGGGTTTCAGCGCCAAATGCATGACGCGCTGCAAGGCGGCCTTGTTCCATGCTCGTGGAAGCAAGAGAAGGGCCACCTATCACATCACCCACCGCATAAATGTTTGGAACAATTGTTTGAAAAAGTGCATTCACCGGTATGTAACCTTTGCTATCAACGCTGATCCCCACATTTTCAATATGAAGATGATCAACATTGGCAACTCTTCCCAAAGCATAGAGAAGCATTTCAGATTTCAATGATGATCCATCATTGAATTTGACCTCTACTTCATCTTTGTGACGGATGATTTCATCAAAATCTCGGTTCCCTATAAACTGGAGCCCGATCTTGCTTAAAGATGATTGGAGATGTTGCCCTATTTCCTTATCAAGATAAGGAAGCATTTGTTCTTTCTTATCAACTACAATCACTTCGGTGCCAAGAGCAGCAAAAAAACTAGCATACTCTGAACCGATGATGCCCCCACCAAGGACTACCATCCGTTTGGGAACATGATCAATCGAAAGGAGGCGGGTGGAGTCAAGAACCATCTCTTTATCAAAAGGAACGTTTTTGGGGTTACGCGGTTTTGACCCAGTTGCTAGAAGAGTTTTTTCCCCAGTAATGATGTGAGTTAAGTGATTGTTATCATCTAGAACAGCAATTTGATGGTGGTTTTCAAAGTGGGCAGCCCCTTGAATAAGTTTGATATTATTTTTTTCGAACTGACGATGAAGCTGACGGATTTGCTCTTCGGTAACCTGATTAAGGCAATAGTTAAGGTCATTGATCGAAATGTCATGCTCTTGTACATCGTGTTTGGAGTAATAACTTTTCTTATGGAAATCCGTTAGGTTTAGAATGGCTTCGCGAAGAGATTTTGAAGGAATTGTTCCAGAATGAAGACACCCCCCACCAGGGTTGGGATACTTTTCGATCATAACAACCGACTTTCCTAATTTTGCTGCTTGAATCGCCGCTTTCTGCCCAGCGGGACCCGATCCAATCACGACAAAATCTGCATAAAGCTCTTCCAATTGCACCACCAAAGTAAAAACTTCTTTTACTTGAAAGGAAGATTTCTTTTCAAACATGCTTAGGATCTTGTGAGAAATTCCCCTATGTGTTAATCTGCTCAAAAAAAATAAAGGTAGACAAATGGCTAAACGGTGTCAGGTAACTGGGAAAAAACCCGGTCGTGGAAAAAGTTATTCAATCCGAGGGATTGCAAAGAAAAAGAAAGGGATTGGTCTGAATGTGACAGGAACGGTCAAGCGCCGCTTCCTCCCTAATCTTGTAAAAAAACGTTTTTGGTTCTCAGAAGAGAATCGCTTTATTACTTTGAAGCTTTCAACTAGCGCAATGCGGACGATTGACCGCCGAGGAATTGCCGCAGTTGTGCGCGAACTTCGTGCAAAAGGTCAAAAGATTTAGTTTCGTCCCGGCTGTCTTAGCCGGGCTTTTTTTTCTTTTTTACACTCTACATTTCTCCTTACCTAGTTCAAAAAACCCCTACCGTCTCTATTCTACGGATCAAGGAGACGATTTAAAAGAAGTTTTGAAAAAATTGATTCGCTGTAGCAGAGAATCTATTACACTCCACACCTATGCTGCCACCGATTTGGGGATCCTTTCTCTTCTGAAAAAAAAAGCTCAGGAAGGGGTTGAAATTCACCTCACCTATCATCAAAAAACCTCTCCTAACCTTCATCTGCTTGATGAAAAGAATTTTTACTTTCACCCCATTCAGGAAAAAGGGCTCATGCATGAAAAAATTTGGATTATCGATAAAGAGCTTTTATTCCTAGGCTCTACTAACCTCACCCCATCATCCTTAAAAATGCATACTAATTTGATGGTTGGTCTCTACGCCCCAAGCCTTGCTACAGCACTCTCAAGCAATCGCCCTTCAAAAATCACGGAGAGGATAGGAAATCGAGATCTCCTTTACTTTTCACTTCCAAGCCAAGAGGCTCTGAAAACGCTTCTTTCCACCCTCGATCAAGCTAAAAAAGCGGTAAAAATATCCCTATTCACCTTTACCCACCCCCTCCTAGTTGAGAAGCTGATAGAGCTCCATAAGAGAGGAATTAGAGTCTTTGTCACCCTAGATGGGACAACTGCGCAAGGAGCCAGCAAGGAGGCTCGGAAACGACTTGAGGAGGCTCATGTGAAGGTAAAAGTCAGCAAAGGGCGCGCCCTTTTCCATCACAAAAGCGCAGAAATAGATAATAAAATTTTTATTATAGGTTCTGCAAACTGGACAAAGTCAGCATTTAATAAAAACAGAGATTTTATATTATTTATATATAGTAAATAATTTAGTATTATTGCATTAATTTCTATTATAATTTATAATATTATTGTTATGGAGAAACTAATATCAATCTCAGTACCACCTAGCTTTCCCGAGGAAAGACCCCTAAAGGCCCGAGAAGTACTCTCGACGGCTAAATATACCATGGCGCTTGGTGGAATCTCTCCTGAGGGACAAAAGGTTTTGAGTCTTATACAGGAGACTTTGAATGTCTCAGACTACGTCCAGGCTTCAGAAGACTCCCCTAAACTAAAGGAAAACCGATTCCAAAATTTTCAGGATAGCATAGATGATATTCGTGTGAATGGATTCTCTCTGAAGAAATTCGGGATGCTCATCATCTCTACAGCCTTTATCGCAAGTGCCTATATTTCTTACTATGAGGCTGTCAAAGGAGCCCCCTCCTCCCTATACATCCCCTTCTCAGGACTTCTTTTTCCTGCTTACGGGATTCACTCAAGTACAAACGCAATCCCAGAAGACTACCAGAAATGGTTAACTGCAGAGGGCTCAGATGAGCGGTATAATGCTTTCTTTGCATTGATGGGAACCGGAACAAAACTGGCATACAACGTTGTAAGCCTTGTCGGCTATTTATTCTATGCTGAACTGGCTGAAACGGTCAATTTAGGCCTCTTTACCTTAATGTATATCGCATCGATTGCAGATATCATGAAAGCTGAGTACGATGCCTTCCCCTCCACTGAAGCTAAATACAACACTCCTCCAGCATTCATTAAAGTGTAATTGCATATTTAAAAATTAATTTATAATTAAAAATGTGATATAATAATACTTTAAAGAGTATAAATGAGAGGTTGTGATGGACTCAAGCCTCATGACTATTACAGCTCCAGGTTCTCAAAATATTCCTTTGCACTCAACCAAGAAAACGTTCTCCTTCTTCAAGGGAGAAATCAACGACAAAGGAAGTACTATACTTAGGATTGCTCGGTACATTATTATGACCGTCGGAACGCTCCTTCCTGCTGCAGTTAACCTAGCAACTGTTACATCTCTTCAAAAGTCACTCAACAATGGAGGATCTTTTGAAACCCTCTTTTCAGGGGACTCTACAGGAGAAAACTTAATCAAGGGTCTTGAAGAAATTCAGCAAATTTCTCAACATCCCACAAGCACAGTTGATAAGATTACACGGACACTACTACTGCAATCCGCCTATGCTCTTAAAAAAGCCGATAGTATCCTCTATGCCATTGATAACTTAGGAGTTCCCAACGACTTGGCTGCAAATATCCTCCATGGAGTAGGATATCTTGCATCCTTAGGTCTTGCCATCAAACATCTTTTAGAAGTGACAGAAAGCGTTAAAGATGTCGAAAGCGAGGTTAAAAAACAACAGCTATCTCTCCTTAAAAAGGCAAAGTCTGGAGCCTCAGCCGGTGCCGCATCTGTTGTTTTTTTTACACTCTTTTCCGCTGCAACATCTCTTGCAATCGTATGGGGAGATATTGGTCGAGTAACGCAAGGGAACTTCCCCCTCACGTCCTCACAGATCCGTACGTGAACCTCTCGATTCATACGGCTCCTATGACTTACGCCGTTGGTTTGAATCCAAATTCCCAGTGAGCGAAGAGTTTGGGTTGCTTTTTAGCAATTTCTCCCAATAAACGGATCGCTCTCTGAAATTTTCTCTTAAACTTTTTATATTTCCTTTTTATCCACCTTGTGAGTGTTTCATTGAGATGGTAAAATACTGGGTATAGAGCAGTTTTGTAGAATCGACCATAATAATTCACCCATCCCCTAAGGATCGGGTTATACTATTCGTAAAAAATAAAGTCATAAATTTAATTGGTCTTTTCATGTAAGCTGTTTGAGTTTAACAGGAGGTGAGTGTTGAGAGGAAGAAAGGCCGCTCAGATAAAAGGACTTGATCAGTACGATTTCGATAAGCTTGCTAAAACAGAGGGGAGTCCAAGAGAAAGGAGACGGTTTCTGGCATTTGCCCATCTCCAAGAAGGGAAGACGTTTACAGAAACAGCAGCCTTTGTACGGGTGAAACTCAGGTCTTTGATGAGGTGGATCAAGAGATTTAGAACGGAAGGTTTCGAAGGGTTAAAAGATAAGCCGGGTAGAGGTAAGAAGCCATTGATACCTCTAGAAAATCAAGCTGCATTCAGGCAAGCTGTTTTAGAGCTGCAAGAGAAGAAAGTAGGTGGACGTATCAAAGGGAGAGACATTTTGGAATTGATGAAAACAAAATATGGAGTCGACCCATCTTTGAAGACGGTATACAATACATTGAAAAGGGCTGACCTCGTCTGGATCTCGGGTCGATCAATTCACCCCAAGGCAGACTTAGAAGCCCAAGAGACTTTTAAAAAAACTTCTCAGAAAAAGTAGTTGAGGCATTGCCAGCAGGAGTAGAAATAGAGTCTGTTGATATTTGGTTCCAAGATGAGGCTAGAGTGGGGCAAAGAGGCACTGTAACCCGTACATGGGCCAATAAAGGAACACGTCCTCGGCTCGCACGTCAGCAGCAATTTGAATACGCTTACATATTTGGAGCTATTTGCCCCGTCAGAGATGAAGCTGTAGGCCTTGTAATGCCAGCTGTAAATACAGAAGCAATGCTTGTGCATCTTGAGCACATTTCCATGAAGATTCCTGAAGGAAGGCATGCAGTTATTGTGCTGGATAGAGCTGCTTGGCATACAACAAAGCGACTTAAAAGGTTTAGCAACATAAGCCTTCTACCGCTTCCTCCGGTTTCTCCAGAGTTGAATCCAACAGAACAAGTATGGCAAACGCTTCGAGATGAACATCTAGCGAATCGCTGTTATGAAGATTATGATGCGATTACGATGGCCTGCTGCGATGCATGGAATGCATTTGTTGACACTCCAACCAGAGTGAGAAGGCTCTGCTCAAGACCGTGGGCTATTTTATGACGTTATTTTTTACGAATGGTATTATATTAATCAAATGCTCCACATTTGATTCAGCAAGACTGGCACTGGGACTCCAGAAGCAGTCGTTGGCGGTGGCGCTTCTATTAAAGCAGCAAGCGACTCTAAAAAGATGATGACAGCCGCAGAAGCTGCAGGCCCCTCAGAAAACCCTATTGTCCCTATCATACCGAGAAGAAACATTCCACCAAATAGCGAGCCACCCTTCCCTCCACCAGCAAGCACTCCCTATAGAAACACGTCAACGGAGCAATATAACCCTGCAATGCCACTACCAGAAGCCCCTGGTATTAACTGGGGCGCTGTGGGAGGAGGAGCTTTAGCCATTGGGGCTGGTGCGGCTATGGGAGTAGCTCTATTAGCTCAAGCAACACGTGGAAGTAAAAAGAAGAAACGGGATGGTTAGAGAAGAGTTGTTGGATCAAAACAAGCTCTACTTTTTTCCAAGTAAATCTGATTCTAGATTCATGTTTTCTAAACCAATGTCTTTTTGTTCAAGATCATAGAAAGATGCGTGATTTTTAAGAGTAGACATTACTGAATAATAAGCCATTAACTCCCCTTCTTTATACAGATCTTCTCCCTCTTTTCGATTGGCTTCATTTTTTATTTCAAGAGCTTGGTGTTTAATTAGATCCACCATATGTAATATATAATTACTTAAGTCTTTGCTTTTCATTAAAGTTTACCCTCTCACATCTAAAATATTTTTAAGAACCTCTTTCTCTTCCTGAAAGTTGATGATCTCTTTGGGCCATACATCATTTACAAGCGCTTTCTGTCTATTTGGGTGGAAATTATCCCAACCTGGACAATGCTTCGAAGGATTTGCAATCTTATCTTGATGTTTGACAATCTGCTTCTCATAACTATGAATACCTTTCTGGATTTCTTTAGTAGATACATCCTTATACCTTCTTATAAGTGGCGCATGTTTCCCGC
The DNA here is from genome assembly GCF_963457595.1 of Candidatus Neptunochlamydia sp. REUL1. GTDB lineage: Bacteria > Chlamydiota > Chlamydiia > Chlamydiales > Simkaniaceae > Neptunichlamydia. The sequence goes on from NZ_OY735137.1 coordinate 418,266, forward strand.
CATTCCGCGCAGTTATATATGCTTGGCTTAAAGGCTTTCCATTCTTCGCTATATTACTAAAACTCCCAGGAGGAGGCAATACCCCAGTGGTCAGCTTATCTCTAGTTTCCTTTGCTTCGTCAGAATACATATTAGCATGTTCTGTGCCAAAAACCTCATCAATTTTTTCATGTCCTGCATAAACGCTTTCTTGAAATGATTCTCTCGGATCTTTCTCAAAAGGACTAATATTGCTGAGATACTCTGACGCATTATTGAGCTTTTCTGATATGTACCCTGTCGCTCCAGATATAACATCAAGTTGATCTGTAACCCCGTCATATACTTCATGAGCGATGTAAGACCCAACCTCTCTCGCCTTATCAGCTGCCTTTGATAGAAAAGACGGTTGCTCTTGCTGAGGAATATTTAGACCTTCGGCTGCAGCAGCTATCACAGGCTCTTGACTCAGCTCTTCCTTTATTGTGGTGTTTTGCCTTTCAAGAGTTTCCTTTAGCAAGGCAGCTCTGTCAGTAACGGGCTCTAGCTGAGGCGTCAGTGTTATACTTGGCGTTTGATCAATGTTGCAATATGAATTATCGCACAAATTATCATAGTCACTGTCGTGATCATATACATGCACCTCCCCTGCTTTATTAACAGGCTGCCTAGGCTTAGGTTTGTCTTCGCCACCACTAGCTCCTGCTGCACCAACAGCTCCTCCAACGACAGCAGGCGTAGCAGCACCACTGGTTGCAACGATCACCACAGTAGCAGCAACTACAACAACTGCTGCAATGATGACTTCTTTCTTATGTTTCTTAACGAATTTCTTCGTGCTCTTCCATGCGCTTGAAATCCAACCACAATTGATAATTCTTGGAGCTTGAGACCCGTAAAGCGCAGCTGGAATAATCTTAATGCCTTGATTTTCATATCCCTTTAAGGAGGTATTCCACCACCAATTTCCAGCTTCACTGCGTTCGTTTTCATCATCATCAAGAGCAAGCGTTGAATTATTGGGTTCGCCTCTTAACCACTTAATGTCTTCTTCGAGTGCAGATTTGCCTTCTATGTCGTCGTCTTGCAGACCATTTCTAGCTAAGAAAATTACGAAGTTCATGAATTGATTAGCTTGTGCGGAGCTGAGGTTTTTCTCAAGAGTTTCTCCATATGCTATTTCCCAGAGAAAGTCTGTGATTCTTTGATAGGACAACGTATCGTAGTTGAGCAAATCCCAAGGCGAAAAATTTGTGTAATCTGCGGCCTGTGGTTGCGTTTGTTGAGCGGGGAGAGTAACTTCTGCATTCAAGGGCACATGCCAAATGATCGCTGGAAGACAGAGTACCATGAGCACGGATTTGAAAACTGCGAAGAATCGAAGGCGCATTGCGTTATCCTTTAACTGTTAATCCTCTTCATAGCCTTAAGGTATCTGCTAAAACGAGATTTTTGAAGATAATTCAAAAGCTTTCTTCTTTCAAAAACATATTTCACCAGCTGTTTTCTCATGCCTACAAATTCGGAAGACTCCCGTGGAGTAGCTCTCATATCCATTTCTAACCTTTGAATCTTTTCGGTATAGACTCCAATTTCTACATCACTGGAAGAATTATCCTGCGGGGAGGTTCTCCATTTTTTGATGACGTCGCGCATTTCAACTACGTCAATACCAGAGACTGTATTCGATCGAGAAGAAGGAAACTTTCCCCTATGGACTTTGCTTGGGGGCGTGCAGTTGCGAATCTTTTCCTCGCAGTAGAAATTCCTACCGCTAACTGTCTTGCTTGGACGAAGAGCCCCTCTAGAAATGTAGCCTTTGAGTGAATCTACAGAACAACCGATGATCTGTGCGGCTTGTTTTGTGCTGATTAGATGGCTTGTTAATGGCGATTGTGTATGTGCTGACAAACTTTCTTTTCTCCTTTATAAAAAGAGAGATGTTTCCATAAATCACGGTTTAGGAACAAGCTTTTCGTAAGCAGTCTTCGCAGCTATTTGTTCTGCTTGCTTCTTAGATGTGCTTTCTCCTGTAGAAATATCGTCACCATTCAGGGTCAGTTTTACTTTGAACATTGGAGCATGATCAGGACCGTTTCGTTCTGCGAGAGAGAAGATTAACTGCCCCATACGGTTCTTTTGTGCCCATTCATTTAAGAGGCTCTTCCAATTCTTTTCAGCAAATTCTAAAGAATCCTCCAGCTCAATATTGAATTTATCAACAAACATACCATGTATCGGCTCTAGAGACTTCCCAGCATCGAGATATACAGCAGTGAGTATCGCCTTAAAGCATTTTTCTTTGAAGGGCGCTATCTGTGCATCCGGATTGATCAGTCCATGGGGGCATTGATACAGGTAGTGATTGAATACCTGGAGCTTATCTAGATATTTAATGTGGGCGTCGTTGCTAATGTGCTTATTTAGCATGGTATTTTTTGTGGCCTTGTCAGCTGCATGGTGGTTCGCCTTTATGGAATCTGCAACCACAAGCTGCAATATGTAATTTCCACGCCATACGAAATCTTCATTGGTTTCTCCGCCGTCGCTGACCATCCCAACTAATGGAAAGCTTGAGTCCATAAATGCTCTCATGAGTAGGTCTGTGTTGTTAAATTTATGTGAAAGCGATTCTTCAATATTGGAGATGTTTTTCTGCAGGCTTGAGACCATTTGCATTGCTAGATTTGTCATAAGAAGGGGCCTTTTCGTGTTGTTTTGAGGAAAAGACTAGCATAACGGAAAATTTCATAGAGGCTCAAGAAAAACAAGGCCTAAAATTGCGCTGTGTTGGTTTTACGGAAAGCGAGGTATGTAAGAAGCTTAGGAGAAGGAAAAACGTCTAAAAAAAAGAGAAAATCACGCTTATTTTTGATTGGTCAAATTTTAGCCGAAATCAGCTTGTCATAGGCGCTTTTTGCATCGATTTGCTCGGCTTGTTTCTTAGAGGTGCTTTTCAAGGTGAAAATTGGCAATGTTTTCATAGGCAGGATCCGGAATAACCTGAGGAAGCCTTCTTCTCTTACTAATCTCACAGCAGTTGCCTGTTCTGAAGAGTCTATATCATAACTGTCCACTTTTTCGGGATGAGATCACTGCTCCTCAGCAATGGGGGGTGGCCACTCGACTAGTAGTAATTTTCTATCCATTCTTCAGGAAAATCTTCAAAAGAGTTCTCTGTTCCGTCAAATAATCCAGGGAATTTCTTTTTGTATCCAAGTTTTATAGGGTTAGTTGATCGTGCAGCTGCATCTTTAAAAGGAATTTTACTGCCTGTGAATGTTTTTGCACTATCTCTCAAGACTGGAGTGAAATCTATATGTCCGATACGTCCATTATATCCCACTGCTTCGCGTCCCCGCTTTTCTATTCCATATAGCTAAAATATTTAGTTTTAGTTATATATATTGATGAAAGCGGGTTTGCCCATGATATGCCCCGCACCCACGGTTACTCCAAAATAGGACAGCGATGTTTTGGCACTCATGATTGGGGAGCAAAAGGAAGAACAAATGCAATAGGGGCATTACTTGGAACAAGCCTCCTTACACTTGCGTTATTCGAGTGCAATATTAATACAGATGCCTTTTCCATTTGGGCAGAGGAGGACTTGCTACCGAAACTTCCCTCTGAAAGTATTCTGGTTATGGATAATGCTTCATTCCATAAAAGCAAATCTATGCAAGAGAAGATCCAGGCTGCAGGCCATACCTTGGAGTATCTTCCTCCCTATTCTCCTGATCTAAACCCTATTGAACACAAGTGGGCACAGGCAAAGTCTAAGCGAAGAAAATATCAATGTGGAATAGACGAACTTTTCAAGGAGCACTGCCTATAACTAATTTAAGTCACTTTAGCTATACAAAGGTTGATTCTATCGGGTTTGTCGTCCTGATGTGCTGCAATACTGGGCTGGATAGTCATAGAAGCAGTTTTGTTTACCCAGCAACGTTGCTGAGCACATCCAGGAAACTCCTCTTCTAAAGCAGCCCAAAAATAAATGTACTCTTTGCTTGATAGATCTCGGTCTTGCCACTTTTCATACTCTTCTTCCCAAATCTTGGTTAGCCTAGCAATGTTTGTTGCTGATAGTCCTTTTCAATCGCTTGATAAAGCATCTTTCTTGCTCCCTCACGAACTAGCTCTTCTAAACCTTGCTGAAATCCTGGTAATTCATCATACTTTTCCATGAGCGGATCTCCTTATTTATGGAAAATTTATTCAACTTTCCAAGGATACGCTCATTTATTCCCAGACACAACATTCGGTTATACCTCAATCCCTTCAGCCGCAAGTTCTAGATTCTTTAGGGTGTTCTGAAGCCCTTCTCCAAAATAATAGGGTTGAATATGCTTCTTTTGCAGCCACCTTTGCACCAAAGCAAGGTGCCTTTTTTCTATTCAGTGAAAGGGAAAGTCAGCGTTTGGCATCTCCATTGTCTCTATTTTTGAAAACGATCGAGAATATAAAGGGTATCCGCTTTGAGAGTCATTTTTCCTCCGGCTTTGAGAGTCTTTCCGCGGCCCCTTCTCCCCAAACGCAATCGAAATGAATCGATAGAAGATTGGAAAGTAAAGGTGATCTCCTGATCCTCTTTAGGGTGAAGCACTAGACAACGGATCAATTTTTTAGACCATTCCAAATCAGCGATCAAGGTGTCACTTAGTTGAATGTGGGTAAAGCGCCCTGCGTGAAGTTCTTTAGGAAGGCAAGGAAGAATTGCAATCCCTTTTCCCCGTTTCTGGACGAGAAGACTGCGGATCAAACGAGCACCTTCCCCAAGAAGAACAAGAGGAGACGCCTCTTTTGGAATCACATCCTCTTCTTCTTGATATCCAAGGTGGTCTGCATCGGTAAGGCGTGGAGAAAGGATCCCTTCAAACCCAGCTTTAAAAAGATCGATAAAGGAGGTTCCAATTTTATCGTTCTCCTTTGCTTCAATCTGCTTTTGGCAAGATGCAAGGAGGCGTGATGTGCCTGCGTTTAAAATTGGATGACTCGGCACATGCTTTCCAAGCTCGAACCAAACGGGAAGAATTTCTTCAACGCTTTGTCTCCTTCTAACAAGAGACCAATCTTGCTTTTTAGAACACCCAAAATGCATTTTTTCGCCGCGCATTTTTGGAAATGCTGAAAGCGTCGTAGGGATAATCAGCTCTTCTTTGCGCCTCAGAATTTTTGTTTCTCCCTCAAAAGTAAATGAAATCCCTTCTTCAGGCCCTCTTTCAAAAAAGAGGATAATTTCATGTGAAGAAGCTACAAGGCGGTAAGAAAAATATCCTTGAGGTCCCTCTCCGAATACGCGAACCCAATGTCTCTCTAAATCTTGCATCACAGTAAACCGTTTCAGAGGTCCTCGTAAATGAGGGGTCACAGAAAGCACCTGCTTTCCACCAATTGATAGGAGACTTTCTAACTGAATCTTTGCTGGGAATATTGTCGCTTTCCAAGAGCTTCTAGGAATGAGTAGGGAGGTCCCAGCTTCATGCGAAAAGGGTTTGTATTTTTCTGTCAGCTTTATTTTCACCGATGAAACCTTCAGGGTTGTTACCTGCGATTTTTACTTTAATTAATGTATTGGGTCGAAGGTCTTTTTTGGGGACAAATACAGGAAGGAAATTTTCCGTATGCCCCATCAAATAACCTGGACGTTCTTCTGTTTCTAGTAAGACTGAAAACTCTTGGCCCAATAGATCCTCTCGAAGAGAAAAAGCATTTTGGTTTGCCACTTCTAAGAGCTTTGCTTTTCTTTCTGCAATCACTTCCTGAGGAACCTTATTGGGCATCCGTGAAGCCCTTGTCTTGGGACGGTCGCTATAGGGAAACATGTGAACCTTTGCAAAACGGACCTCCTGCATCAGCTGCAATGTCTCCTCAAACTCTTCCTCAGTTTCACCAGGAAAACCGACAATAATGTCAGTTGTAAAAGTGAATAAAGGATGCGCTTTTTGGAGCTTTGCAGTTGCATCCAAAAAATCCTGTTTAGTGTACTTGCGCCGCATCCGTTTTAAGGTCATATTTGAGCCTGATTGAAGAACAATATGCATGGAAGGACACGTTTTTTCTCCATTAATCACAGCATCAAGAAGATCATCATCGACCTCATCAGGATCAATAGATGAAATACGAATCCGCTCCAAACCTTCTACTTTGTCGACTTGTCGCACCAAATCACTTAGCCTTTCAGGACCAAAGTCTCCAATATTAATTCCCGTCAAGACGACTTCTTTATATCCATTTTCAACAAGCGAATCGATCTCTCGTAGGATGTCGAGCATCTTTTTAGAACGAGAACGCCCCCGCACAAACGGAATCACGCAGTAGCTACAGTATGAATTACATCCATCTTGAATTTTCACGAAAGCGCGGGTATGCGCTTCAAACCGCTCGATACGGAACTCTGGCCATTCCATTTCAGGAAAAACCGTGGGAAGAAGTTCTTCTTTTTTTCTATTGGGAATGACATCCGTCACCTCAGGAAGAGCCTCAAGCTCTTTTTTTGAACGCTCTGCCAGACACCCCGTCACCACCAGCTTCGAGGGATTGTAGTCGCGAGCAAGCTTCCTGATTTGATAGAGTGAACGCTTATCCGCAGACTGGGTCACAGTGCAAGTATTTACAATACATAGATCAGCCCTGTCCCCATCGCTAGCTTCCTCGTACCCCTGTTTCTTAAGTTGGTCTAGAAAAGCCTGCGACTCATATTGGTTAGTTCTACACCCTAAAGTGACAACTTTATATTTCTTCATGCAGGGTATTATGCCAACTTCCCCTGGAAATTCCTACGAAAAAATTCACGAAGTGTCTATACTAGTCTGATCAAAGGAGAATTTTTATGCCTCAAAGTCCAGTTTCAATGGCAGTTGCATTATTTTTTGTCATTAACGTCCTAGGAAATATCCCCCTATATCTTTCTCTACTTGGTCGCTATTCCATCCAAAAGCAACGCCTCATCCTCCTTAGAGAATTTGGATTTGCCCTCGTAATTCTTCTCCTCTTCAACTATTTTGGAAGTGGTATTTTCAATGTTCTTGGGATCAATGAACATATCCTGGGAATGGCCGGAGGGATCCTCCTCCTCCTCATCTCCATTCCCATGATTTTCCCTAAGGAAGATAAGGAAAAAGGGCCTCAACATGAGCCGATGATTGTTCCCCTTGCCACTCCTGTTATTGCAGGTCCTGGCTCCATCACTGCTGTAATGCTCTACTCATCACGGGTAGAAAACCCGCTCCTCATGACAGGAATTATTTGCGGTGCAATGGTTATCTCCTGCGCGATTGCACTTCTTTCCTCATTTTTCAAATATGGGCTTGGCGAAAAAGGACTTGTTGCCTTTGAGCGCTTAGGCGGAATGATCGTTGCCCTCATTGCGGTTCAGATGTTTGCCACTGGCGCTATTGAGCTTGTAAAAACCAGCTTCTTTCTATAAATATCTTCTTTATAAATAGAGAGATATAACTTCTACTTGACCCTCTCGTTACGTAACGCCTTATGCTTTTATTAATCATTCAAAGGAGAGGCTATTTGAGCTATACAGTAAAGAAATTACCTGAGCTTTCAGGAGTTAGCATCCGCACTCTTCGTTGGTACGATGAGGTTGGGTTATTGAAACCTGCTTACTACGGAAGTAATGGTTATCGATACTATGAAGAAGAACAAATACTAAGACTTCAGCAAACCCTTTTTTTACCATGAGCTTGATCTACTTTTGGATGATATCAAGAGGATCCTTGAAAGCAATGACTTTGACAAAATCAAAGCGCTGCATTCGCACAAAGGAGTCCTTAAAAAACGTCTTGAAAGAACCACTACACTTATCAAGACGATTGATAAAACAATATCACACCTTAGGGGAGGTCAAGAGATGAAAGATAAAAAAATCTATAAAGGTTTTAACATCTGGGCAGAAGGAAAGGGGAGCGAATCCTATTTCATAGGAACTTCCAATAGTAATAACACTGCTGCAGAGACAATTGTACTAAAGAGCACAAAAAAGGCGAACACTGAAAATTGGGAAAAAGCCGATAGGGAAAAGCACGTTGAAACCGCCCACAATATCTACAGAAAACTAGTTGGGTGCATCAAACAGATGGAACCTTTTCATCTGCGCCTTGCTCCATTTCTAGCTGAAGCAATGGAAGTGTTCGCAGAAAATAACTTGTCATAAACCCCCTTTCACCACACTGCGCTTAATTGACTTCAATAAGTGTAGTGTGGTGAACTAGAGATTCCTGCTCTATACCCGAGGAATAGTGTTGGCAACTCTCACTGAAAAAGAACGCATCAAGTGGGCCCAATCTGAAGAGACTATTGAAACACTAATATACTGGTTGGTTACAGAGGAGCTCGCCAGCGAGTCGACACCCTTTCTGACTATGATTTGGCAGTCTTTTGCAGCTCAAGTACGCCGTTTATCAAGAGCGATAAATGGATCAGCCGCATAGCTAAAGTATGGGTCTGGATCTCAGAATCTTTTCTATGCGAAGAAACACTCATTCCAACAAGATTGGTAATCTTCGAGGGTGGAGTGAAAGTCGACTTTGCCTTTTATCCAATTGAAATACTTCAGAAGATGTCTCAAGGATTTAACTGCGGATATACGATACTCCTTGATCAGAAAAACCTAACAAAAAAACTGCCTCAGCCTTTTGATACCGGGTTCCGAATACCTCTACCTTCTGAAAGAGAATTTACAGACCTTGTTCGAGAGTTCTGGTTTGAAATTTACCATGTCGCCAAGTACATTAAGCGCCGTGACCTTTGGTCAGTAAAATTCTAAAAGCGTTGGACAATGTATTTGGTCACTTTGATTCGGCTGATAGCCAAAAAGATCTATCTGCCACAATTGATCTATTTCGACGACTTTCAAAGGAAACAGCTTCCAAACTCAGTCTAACGTATCCTTCTGAACCCGAATATGATCTAACACACTTTATTCTAGATTTACTGAAGATCTAGTAAGCACCAAAAGAAGCTTAGGCTCTTTCAGCATAAAGAACGTAGGCATCCCGCATTGCGTTAAGTGCTGCCGCTGTCGAAACTGGGTCCGAACTACGGTCATCATTTAGGTACCACTGATCTCCGACTTTCTGATACTCGACATAGTGACCATAACGTCTAGTTTGACCCAAATGAACGATGAAACCTTTCACTGTATGGGGTCCACCCTCTCCTAGTTGGACTTGACCATTTGGAACTGACACTTGTTTAGAAATTTTATTGCCGTGATTATCGAAGCGTTTTAAAGCAATTGTCACTTCTCTTCCAGGTGTGAAAGTGACTTGCTTTTCTGTTTGTCTTCCAGTAATCGTTGGAGACAGATTAAAGGTATCGCCTCTACCCTCAGATAGATCACGGACAATTGCTTCTTCCAAACTGGCTCCAGACGGAGCTCGGTCTAAAGTAATCGCAAGTGACGATACCGGATCCGTTTTAAAGTTTCTGCGAACACGCACGGTCACTTGATCTGATGAAAAGGGCCCAGTCCCTGGTCTCAACGTGCGATCTATTACCTGCACGCCATCCATCCCACGAAGAGCTGCATCTACCCTATCCGGAGCAACTGTGAACTCATAGATAGCCGTGCTTCGAATCGCACTTGTAGGAGTAAGGTGGTCAAATAACGCTAAAGTTAACACTTCATAAGCATCTTGGTGTTCATGAGACGGAATATGAAACTGTGTTAAACACTCTGTTCTTACTTTTTGCATATCAGCTGTTGTTAATTGAATTCCTGAATCATACTTGCGGTCAAATTCTCGCAAAGCATCAAAGCGCTTGTCTCGCTTGAATGACGGCGCATTGAAAATAGCATCGTATAAAGCTGGATTACTTTTAACCATTTGATAGGCTGAAATCGCAAAACAATTCGATGAGTGGTTTGGAATCCCTCTAAGTCCTGTAGCCCCCCCCCCTTTCACGTGAACTGGAGCTTTTGACTGGCTTAGAAGTGGCGTCCTTATGGGTGAAAATGAAGTATGCATAGACGACGAACTCAGAGTAGGTCCTCGCAAATCGGAACGCGCTGCTGATGCCCCATCCATATGTCCGGTTCTGACTGTTGTTCTTTGAGTCGCAGCCTTAGGAGTAAGCAATTCTTGCCGAGTTGTCTTTTTTTGGAGAACGTGAGTTCCTACTGAGGCTATAACGCTCCCAAGTTTTTGATCAAATTGACTACCCTTGCTAAATTTTGAGTTCAGTTGAACTAAGTTCTGAGAAAAGAGTTTTAATTCTTCTTTGGAGACGTTCAAATGGCTAAAGTTTACACCTTGAAAAGCTGTATTGATAGACTCAGCCACTTCATTCTTGTCAAAGCTCACTCCCTTTATCCATGACCAAAGGCGATCTAAGCAAAAACAACATGATCGTGTTTTAACACCCGTCTCCAAGCCAATATCGCTTGTAAATAGAGGGCCACTTTTTGCGTGGTCGTTTACTTGCTTTATAATATTTGAGCACCGAACTGCATCGCTCATATTCTTAGTTCCCTTAAATTCTTTTTATAAGTAAATTATAACATAAATATACATTTATTTACAAATTCATTACAAAGTCTTAAGTATCTTGTAATAAATTATTTAGTGTTTTAAGATAAGCAGAAAGACACTTAGACTCCTCTACTCTTTCCGCTAAATTAAATATAAACTATTGATGTTAAATAGATTATGGGTTATATAATTAAAGATATCTTCTTACAACAGGATGCCAGTATCTTTTCAAGGTATCTTTGAGCCTTGGCTCAGGACCCTCAGAAAGCATCTTTAGGCAATTGTAGAACTCCACAGCAAGCTCAGGCTGACCAAGGATCGTCAAGCTCGAAAGAATCCTCGAGATCCTTAAAAGGTTGTGTGAACCGTTGATGAAAAAGTTCCCTTTTTTTGCTGCAAACTTACTAGGATTAATTGAAATTTTATCTGTCCGAGAATCGAGCTGCAGTCCATAATGATCAAGCATGAGAGCTAAAGCTTGCTTTTGTTTAGAACAAAGATTTCCATCCGTCTTAAATGCCTGCACAATTTCTCTGTTTAGAGTTGGTGCATAGCTACAGAATCCACTCTGACTGTATGTAGGGAAGATCCACTGAATAAAATTGTGATGTCTTTCAACTTCAGATTCTTTGAACCTTAGAATCCCATCAATCGAAAACCCATTCTTACCTTTTTCTTCATTGCGATAGAATGCAAGAAAGGCTCGAGACTTTTTAGCCTCTCCTGACGCTACGACTCCTCTTCTGCTAACCTGTGGTGAGTGAGACTGACTGCGACAGTCTCGCAACGGAGTTGTTTCTGAGGGCACCCTATGTACGACAGGGCTTCTAAAAGATGGGCGTGCCGCTGAAGTTCCCCCCATATGTCCAGTTAAGTTTTTTTGGGGTGTATTCCTCACACAAGGGGTTTGCCTAGTTGGTTTTTTTTGGAAAACATGCGTACCCGTTGCAGATATAACTCCCATTAGGCTTTGATCAAATCTGCGACCTTTGGCAAAGGTAACACCTAATTGATTAAGATTTTGACAAAAGAGGTTTAATTCTTCTTTGGAGACTTGCAAACGACTCAAATTTACACCTTGAAAGGCTGTATTGATAGACTTAGCCACTTCATTTTTGTCGAAGCTCACGCCCTTTATCCATGACCAAAGACGATCTAAGCAAAAACAACATGATCGCGATGTCACACCATTTTCCAAACCAATGTCACTGGTAAGAAGGCCACCTTCATTTCCGTGGTTGTTTACCTGTTTTATGATATTTGAGCACCGAATTGCATCGCTCATTTTAGCACACACCCTTCCTTACTCCATTAATATGTTAAGTATAATTATATCATAATCAATATTTTATAAATAGGTTTTGTTACTAAACCTCAGAAATCTTAAAATAAACAACTTAGACTTTCTACGAGTTCAGGAGGTGTATCCGTTAGATTTAATGATTCCCTCCTTCCAGAGAGAGGTGTAGCTGGAGCTACCGATGATAAGGTGGTCATCAAGGGGAATGCCTAGAAGACGCCCAGAAGTGGCAAGAAGTTTAGTGAGCTCAATATCAGCCACTGAGGGGGAAGAGTCACCACTAGGATGGTTGTGAGCAAGAGCGAGGCTCGCAGCACGGCGGCAGAGGGCATTGTGAAAAACCTCTCGGGGGTGGATAATCACCTGAGTGAGGGTTCCGATACCAAGAATTTCATCATGAAAGAGGTTTCCTTGCGCATCACGGAGCATAATGGCAACACATTCTTGTTTTTTATCACGAAGTTTTGGACCAATATAGGCGTGGAGGTCATCTGGACCATAGACAGGGTATTTAGGGCGATAGGCAAGATAGTTAATCCGTTTAGCAAGGGCAAAAGTTGCTTTAAGCTGAACCGCTTTGGCTATTCCAATTCCTTTTACTTCTATGAGAGCTTGAACGGAGGCTTCAAAGAGGTTTGATAGGCTCCCAAAACGCGCAAGGAGTTCTTCGGCAAGACGAATTACGGAAACACCGCGCCTGCCACTTCCTAAACAGATTGCAAGAAGCTCGGTAAGTGAAAGGGCGTCACTTCCCTGTTGAAGAAGACGCTCACGAGGGCGCTCTTCTTTAGGAATTTGAGCAAGTGCTGTCATCTTCGATATACTCCCGCACCTTATGCTCTAGATGAGCTGGAATTTCAATTTCGATAAGTACATCATTCCCTTCATAGTCTTGATGAACGACTCTCCCTTCTTGCATAAGTTCACTGACAAGAGCATAGTCTTTTTGAGGAATACGAAGACTTACAACTTTCCGCAAGTCTTTGAGAACATCCATCATCATCTGCAAAAGCTCATCAAACCCATCTCCTGTGAGCGCTGAGATCGCAACCACACGGGGATACTTTAGCTTAAAGCGGGCAACAAGCGCTTTGTTTTCAAGAGCATCAACCTTATTTAAAACGGTGATGATCGGTTTTTTTTCAGTGCTTAGCTCCTTTAGGACTTCGTAAGTCGACTCCGCATGCTCTTCTGCAAGAGGATGGTTCACATCGATGAGGTGAAGCAAAATATCGGCCAAAACCGCTTCTTCAAGGGTGCTTTTAAAGGCAGCAACAAGCGTATGAGGAATTTTTCTAATGAACCCAACAGTATCGATCAAAAGGACGTCTTGATGATTGGGAAGAGCAAACTTTCGGGTTGTTGTATCAAGTGTCGCGAAAAGCTTGTCCTCCACGAGGACTTCCGCGTCCGTGAGAGCGCGAAGAAGGGTAGATTTCCCTACATTGGTATATCCAATAATAGAAAAGGTCGGAACCCCCGAACGATTCCGCGCACGGCGCTGCACTTCACGCTGATGACGCACCTCTTCAATTTCTTTTCTGAGACGCGTGATTCTCTTGCGAACGAGACGCCTATCTAATTCAATCTGTCGTTCCCCCTCCCCTTTTAGAAAGCCTCCACCTCCAGAGGATTGTCTAGAGAGGTGAGTCCACAGTCGTTTAAGCCTTGGGAGTTGGTAGTGGCTTCGCGCAAGTTCTACCTGCAACATCGCCTCTTTTGTTTGAGCTCTTTGCGAAAAAATTTCTAAGATAAGCTCTGTCCTGTCAATCACAGGTTTCTTAAAAATTCTTTCGAGATTACGTTGTTGGTTGGGAGAAATTTCATTATCAAATATTATCACGTCAGCATTTAGCTCTTCCGCTTTTACTCGAAGCTCTTCAACTTTTCCTTTTCCAAAAAAAAGGGCTGCGTCAATAGACCGGATCGAACACGGTTCATTCCCTACAACTTCAAAACCATAAGTATAAGCAAGGGACGCAAGCTCATCAAGATGCTCTTTGCAAAGGGGCAAATCTCGCGCTCGATCATAACCGCCTGCAATCAAAGCCGTTTTTAAGTCGCTAATTTCATACTTAATATCTTCGTAGAGTTTATCTTCTTTCATGAAACTATCCCACTATTATAAATGCCAGAATTTTGAAGTATTTTTTTTCAGAATTTGATCCCTCTTTGCACGCCCCACTTAGTAAAGTAGGGTAAAAAGAGGGATCAAATTCTGGTAACAAAGACCCAAAAGGGTGTCGTTTATAATAGTAGGGTAGGTTCATAAATCGATTTCAAGTCCATCGTATGCAAGAAAAAAACCTTCAGGAAGGTCCCTAGAGTCTTTTTCATGTTCTATTTCATGAGAAATGTGCGTAAAATATATTTTTTTTGCACCTGTTTTTTTTGCAAAGTCGATTCCCTCATCGATGCTTAAGTGCGCAACCGATTTCTCCCATCGCCTTCCACTCAATATTAGTATGTCCAATCCTTTTAAAGAATCAAAAATCGACTCGTCATATTCCATAATATCGGTAACATAGGCAAGGTTGTTAAAGCGAAACCCATTCACCTTCATTCCTATCTGAACATAAGAAAAATACTCCACATCCAATCCTTGAAACACTGTTTTTCCATTCTCCTCATCAAGAATCGAGAACTTACATTTTGTATCGTGAACAGAATCCTTAGGTAAAAAATAGTGATAACGGACTTTTAGCTCTTCATAGGTTTCTCGAGAAAGCAAGCAGGGAACAGGTTTTTTTTGACGAAATGTGTAGATCCGAAGTTCATCAAGTCCTGCGATGTGGTCATAGTGGGAATGGGTTACGATCAAACCATCAAGGGTGTCTACTCCGTACTTAAGCGCTTGGGTGCGATAGTCGGGACCGATGTCTATCAAAAATCGCTTCTCTCCCTTAGTCAAAAGCACTGAAGGACGATATCTCTTGTTCTTTCTATCTGAAGACGTGCAAGTTTCGCATGAGCATCCGATCACAGGAATCCCCATCGACCCACCTGACCCCAAAAAAAGAAGTTTCAAACTAGTACCTCTTCCATCATAGTTTCTGCTAAGGCCTTTCCTAAGTAACTGTGGTAAAGGAGCCCTCTTGACCCCATTGCAGTAAGGACAAAAAGATTTTTATCCAACTTTTGAGCGATAGGGTGATAGTTTTTGCGATTTGATACTCGGATATCTGCATGACACCCTTCAACTTTAAAAGCTCCGGTCGCGGGAATAAACTTCCCAATCTGTTTCAAAATCAAATCCACCGCAGTTCCCAAGCAAGGCTGCTCCGTCATATAGTCCCGCTCATACGTCGATCCTAGATAGCACCTGTCTTCCCTTTCACTCATGGCAAGATACCCTTTTCCAATAACACTTGATGCTTTTTTCCAGTACTTGGGTTTTTGACACACAAGAATCTGCCCTTTGTTAAACCTCAGATCAAGAGATTTTCCTGCTTCAAACGCACGCACACCCCCTCCAGAAGCTAGAACCACCTGATTAAATCCCCTTAGATCAGAGAGGTAAACGTTTTGTTTTACAAGACGCGCTCCTTGCTCTTCACATACCTTCCAGAGCCCCTTTAAGTAAAGGCTTGCGTGAACGGTGATTCCAGAGCGAATAAAGATACCAGGGAGGTAATGACTTCCTGGAGCAAAAGCGTGACACTTTTCAGCGCTCCACCATTCGACATCTTCTCGCTCTTCTGCCCGCTCTTTAAAAGCTTTTTCTTGCTTTTCTGTAAGTGCAAATCTTAGGATCCCTGTCTTTTTGTAAACATCTGGCCCCACAATCTTCAAGAGCTCATTTGTTGCAGCAAGCCCCTCTTCACCTTTCCAAGAAAGACGTGCTGTTTCTCCAGGGTAGGGATGAAGCAATCCTGAGGCTACACCAGAGGCGCCACCTCCAACTCCTTTCCCATCAAAAACAGTAATATCTCCCCCCATTTGCAGGAGGTGGTAGCAAGCGCCTAGACCAGAAAAGCCAGCGCCAATAATAGCAATTTTTTTCATGCAGTCATCTTAGGATATTTCTTCTGCACTAGAGCATAACTCTCAACGGCAAAATTAAAAAAGAAAAGAATTCCTGGAGTAAGCATTGCGCAAAAGGGAATCATGACAAAAAACCATTGGAGGGCAATTGCCAACGTCTCCGTGTGCATAAAAAAGTTGACACCTGTTAAGAATGCAGCAAGAGAGAGGATCCCCACTCCCAATAGAAGAGGAACAAGCCCTAACAAGAAGAGAGCAAGATTTGAAAAAAGATTTTCCTTGAAGCGACAATAAATATCTTCAGCAAGCTTGAGCTTTAATCGCGAATTTAAAGCAATGTGTGGAGTCGCAAAGAAGAGTAAAAACAAATTAAAAAAGGACAGAACCAGCGAACCTAAAACGAGCAAAAAAGGTCCAAAGGCCAAAATCACGCCAAGTACATCTCCAAGTCCAGGAATCTCTTTCAGCAAATAGAAGATTCCCATGACCATCCAAAGAAACAAATACGCTAAAAGAAGAGGAAAGGTCAAATATGAAACGCCAATAAGAAGCTCCCATGATTGCGATAAAATCTTCTTAAATCTAAGGGGAATCATCTTCACTTCATGATGATACACCCGCGCTAAAACAACGCCTGCTGCAAGAAGTAGCCCCGAGGACAAAAATACCGGTAAAAAGGTTAAACTAAGAACCACCCATTGCCCCGCATTAACTGCTAAGGCTCGGCAGAAGACAAGCATAAGTCCACATATAACCAAGACAGGAAACATAAAGAAGAGCTTCTTTTTCGAAAAAGAAAAGCGGAGGGCGCGGTTAAAAATGTGCTCAATATCTTCAAATGTCATGAGATCACTCTAACAGACTCAAAAGAATAATTCAAACCTAAGGTTCTAGATAGTGTCGTCAAGAAATTTTGAATTTGATATACTTTGCTGTCTTATACCAATGCAACAAAGGAATTTTCTATGGGAAAAGCATCGCATCGTCGCCACGATATTTCAGATAAAGTCTGGGAATTGTTAGCTCCTCACCTGCCAGGTCGAAAAGGGGGTTGGGGCGCCGTAGCAAAAGATAACCGTCTGTTCATTAACGCTGTTTTCTGGATTCTTCGAACAGGCTCTCCTTGGAGAGACTTACCACCTGATTATGGAGATTGGAAAAACACTCACCGTCGCTTTTGTCGTTGGCGGGATGCTGGAATTTGGGAAGCGTTGCTTGAATGTTTAGTGGAAGATCCTGACTATGAATGGCTCATGATAGATGCGATCCATATTAAGGGGCACCCTCATGCATCGGGAGCTAAAGGCAGTAATCAAGACATGAGTCGGACAAAAAGGGGCTTAACACAAAAATACACTTGGCCGTGGATGCGCATGATACCACTCATGACAGTACTCAAGCAAATTTCTTGATCCAAGGTATTTCAGCAGAGCATTTGCTCGCCGATAAAGCTTATGATAGTGACGCAATTATATTGCAAGCCGAGAGTCAGGGCATAAATCCAGTCATTCCTCTGAGGTTAAATCGCAAAAAATGGAGAGAATTTGATAAAGAACTATATAAGCTTCGACACCTTGTAGAAAATGCTTTTCTCCACCTAAAACGATGGCGTGGAATAGCCACTCGATATGCCAAAAACACAGCTTCATTCATAGCTGCAGTGCAAATTCGTTGTATCGCTCTTTGGGCTTCTATCTCATGACGACACTATCTAGAGCAATTAGAGGTTTTAGCAAAACCTTAACGTATAAAAAGAGACCAGCAACTCGTGACGACACAACCTAAGGCCCCTTATAAAGGTAGCGAGGTCGAACAATAGGAGTCCCCTTACCACCTCTAGCTTCTAGTCTTTCGTAAACAGTCTGAATGGCAATTCCGACGGAGCGTGACAGGCCGAAAAGCACGGTATAGTACTCAGGATGGGGGAAACCAGCAGCAGTTAGGATTGTTCCTGACATCGCGTCAACATTGGGATAGGGATTCGAGATCTTGGGATTTTCCTTCAAGACTTTGAGCCCTTCTGTTCGGAGAAGCATAGCGATCTTTACAAGAGGGTGATCGGCAAAGTGCTCCTGAGCATAATCGTAGAAAATTGTCGCTCGAGCATCTTCAGCGCGGAGAACAGCATGGCCAAATCCAAAAACAAGCTCTTTAGCCTCAAGTCGTTTTCGGATCAAATTCTCCACATCAGAGGCTGAAGCATTTTCTCCCACCTCATCAAGAATACTGCGTACAAAGGTCAAACAATCCTGGTTTGCCTTTCCGTGACGGGGACCTGCAAGAGCGCACATTGCTCCACAGATCGATCCGTACATTTCTTCCAGCCCAGAGGCGATGGCCTTCCCGACAAAACAGGAAAGATTCCCACCTCCATGGTCGTAATGAAGAATATTGAAAAGACGGAAGACCTCCGCTAAATGCGTTTTATCACTATTTGGGACATTAAGCATGCGAGCAAAGCTTTCCATGTAGCCCAGCTCGCCGCTTGGAGGAGGTGTTTCACCCCAGCCAGCATGATAATTGACCACAGCAGCAACTAAATGAGGAAGTTTTGCAATGAGATTCATGCAGTCCTCTTTATAATTCCCCTGCCCTTCGAGCATTCCAAGAACAAGGAGGGCTGCGTTAAAAAGCTTCATTGGGTGCCCCTGCCTTGGAAGGGATTCAATGTGCTTAATCACAGCACTTGAACAGTGGGCCCTATTTTTTAATTCTCCACTAAAGGTTGAAATATCTGAGGAACTCCCCTCTTTTCCGTGAAGCAGAAGATATAAGATACGCTCCGGCTCCCATTTATAGAGCTCAGAAATAGGTCGCCCACAGTAAAAAAGCCCTTTAATGGGATCGACTGAAGATGTCATGCAATACCCTACTGGGTACCCCCGCATCCCGGTTTCGAGTTGATCTTTGGTCACCTGGAAAAGGACATCGTCCATAACTTCACCTTATTTGAGGAGATGGCTAACAGCATCTCTTTCTTCTAACAATTCTTTTTCTGTAAGGGCAATCTTCTTCTTCAGAAAAGCGTCCCTTTCAAACCCATCAACAACTTTAACTTGTCCAGGACTTGTCATAGCGCAAGGAAAGGAGAAGATCAACCCTTCCTGAACTCCGTAAGGATTTCCATCTGAACATATGCAAGAAGAAAAAGTCGGTCCCGGATTAAAAATAGCATGCACACCATCTAAAATAGCGTTGGCAGCAGATGCAGCAGAAGATTTTCCACGAGCAGCAATAACCGCAGCTCCTCTCTTCTGGACTGTTTGCATAAATTCCCCTTCAAGCCATGGGCGATCCTTAATAGCATCCATTGCCTTCTTTCCCCCAATTCTAGCATTGATAAAGTCAGGAACCTGAGTTGCAGAATGATTCCCCCAAATCACAATATCTTCAACTTTGTTGACATTTACCCCGGCTTTTTTAGCAAGTTGATACTGAGCGCGGTTCTGATCAAGTCGAGTCATCGCATGAAATTGACACCGAGGGATATTAGGAGCGTTGTGCATCGCAATAAGGCAATTTGTATTGCACGGGTTTCCCACAACAAAAACTGTTACATCCTTTGCCGCAGCGTCATTAAGTGCCTTCCCTTGCCCCACAAAAATCTTTCCGTTTTCCTCCAGCAGATCTTTTCGCTCCATTCCAGGTCCTCGGGGTTTTGATCCCACTAGAATGGCAACATTGACGTCTCCAAATACCTCTTCAGGGTCACTTCCTATTTTCACCTCTTTGAGATGAGGAAAACCGCAATCTTCAAGTTCCATGACAACCCCTTTAAGAGCTTCGACTCCTTGAGGAATCTCCAAGATATTTAAAGCAATCGGTTCATCCTTTCCAAAAAGTTCTCCACTCGCAATTCGAAAGAGGAGGCTATAGGCAATTTGTCCACCGCCACCAGTTACTGCAATTCGCTTAACCATCAGTACTTTCTCCATTCATTTCAAACACCCATTAAAAGGTTTATTGGCATATTCCTCAACCCCTTTTCTTCCACTGGTTGAGATTAGCTTTTCAGATGTTAGAGAACTCTTTGTTAGTGCAGACTAATATTTCTGGGCATAAAATTTTTCTTTTGTTAAGACTTCGTTCATGAAAATTGCAGACCCCTATCTTTTTTACTTTTCATCAATTGATCCTGATTACCAAGGCAGGCTAGAAGCATTCAGTAACTTAATCCTTCGCCCGATTCATGTTTTGACTGGTCTGGCGAAAAACTATTCCCCAACTACCTCAGCTTGGGAATCTCATCCAATTCAAGGAAAAAACTACTTGGATGTGGCTATTTCGATTGCCACAGTGATCCCAGAGCTTGTCATCCGAACTCTGGTAAAATTTGCAGCTCATGCAATGGATAAGCGGATGAGAAAAGACGAAGAGGGTGTTCTCAAATGTCTTCCTTTTTTAGAACCACCAAACACCCCATTAGAAAGGACTCACAAATCAACATGGGCTGTAGGGAAGAAAATCCTAAAACTTATTGCTGGCGTCGATGAACCTGGAGCTCAAAAAACCTGGGCTAGCGAAGCGATGCGCGATCACATCATAAAGTTCAATGAATTGCTGAAAACTGAACCTGAGCAGCTCTATCAGGCTCTTGAAAATGTTGGAGAACAACATTGGGAAGCAATTTGGCCTGCAAATGAAGATTGCCCCAAGTGCGCGGTGACATATTCCGTAAAACACTCGTTTCTAGTTCAGCTCTACTTCCATATTCGCAGAGGAGTTTACTATCCTTCTATTGATAAAATGTCCTTTCTAGAAGAATCCCAGCGTAATCGATTGTTTTTTAAAGAGGAAACACCCGAGTATCAACTTCGCACGACATTCAATAAATTCCTCAGAAAATTTGAGCCTGCCTGCAGCAAGATTGACGATGTAAGATTGTGTGCAATAAGGCGCATTGACGAGAACCCAAATAAAATTATTAAAAAGTTTAATTACAACACGTTAGACATGAAAGACCAACTTATTAGACAACCGGAGATCCAAGATGCGATACTGGCTAATCAAAAGTGAACCCACAACTTACTCGATTGATGACCTAAAGAGGTTGAAGCAAGATCATTGGGAAGGGGTGCGTAATTACCAAGCACGCAACTTTATGCGAGATGAAATGAGGGTGGGTGATTTAGCCCTTTTCTATCACTCGAATGCAACACCCCCTGGAGTGGTAGGAGTTGCAAGGGTGTGTAGAGAAGCCCACCCTGATTTCTTTGCTTGGGACCCCGAAAGTAAATATTTTGATCCAAAATCAAGCCCCGATAATCCTCGTTGGATGATGGTCGATGTAGAGTTTGTCGAAAAATTCTCTCGCCTAATTCCTCTAGAAGAGCTCAGGGGCTATCCAGAACTTGAAGAGATGGTTTTACTCCAAAAAGGATCCCGTCTATCCGTTCAAAGAGCTACAAAAGCAGAATTCACCTTCATCAGAAAATTAGGAGTATGTTAGGTCGCTGAGCGATGAAAAAAAAGCAATACACCTCAACCTATCTTGCACCGACCAGGTCGGGATTGTGGCGGCTGTCACAGGTGGCTTGACAGAAAAAGGACTCTTTATTCTAGAACTATCCCAGTATAGTGCCCCCTCTACAGGACAGTTTTTCATGCGTATCTATTTTAAAACAACAATAGAAACACCTGAAGAGGAAATTGCCAAGGCTTTCGACACCATAGCTAAACAATTTAAGATGAGCTGGGATCTTCATGACAAAGACTTCCGCCCAAAAATTCTTTTGATGGTTTCTAAACATAACCACTGCGATCAGGAAACGATTCGGGTACGGCATGACCAAACAGAAAAAAAGCTGGTTCAGATCGGTCAAGATATTGAATGTTAAGTGCTTGCAAGAGCTGTAAAACGGCATATTGAGCAACGTGTTATCCTAAATGGCCACAAAACGGTTGTCTTCAACTAACTCCCCCTGCTATTGGGTGGAGTATGGAAGGGAAGAAACCATCAGATACGTCTATTCACGATCATACCTACCGGATCTTTCCCAATGATTTGAACGCCCAAGGAACTGTCTTTGGAGGGCTCATCATGGCGGAAGCCGATCGACTAGCTCATATTGTCGCTGAACGACACAGTGGGCGGATCTGCGTAACAGCATCGGTCGATTCAATTCTTTTCCACGCTCCTGCTGGTCATGGAGATAATTTGATATTTAAAACTTCAATTAATCGTTCATGGAATACCTCCATGGAAGTTGGGGTTAAAATTATGGCAGAAGAACGAACAACAATGAATCGAAAACACATCGTTTCAGCTTACCTTACTTTTGTCGCTTTAGATGACCACGGGAAACCTGCCAAAGTTCCCCCTGTTCTACCAGTTTCAGAGATTGAAAAGCGGCGGTTTGAAGAAGCTGATCTCAGGCGATCCAACCGCATCTCCTACAAAAAAGAATTGAGTAGTCGAAGAAAACTTTAATACGACTTGCGCTAGTATAGGATCATGGGGTACAATGCCGCCCATATGATAGAAGCAAATGAAATTAAAGACGCGATCTTAAACACCCTTGATGGTGCAACTGTAGAACTTAAAAACCCTCAGGGAGATGGACTTCATTTTGACGCCATAGTCATAGCATCTCAGTTTGCAGGGAAGAGCTTGGTCGAACAACAACGTCTTGTGATGGGATCGTTAACTGGGCTGTTTGGCTCGTCACTCCATGCGATGAGTTTGAAAACATACACCCCTGATGAATGGGAGAAAGTAAAACCGTGAGTACAATGCAAGAAAGAATTAAAAAAGATATTGAGACGCACCCTGTGATTTTGTTTATGAAAGGTTCGAAACTCATGCCTCTCTGCGGTTTTTCTGGACAGGTTGTCGAGGTCTTAAACGGATTTGGAATTGCTTTTGAGACGCGTAATGTTCTCGAAGATGATGAACTTCGCCAGGGGATTAAAACCTATTCAAATTGGCCAACTCTTCCCCAACTGTATATCAAGGGAGAGTTCATTGGTGGCTGCGATATTGTCATGCAGCTACATGAACAGGGCGAACTCGAAAAACTCCTCAAGAGATTATAAATGGAAGAGCAAGCGACGGAGATCGCAGATATATTTCTGCACCGAGGGTGGCTTATTCCGATCGCAATTATTATCGCTCTGACCCTCATTGCCCATTTTATTGTTACCCGTTTTTACAAGCGCATTTATCCCAGGCTAGAAAAGACGCATCTGGCTTGGGACTCGGCGCTACTAAAGTCTTTAATCCGCCCTCTTAAAATTATCATCTGGGTGTTAGGCCTCACTTTTTCTGTGCAGCTATTGGCTTTTCATTTTGAGAAGGACAGTCTCATTGACCTGTTTAAGCCGTTCCGAAATTTTAGCTTTGTTGTTGTTAGCCTTTGGTTTACGTTAAGATTCATCAAGAATATGGAGGCCGATTACACACGCGAACAGCGGTCAAACAAAAAACGGTATGACAAAACAACCGTACGCGCAATTTGCCAGATTTCAAGAGTTGCTGCAGTGATGATTGCTGTATTGGTCTACTTACAAACACGAAATGTCAATATTTCCGCGGTTCTAGCCTTTGGTGGTGCGGGAGGTTTGATTGTCGGTTTGGCAGCAAAAGATCTCTTGGCAAACTTTTTTGGAGGTCTCATGATCTACATGGACCGCCCTTTTTCTGTTGGAGACTGGGTCAAATCTCCAGATAGAGAGATTGAAGGATATGTCGAAAATATTGGATGGCGACTCACACGCATTCGAACGTTCGAAAGGCGCCCTATTTATGTTCCAAATGGAGTGTTCTCAACAATCTCAGTCGTAAATCCCTCTCGAATGTCGCATAGGCGTATTAAAACACGGGTAGGCGTTCGCTATGATGATGCGAAAAGTATATCGGCAATCGTTGCCGAAGCAGAGGAAATGATCCGAAACCATGAAGGAATCGACGAGAAAACTTTTATGATGGTTCGCTTCGATGAGTTTGGTCCTTCGTCATTAAATTTCTTAATCTATTGTTTTACAAAGACAACCAAGTGGGCCGATTACATGCTCGTGCAGCAGGATATCTATTTGAAAACAATTGAAATTATTGAAAGCCACGGCGCAGAGTGCGCTTTTCCTACAACCACATTGCATATCCCTGAAGGGGTTGCACTCAAACAATGAGCGAAATCACCTTTCTCTTTCATATTGCTGCTCTAGCAAGCTTTATTCTTATTGCTCTCAGGATTGGAAAACATGCTCTTATAGCAACTCTGGCAATTCAGATTGTTTTAGCCAACCTTTTTGCGATGAAACAGATGACCTGCTTTGGCCTCAACGTAACATGCAGCGAAGTCTATACAGTTGGATCTATTTTTTCGATGAGCTTGATTCAAGTTTACTTTGGAAAAAGGTTGCGAATCAAGCGCTTGGAATTGTCTGTTTCCTCCTCTTTTTAGTCATTATTATGTCGCAATTTCAAATCCGCTATATCTCTTCAAAGTATGATGCCATGCACAGCGCTTTTGCCTCGATATTGGGATATGTCCCACGCATTATGTTCACCTCTTTTGTGTCCGCATTGATCACTCAAAAAAATGATATGGAATTTTTTAGATGGATCAAAAAAAGACTCCCCAAAACTCCATTTTTTATCCCGTTTGCTCTCGCCTCTTTAGTAACACAGTTTCTTGATACAGTCTTTTTCAGCTTTGTTGCGCTCTATGGGATTGTTCATAGCATTAAAGATATTATTTTGATAAGCTGCATTATCAAAGTGGTTATCATCTTTACAATTGCCCCCTTTCACTCTTTTTGTTAAAAAGTTGATTCGCCATGACCCCGTTCAAGTTTGAAGTTCTTCAACAGTCAAAGAAGTCTCGCGCTAAGGTTGGACGGATTCATACACCTCATGGAATCATCGACACCCCTAGTTTTGTTGCTATAGGCACGAATGGAACATTGAAAGCGCTCGAAAATGAAATGGTAAGTTCAATTGGACTGCAGCTGATGTTTTGTAACACTTACCACTTGCTACTGCAACCAGGGCCAGACGTGATTGCCAAAGGCGGTGGCATCCACCGTTTTATTAACCGCAAGATGCCAATCATTACTGACTCTGGAGGATTTCAAGTTTTTAGCTTAGCCTATGGAGGGGTTGCAGACGAGCTAAAGAGCAAAGGAATAAAAAAGCAATCGGCGCGGATATCATCATCCCTTTCGATAAACTTCCTCCTTACCACATCGGAGAAAAGGAGCTAAGACAATCCCTTGATCGCACGCATGCTTGAGAAAAAAGTTCTCTCGAAGCCCACCTTAAAAACCCACAAAATCAAGCAATGTATGTCGTGATCCACGGAGAAGTGGATCATGCTCTTAGAGAAGAGAGCTGCAACTTCCTTCGAAAGCTTCCATTTGACGGCTTTGCAATCGGAGGAAGCATAGGAAAGTCAAAAGGGGAGATGGTCTCTATACTGACCTCCCTCTTGCCAAAACTCCCTGACCAAGCCCCTAACCACCTCCTCGGCATCGCCGATCTAGAGTCATTAGAAAATTGCGTTCCCTTAGGGATCGACACCTTTGATAGCTCCTATCCCACCAAGGCAGCCCGCCACGGAACCCTCTTAACCCGAGAGGGAGGAATGAAAATCGTTCGAGGGCAGCACAGCGGTGAGTTCCAGCCGATTGAGGCAGGAATACACCTATTATACCTGTCAGAAAACTACACAAGAGCTTACTTCCATAACATTAGCTTCAATCCACAATCTCCATTTTATGGTGAAGCTCAAAAAAAAGAGACAGGATTAATATAATTAATAAATGAATATAAACATTATTTTAATAATAACTATTTATAATAAAAAATGTTATAATAAGTTGATTAAAACGTAAATGAGGTGCATTCGCATGGGTATTGGGAAAACCAGTTCCTATCCTCTTCAGGATCGATTATTTTCAGAAAGTCGGACAGGATCAGCATATTATGTCGATCATGGATACTCGAGCACGGAAGTTAAGTTCCTTGATGGGCAAAAAGCAAAATCCCCTACCATGCATTTTGAAAACCGCGATGATATGCTCTATCACGTTGCCAAGGAACGGATCAAAGAGAATAAAAGTCTCTGGGAAAATGGAGAAATTACAACAGCTGATCGATACCGCGGTTTTGAAGATGGCCTCAAATCAAAAGTTAAAGGGATCTGGTCCAGAACGATTCACATCATAAAGGCTGCCTGGACAAATATTCGCAGAAAAGGAAGCATCGAAGGATCCGTAAGTAAAGGACTCATCAATTATGACCGAGAACTCCTAGGAAGAGTTAAGACAAAAGCATGGGTCAATTTTAGCATGAAACAGGTTCGAGATTTTGTAGTAAAACCTAATATCCGATCTCTAGCATCCGAGGACTTATCTAAAACGTATTCAATTGCTCGTTGGCATCATAATGGCCCATCAGGCTATTCATTTACGAATGAAAGAGAAGAAACAGAAGTTCTCCAAAACACTGTTACCGCAAGCAACGACCGATTTGCAAAAGGAATCTCCATGATGCGCCGCATCGATGATTATACTACGGATGAATCAATTGCTTATACAGGACGCGGAGACACTGAATCTAAGGCAATGGAGCAACTTAACTTTATTTTTCAAAATGAACTGGCAAAAAATCCTGCAGCTCAAAAAGGTCTGACAAAAACTGAAGACGGATATGAACTTACGTTTATGTTGAATAATCTGATGTCTTCAAATCTATTTCTTGGAATGGGTACCACAGGTCTAGTAGGGCTGGATGAGAGAGACTCCATGCTCAGGGAAAAAGCGATTTTTGATGCCCTTTCACAAGGACCTATTACGCTGACTGATAAAAATGGGAACCAGCACACTGTCACAATCAAACCCCTCTACTTCAATCAGGGGTTTAACTCTTTGGCTCCCTTACTTGGAACTCCTTGGAAGCAAACCAAAATCAACAGTGAAGCCTATGCTATACTCTTTCCATTGATCGATGATGCCATTTTAAATAACCCATCTATCAGTGCATATGACAAACAGCTTGTGCAGTCTGCTAGAGACCATCTTAGCAACCCAAGCAAACTCAAATCAGAAGAAGAGTTCTTCTACCGCGACCTTGCGATGAAAATTTTAAAAATTCCTGTTATTGATCATTGCAAAAGCAGTATTGACCGCACATCTATTGCTACATCTATTTCAGCAGCTCTGCAAAGCTGGAGAAACCTAGGCTGTGACATTCCTCTAGATAACCCTCATGATATTCTCACAGACTTTCTCTTCAGAGAACTTTTTATAGTCAATATGCATGGAGCCCACCAGGCAACACAAGCATCACGCTCATCAGAAGGCATGATCGAGGGACAACAGCAACTCACTCATGCTCACGGGTTCGAGTGGGGTGGTAATGACTTTGGCCACCAGAATCCCATTCCTCTTCGGATGGTTCCCGACCGCTATGTCAATAAGACAAGAACAAAATTTAATCTTGACAGCCCTTTAATGGGAGGGCGAAAGCTCCTCAAGGCAAACGGGATGAAAATGTTTTATACGAATGACCACCCTCTAATCGTGGAACAGGAAGAGCAGAAAAGAAAAATGGAACAAGAAAGGCAACGTCGTATTCAGAGCGTCTATCTGAGAGTTGCTGCCACTGCATAATTTCCATTGATCCCTTTCTTGTTTATCTGATAAGATCGGCACTTCTAGCGTGTTAAAGTAAAAATTTGGCTATGTCGATATTCCTTGTCATTTTTATGTATGCTGCTTGGTCGAGCGTTTTCTCACTCGGGAAGATGGCGCTTGAGAGCAGTCCCCCTGTGTTTTTAACAGGCTTCCGCATGGTCTTTGCAGGAATTATCCTTCTCAGCTGGCTCTTCATTAAAAATCGTAGCAGTTTGAAAATTGGAAAAAAGCAAATTTTTCCCATCCTTGCCCTATCGATTTTTAGTATTTATTTAACAAATGTTTTAGAGTTTTGGGGGCTCCAGCATCTAACAGCTGCTAAAACTTGTTTTATCTATAGCCTCTCACCCTTTTTTGCGGCGATTTTCTCCTATATCCATTTTGGAGAAAAGATGAACAAGAAGAAGTTGTTTGGGATGCTTATTGGTTTTGCAGGATTCTTTCCAGTCTTGATGATGCAAACAGGCGATGAAGGACTTCTCAAAGCCTTCAGTTTCTTCTCGTGGCCTGAACTTGCAATTATGGGAGCAGCCCTCTTTTCGGTCTATGGGTGGGTGCTTCTCCGCATCATTGTTAAAAACCAAACCCTTTCCCCTCTTTACGCAAATGGATATAGCATGCTCATTGGAGGGTCCATAGCTTTTGTTCACTCTTTTTTTGTCGATAACTGGTCTCCAATACCTGTTGCAGCAAGGCATATTGCCCCCTTTATCCAGGGTATCATTATTATGACCCTTGTTTCAAACATCCTTTGCTATAACCTCTACGGGTTTATGCTCAAGAAATATACTGCAACTTTTCTCTCCTTTATGGGTCTTTTAAGCCCCATCTTCGCTTCACTCAATAGCTGGATTATTTTAGGAGAAGCCCCTTCATGGCAGATTCTAGTTTCCACTTCAGTCGTTTCCCTAGGACTCTTTGTCGTTTACCAAGCAGAGCTGAAACAAGGATACATTGTTAAGGGATCGAAAGAGCTTGCGAAAGTAGAGGCTTAATCCCTTCTCGAAGATTTTCCTCCTGATCACAGGTCCCAAAGTTATGACCCCATGCCAGATTCCACTCAAAGTTTTTCATGAGAGACCATATATAAATCCCCCTAATGTCTACTCCCTCTTCATGCGCCTGACTTATGGCCTAGAACGCGCGCTTAAGATAGCTAGCAGTTAAGACCTCAATGGGGTTCTACCTATGCTGCGCAACAAATTTGAGCGCTTGATGCACCAGTCCAATCTCTCGGCCTTCCTGAATTTCTTTGAGTGCTCGGTATGTTTCACAATGCGCCATTAGTAGGTTTTTTAGAATGGTTGCTGAAAGAGCAATATTTGTTCGATTTGGAGGGAAGTCTCCTAAAACATACCCTGAAAACGCCAAGATGGTGGGTGAAATAATGGAGAGTGATCATGGGCTCTACTCCTTCTTCGGCAAGTCTCTTGCAGAAATGGACATAATGATTAAGCGCCTTCTCATTAAATTCCCCTTTCTTGGGTTCAATATTGCTCCACTCAACAGAAAAACGAAAGGTTGTCATATGAAAACTCTTTAGAAGCTGAACCTGCCCCCATTTGCGAGAGTCTGCGTAGATTCCTTTAAATCCTTTTGGATCAGGGTCAAATGAGCTTTCAATGAAGTTTAATAAAGAAGCTCCGCATGCGGTAGGTAGGAAAAGCGCAAATTTAATTACTCTTAGTGCAACAGATGTAATAGAGATATTTTTACTAGAAGGAAGAAGAGCCTCTTAAAGATTTTCCTATGCCCACTCATTAAAAGCTTCGATGGATTCAACAGACGCTGTTTCCACAAATCTCCAAAAATGTGTGCGGTTACCAAGACTTGAACTTGGGACCTCTACATTATCAGTGTAGCGCTCTAACCAACTGAGCTATAACCGCAGGTAAAAAAATTGTGGAGGCTAGGAGAATCGAACTCCTGACCTTCTGAATGCAAATCAGATGCTCTACCAGCTGAGCTAAGCCCCCACAATATTGGACTTAAGTGTCAAAATATAACCGATGGAGCAATATATTTCCAATAGAAAAAAAATTTTCACTTTTCGAAATTTCTCTCCTTAGAGTAGACTTAAGCTCTGTTTAGTAAAGTTCCACCCCAAAAGGTAATATGAGCACGCATGAAATCTCCAATGGGTCGCTACGGCAACTCTGGAAGGTCTCTTCAGCATTGATGATCTCTTTTTTATCGATGGTAGCAATGATGTTTGCCGACCGTCTCTTTCTCTCCTATTATTCCGCAGATGCTCTAAGCGCAGCGACAAGCGCAGGAACTCTCTTTTGGGCAGGAAGTTTCATGTGTGTCACCTTTGCAGCGATGGGAGAAGTTTTTGTCGCCCAATACAATGGATCAAAACAGTATCAGAAACTTGGCAATCCTGTTTGGCAAATGATTTGGTTTTCAGGTCTCTCTTTTATCTTCTTCTTTGCACTCGGATCTTTCGGAAGTGACTACTTTATGAAGATTGGGCTCATGAATACCAATGAAGCGGAGTACTTTAGATGGAACAATTACTTTGCTCCCTGGCTTACGCTTCTTACTGCCATTTCTGCCTTCTATATCGGCCAGGGTAAAACAAGTATCATCAAATGGATGGGAGTCCTTGGGAATGGAGTGAATATCATCCTTGATCCCATTTTTATTTTTGGAAAGTTTGGATTTCCTTCGATGGGCATCAAAGGTGCAGCCATTGCCACAGGAATTGGAATCATCGTTCAAGTTATAATCATTGGAATATTATTCCTCCGAAAAAAGAATCAACAATCTTTTGGAACTGGAAATTGGAGATTCAACAAAATTCTTTTGTTTAAGTGCCTGCGCGTCGGTGCTCCCCCCGCTCTTTTCGTTCTATTCGAACTCCTGAGCTGGGCAACATTTTATATGATGATGGAGCGGATTAGTACGAAACACATTCTAGTTGCAAGCGTCACTCAAAGTATTCTTCTTCTCTTCCTATTTTTCGGTCTTGGCCTGGAAAAGGGAGCGGCTACAATTGCCGGAAATTTAATCGGAGCCAATAAACACCATGAAGTAAAGCGCCTCTTCTGGTCAGGGATTAAGCTCTCTCTAATTTTCGGAGCAGTCCTTGCTGTTTTTTTAGGGACCTTTTCTGAGTTTTTTGTAGACCTCTTCTTTAAAAATCCCGAAGCTTTAACAGGCTCAGCATTGGGAATTTCCCCTGAGCTACTTGGAGAAGTAAAGATCGCTCTCAAATTTGCAATGATTACGTTGATCATCTACTTGACTCTGGAAAACATTCGATGGCTCCTTAGTGGTCTTCTGACATCAGCAGGAGACACTTTTTTTCCCATGCTCTTAGGACTTATCTCTATTTGGTGCTTTATGCTACTTCCTACTTACTTTTTTGTTGTTATCCCAAAAGCACCTATAGAACGAGCTCTCAATATCTGGGTGTTTTACAGCTTGATGGCAGCAACTCTATTTCTAATCCGTTTTGCGAGGGGAAAGTGGAAGGAGAAAAAGCTGATCTCAGATGGAGAGGGGGAGACCAGCCCCATTCCAAGCCATGACACCACCAGGGAGATGGGCAACTGATTTTCTTCCATGCTTTAGAGCAATACTTGCAGCTAGAATGGATCGATACCCCCCTGCGCAAACAAAAACAAGTGGACCTTCTGGCAGTTCATCTACCCTTCTTTTGAGCTCACTGCAAGGTATATGGTGGGAGTTTTTAATATGCCCTCCTACCCACTCACCAAGTGAACGTACGTCGATTACATGAACTTCTTCTGCGTTGTTGAGCTCCTGAGGAGATACCTCCGGAGCCTTTTCAACCTTCTCTCCACTCTCTTCCCACGTATCGATCCCTCCTTTCAAATAACCTTCCACGTTGGTAAGTCCCACACGAGCAAGAGAAGCAAAAGCGTCGGGGACGGTTAGAGGATCGTTTGTTACAACAAGAATAGGGGCATCGTAGGAAATGGCGGTAGAAGCCCAAAAACCTACCTTTTCTCCCCCACCGATACAAATTGATCCTGGAATATGACGTTTGCTAAATGCATGCTGATCCCGCAAGTCAATAATTGTCGCCCCCTTTTCAAGCTTATTCTTAAACTCGGCAAGTTCCAAGGGAATTGTAGAAACAAGTTGACACCGTCTGCTACAGGAATTGTACTCCTTCATCAGAAGAAAATAGTCAGGGCATAGGGAGATCCGCGAGAGAATCAGATCGATAAACTCCTTCTCAGTAATATTCGGTTTTAAAAAGGGATTGGAAAGCCTTTCCTGACCCAGTGTTGAAAAGGGACGGCTTGCAATTCCTCCTCCACAAAAAGAGCCTGATCCATGAGAGGGATAGATTTCCAAAGTGTTGGGAAGCCCCTCAAGCTTTTCCTTTGTTGAGCAGTACAGCTTTTTAGCAAGACCCATTGTTGCATCTTCCTCAATAAGATCAGGGCGACCGACTGAGCCAACAAAAAGAAAGTCACCAGAAAATAGCGCTCGAGGCTTGTCTTCTTCTAAAGCTAAAAAGGAAATATGTTCAGGGGTATGGCCAGGGGTATAAAGAACCTTAATCGTCAAACTTCCAAGTTGAAAGATATCTCCATCAAAACACTCTTTATGAGGGAAGTCCACTTCATACTTTTCCCCTTTGTCGTAAGCTGAAATTCCAAGAGTTGCCCCTGCTCGAGTTGCAAGATAGCGTGCTCCGGATGCATAGTCAGCATGAATATGCGTTTCGAAAACATGAGAAATCACAAGCTGATTTTTCTCCGCATATTCTAGATAAATATCCACATCAAACTGGGGGTCAATGATTGCAATCTGCCCCTTCTCTTTGCATCCTAATGCATACGAGTAGTGAGAAAGCCCTTTCTCTTCAAACCTCTTAAGTAACATCCCTTTCACCTCAAAAACTGCAAAAGATAAAGCTAAAAGATTTGTTGTTTATTTGCGAGAAGAAGATTTCCGCTGAGTCTCACTGAGCACTTTCTTTCTAAGACGGATATGATTGGGAGTCACCTCAACAAACTCATCATCTTGTATGAAATCAATTGCCTGCTCAAGAGTAAGCACGGTTGGGGGAGTGAGAGTCAAACTTTCATCTGTGCCGGAAGCACGCACATTTGTAAGCTGTTTTTCTCGAGTGATGTTGACCACTAAATCATTATCTCGACTATTTTCTCCAATAATCATCCCCTCGTAAACATCGTCACTCGGCTTTACGAAAATTGTCCCTCGGCTCTGCAGATTAAAGCAGGCATAACCGGTTACTTTCCCCTGATTCATGGAAATAAGGGCTCCATTCTTCCGACCCGCAATTTCCCCTCGGTAGGGGCCATACGAATCAAAAACTGAAGTTAGAATTCCCAGCCCTCGTGTCACTGTTAAAAAATCGTTTCGATATCCAATGAGGCCTCTGGTAGGGAGGGAAAACTCTAGAGTCGTAATGTTATGCTCGTTCGTGTGGAAGTTAAGCATCTCTCCCTTGCGACGGTTAATCTCTTCAATAACCGTACCGGAGAATTCTTCGGGAACTTCGATATGCGTACGCTCAATCGGCTCATCTTTATTCTCTTTCAGAATTACACGGGGCTTTGAAACAAGAAACTCATAGCCTTCTCGACGCATGGCTTCAATAAGGATCGAAAGATGCAGCTCTCCTCTCCCTGCCACTTGAATCGCATCTTCTCTTCCTTCAACCTCTTCAACATTCAAGGAAATATTGGATTTTTTTTCATGAAGGAGCCTCTCACGAATTTTATTCATCGTGACATGCTTTCCATCTCTTCCTACAAAGGGGCCGGAGTTCACTGAAATCTCAACAGACAGAGTAGGCTCTCCAAGTTCTATCGATGGGAGTTGCTGAATATGGTTGGGGTTGCATAGAGTGTCTCCAATCATTACATCGGGAGCGCCAGAAATGCTTACGATATCTCCTACTCCAGCCTCTTCAAGTTCCACTTTCTTGAGGCCATGATATCCATCAATCCGCGTTACTTTATGTTGGGTTGGGCGGCCCCCCTTTTCAATCAGTGTAAAGGGATCTCCCTTTCTGACAACTCCTTCAAGGATCCGACCTGTCGCCTGCCGTCCCAAGAAATCACTATGAGAAATCGTACTCGCCTGCATCAGAAAAGGAACTTCTAAATTCCCAGGAGGATGAGGAACTTTTTCGATCACTAAATCAAATAATGGTTTCATATTCTCTTGAGGATCCTCTTCATTGAGAAAGGCATATCCTCCAATAGCGGAAGCATAGCAGTAAGAGAAGTCGAGCTGCTCATCGCTAGCTCCTAGCTCTACGAAAAGATCAAACGTTTTATTGAGCGCATTTTCAGGATCAGCATGAGGCTTATCAATTTTATTCAAAACAACGATGGGATTAATCCCCATCTTTAACGCTTGAGAAAGGACGAACCGCGTTTGAGGCATCGGTCCCTCAGCAGCGTCGATAATTAGTAGGACACAATTGACCATCCCTAAAACCCGCTCTACTTCTCCTGAGAAATCTGCATGGCCAGGGGTGTCGATAATATTAATCTTGCATTCACCAACAAATAAGCTCGTATGTTTTGCAAAAATCGTGATTCCACGTTCTTTTTCAAGCTCGTTGGAGTCCATTGCCCTTTCAGGTATGGCTTCATTTTCTCGAAATATCTCAGCTTGCGCCAGGAGGCAGTCGAGGAGAGTCGTTTTCCCATGGTCAATATGGGCAATAATCGCAATATTACGAATTTTTTCTGGAGGATACATGCCACTATCCTACTAAGTTTTCTCTAATAAAAGCAACTATAAACCTATCCCAGTAGTAAATTGACCAACGATTTGACAACGTTGAAAAAAAAATTTAGGGTGTAGGTCTATGAACCTAATTAAACAAAAAATTAATTGGCTTGCAGTCATAGGACAGTTGGGACTCTTGCTGCATGTTCCCACAGGAATGGCCACAACTACCCTAATCATTGCTCTAATTTTTGAGGAGTGGTTTGCGCTTGTGCCTTTTGGAACTGTTGCAGCTTTTTCTCTTGCTTTAGGCCAGCTCTTGTATCGGTTAGGGAAAAGATCAAAAGCATCTCACCTGTGGGATGCTATGATAATTGCTGGGCTTGGTTGGCTTACATGCTCGCTTATTGCTGCTATCCCTTTTTGTTGGATCTCCCATCTTCAGCTTCAAATTGGGGTGGAGTCG
The DNA here is from genome assembly GCF_963457595.1 of Candidatus Neptunochlamydia sp. REUL1. Taxonomy (GTDB): domain Bacteria; phylum Chlamydiota; class Chlamydiia; order Chlamydiales; family Simkaniaceae; genus Neptunichlamydia. Next base: position 452,815 of record NZ_OY735137.1, read on the forward strand.
GAAGTTCTTCAAGTGTTCCGCAATCCTTCCAATGCAATCTTTGAGTCAATTTCAGGTTTTACAAGCACGGGGCTTACAATGATGCAAAGCGCGGGACACCTTTCCCATGTCCTGCAGTGGTGGCGCTCTCTTTTAGAGTGGACGGGAGGGCTTGGACTTGTCGTTTTTGTACTTGCACTGACTCATCTGAATAAGAAGGGATTTCAGCTCTACTATGCTGAAGCGCGGAGTGAGAAAATGACAAAAAATATCGCAGGAACAGCCCATTGGATTTGGGGAATCTACTCTATTTTTACCGGGATTGCTTTTCTCCTTTTCTTTATTGCTGGAATGCCTCTTTGGGATGCCGTGAATCACGCAATGACTGTCATTTCAACTGGGGGATTCACAATTACCCACACGAATTTCCAGGGATATGATTTAACTATTCAAGTGATCGCAATGTTTATGATGCTTATAGGTGCTATCAGCTTTGCGGTTCACTTCCGAGTCATTCGAGAGAAAGAGTATGGGATTCTATGGAAAAGTTGGCAGCACCGCCTGCTCTACATCTTTGCAATTGGTGGAGGCCTTCTCATTCTCCTATTAAATTGGTGGAACGGACTTAGTAAGCATAAAGTCGATGCCTTTTTTGAATGGATTTCTGCCCTTACGACGTGTGGATACTCTTCAATGCGTCTCTCCCTAATGAGTCCAATGGTGAAGTTATTTCTGATTATGGGAATGTTTGTTGGAGGAACAACGGGTTCAACGGCAGGTGGACTCAAAATTCGTCGCCTCATTTATCTTGTTTCTGGCATTGTCCTCCGAATTTTAGCAATCACTTCGAAAAATGAAAAGCATATCACTGGAGGGTTTAAGGAAAATACATCTCCTCCAAACCAAGAACCCCCAGGAATTGTTCTCCCACATACACAAACAAGCGAACGTCTTTTCACTGCGGGAATTTTATTTTCTCTATGGACATCTACTCTCTTCCTTGGATGGTTTCTTATTCTAAAATGGGTTCCCAAGGGGAGCGGCCTTGATGCCCTTTTTGAGGTGACAAGTGCAATGAGTAATGTGGGTCTTTCTAGTGGAATCGTTCATCCAGACCTTCCTACTGCAGGAAAGTGGATTTTTATGGCCTTAATGTGGATGGGAAGGCTAGAAATTATTCCGGCACTTATATTAATCTTGACACTTCCAATGATATTTACTCGGAGCTCGAAAAATGGAAACCAGTCCTAAAAGCTACGTTGCTACAATTCTTCTATGTTTCTTCTTAGGAACCTTAGGAATTCACCGATTTTATATCGGCAAGATCGGAACAGGCATTCTCATGCTTATCACAGCTGGAGGCCTCGGAATTTGGCAACTTATTGATTTTGTTGTTGCCGTTGTCGGTCACTTTTGTGATAAAAAAGGACGTTATATCAAGCCGTGAAAGAAATCACTTTGAAAAACATCTCCCCCCTTGGACATCCCCTGGAAGCAACATTTACTCCTGATGGGGGGATGAATCTCATAAGTTATAAACTGGGAGAGATACAGGTGATCGATCAGGCCACCCGTCCTCTGTTTGATGAAAGATTCGCTGGACTTGGGGCATTGATCGGTCCTCATTTTCACCACCGAAAAGAGATCCCCACAAATTTTGATACTTCTTTATTTCCCCATATTGCTAAAGTCATGGCCCAGGGGGGGGAAGAACCCTTTTCCCATGGAATAGCCCGCTATGTTCCGTGGAAGTTTGTCGCAAGCTCCACACAAATTAAGGGAAGACTCCGTAGAGACGATCTTTACAAGGGGGTCCCCTTAAAAGTGTTTGAAGGACAAGATTTTGATATAACGTTTGAAGCACGCCTTCTTACCGATGGCCTTTTCATTAAATATAAGGTCGATAGTCAACATCCTTCCATCTTAGGTCTCCATTATTACTATAGGCTTAACGGACCAGGTTGCGTCTATGGAGCGGTACAGGAAATCTACCGCGATCAGGCAGAGTGGAAGCCTCTCCCCTCTGAATGGATTCAAAATAATCACCTCCACTTTTCCCTTCCTCAGGAAGCTGATTTTGGTTTTATTCCCGAGAAAAGATCCTCCACTGATCACGATTACCACATGAACCTTCATACTCCTGAATATTCTCTTCATATCGATTACAATACAGCATCTGACACGGAAATTTCCTGTCAGGTCTTCCATCCAAAAGACGCAACTTATGTTTGCATTGAGCCTCTTACGGCCCGCTTCCCACCAGAGCCCACGCTCACACGCTCAACCCTCGAAGCCAAGCTCCAGATTTTTGCTCCATAAGAGATCCTCCATTATCCTCTAGAGGAAAAATAGCAGATGGTGTAGAAGGGGAAATGAGGTGTCTGATGGTTAAAAAAGTTGTCATTCTAGGTGGTGGTTTCGGGGGTGCATATACTGCAATGTACCTAGAAAAGTACCTAAAAAAAACAAAACAGTCCTTTGAGATTGCAATTGTCAATCGTGAAAACTACTTCGTTTTTCAACCAATGCTTGCAGAAGTCGTTGGGGGGGGCCTGGGGCTTCTCGACACAATCAATCCTCTGAGAAAGCTTCTTCCAAAAACTCAGCTCTATGTGAGGGAAGTTGACTCGATCGATATCGAAAACCAAAAAGTGATTCTCGCACCAAAATATTCTCATACTCCCTGCGATGTTCCTTATGACCATTTGGTGCTTGGGCTCGGAACTGTGACAGACTTTCGAGGAATGTCGGGGCTTCATGAGCATGCCCTCCCCTTTAAAAACCTTGCCGACAGTGTGAATATCCGGAACCAAGTCATTGAGGTTTTAGAGGGTGCTGCGAATGAAAATGACCCCCTTCTGAAACGAAAGCTGCTTACATTTGTTGTAGGTGGTGGCGGATTTTCAGGAACGGAAGTGGTTGCTGAAGTCAATGACCTAGTCCGAAAGCTTGCAAAACAATATGACAAAATTGACCCTAGCCAGATCCGGGTGGTTCTCATTCATAGTAAAGACCGCCTGATGGAGAGGGAAATGCCCGAAACTTTAGGGCGTTATGCTGCGATGCTTCTTAAAAAAAGAGGCGTTGAGATTTGTTTTAATGCTCACCTTAAAGCAGCAACTCCAGAAGAAGCTGTTCTTGACACTGGAGAACGCATCCCTTCTAAAACGGTTATTTCTACTGTTCCTTCTTCTCCTAATCCTTTGATTGAAAGCCTTCCGCTGCACCTTGAAAGGGGTAAAATTGTTACGGATGCTGGAATGCAGGTTGAAGGAAAAGAAAATGTTTGGGCTATCGGAGATTGTGCTGCAATTCCAAATCTAGAGGGAGGCGGAATTTGCCCTCCAACAGCTCAGTTTGCAATCCGAGAAGCTAAGGTCCTTGCTCATAATATTGCTGCTGCTCTTTCTTCTGGAGGAATAAAAAAACAGTTCCGATTTAAAGCCTTAGGGATGATGGGAGCTCTCGGTCACCACTCCGCGGTAGCAGAGCTATTTGGAAAATTTAAGTTTTCTGGACTTCCTGCTTGGATTATGTGGCGTATGATTTATTGGGCAAAGCTTCCTGGTATTGATCGAAAAATCAAGGTCGCTCTTTCGTGGGCACTTGATACCATGATTCCTATCGAAGCTGTCCAAATTAAAGCAAGCCCCACGCAAGGGATCGCAGAGCTCCATTTTGAAACTGATGAAATTATTTTCCATGAAGGCGATGTCGGAGACTATCTCTACATCATTGTCAACGGAGAGGTTGAAGTTTTCACAACAAAAGATCAAAAGGAAAAACTGATTGCTAAACTTGGTAAAGGTGAATATTTTGGGGAAATGGCTCTTCTTAACCAGCGATCAAGATTTGCAACAGTTCGGTGTGTCTCTCCTGTAGATGCCTTAGCTCTCCGTAAGAGTGATTTTGGTGTTCTCATTTCAAACTTCCAGGAACTGCGCAAGGACTTTGAACAAACTGAAAAAACTCGTAGAAGGGAAATTGGGTAGTAATTTAAACTACTTATTATGGATATTTGGCTCGATACAACAGATATAAAAACAATCACCTTAGGAAGTAGATTGGGAATCTTAACCGGAGTCACAACTAATCCTTCTCTGATTGCAAATTCAGGATTAAGTCTAGAAGAAAATATCGATGCTATTTTGAAGTGTCAGAGCGGTCCTGTTACTGTTCAAGTCACAGCTGTTGATCATTCTGGAATTATTGAGCAGGCTGAAACACTTCGTGAGTTTTCTGAACGAATCATCGTAAAAATCCCCGTCACGCATGAAGGTCTTAAGGCTATGGAATCGCTTTCGCACTTGCGATTTCCCGTCATGGCAACAGCAATTGTCACTCCCTATCAAGCACTATTTGCCTGCCATGCAGGAGCCTCCTTCATCGCTCCTTACTACTCCCGCATTTTGAATCCTCTAGATGCACTGGAGGGGATCACTTTAATGTTAGATCGCTATGGATTTGAAACGGGAATTGTAGCTGCCTCCCTAAAAACTGAAGATCATATCGATGACTGCTTCCAACTTGGTATTGATGCTATTACGCTTAAAAAAGGGCTTTTTGAAGCTTTTGTCGCCGATCAAAGTGGAACGTTTGAAGCATTGGATCGCTTTTCAAAAGACTGGAAGAAAGCAAAACCCTCTAATCTCTTTCAATAAGGCATGCAAGCACTCCTTTAGCAATCACCTACTCTCTTCTTGCTGCTTTGTCCTATGCAGTATTGGCATTTCTTATCCAAACTGCTGAAGGGTTTCTGCCCAACTCAGTCCTTATTTTTTTCCGGCAATTTTTTGGACTTTTGATTCTTCTTCCGATTATTCCTATTAAGCTAGGAAAGTTTAAGGAGCTCAAAACAAAAGTCTTTCCTCTTCATATGCTCCGTGCTTTTGCCTCCCTTTCTTCTATGTTCTGTCTCTATTTTGCTCTTCGCTACCTACCGCTTACCGACGCAGTTTTACTGACCTATACTCGCCCTCTCTTTATTCCGATCGTTGTCTATTTATGGTTTCAACAAAAGTGGACACGAAACACATGGAGTGGCCTCCTTGTAGGATTCTTAGGAGTCATTTTGATTCTTCGACCTGGAGAAAAAATCTTTGACGTAGCATCCCTCGTGGGGCTTGCAGCTGGACTCCTTGGAGCTATCGCCTTTACTACAATTCGCCGACTCACAAGAACAGAGCCCGCGGAGCGCATTACCTTCTACTATATGGCTCTTTCTCTTCCCCTTGCTTCAATACCTCTAGCAAACAGCTGGAAAGCACCAACCCTCTATGGATGGGGTTTTCTGGTTGTGATTGGACTGGTTGCCATCATCTATCAGCTCTTTTTAGCCCGCGCTTATCGCCATGCAAAAGCTGTGAAAGTAGGGTCTCTTCTATAAGCAAGTGTGGCATTCGCCTATCTTTTCGATTTCTTTCTTGGCAATAAAGATATTCCTTTAACGGCCATCGTTGGAATGATTCTTATCGTCTTTGGCTCTGTGATCGTTCTTAGGGATCAGAACTAGCTCTATCATTGAGGAAAAATGGGTAAATAAAGAGTGATATTTATTCATAAACTCCTTATGATTCCTTGAAAATTACAAACTTAGTGAGAACTCCAACAGATTCTAATTCACGGGGGTTTCACTCAAAAATAGCTAAAAATTAATGACTTAAAGCTCAGGGGTGTTAGATGAGTTCCAACATATTTCGATTAGCAGAATTTTCTATTGGAACTGCTTCTAAATTAGCTAATTACAATATTGGAAAAGCAATTGGAATGGGCGCAGCCCTCCAAGCAGGGGTCATTCATTTGCAAAGAACCGATCACCGCGTTGCAAAAGACACCCATAACATTACAATGATTCTTATCGCTCTTAACTGCATAGGGACTCTATGGGCAGCAGGAAAACTCGCAAAAACATTGCAAGATAAGTCTCAGATCTCCTTGATGAGCCCGAAGATGCTGACGAATAATTGGACTGTTCCAGATTGGTCTATGTCTAAAATTTCCCTTTACAATACCGTAATGGTCACCGCCGGGGCCGTCACTCTACTAGACCTGTATGCCTTGACAGCCGTTGCCTCAAGCGCATTTAAACCTGAGAATAGCCAGAGAGAAGCAACACGAATCTCATTTAAAGACCCCCTTTCCCAGAGCCTTGCCCAGACACTGTATACAACTCAGATTGTTTTAAACGTAGCTCTCTTTTGTTTGGGATCTAATCGGGTTGAGTCACTTGTTACCATTGGTGGACTTGTTGGATCCCTTTACTCTTCGTTCAAAATGGAATGGCTAAACCTTGAGCAGGACTCGACAAGTTATGCAAGGAAAATTCACTACACGGCTCTTTTGATTCCAAACCGCGATCATGAAACTCAAAGAGGAGGTTGTTCAGAGGGCCATACAACACAAAGAGATGCTCTTATAACGCATATTATCGAGAGGTTTCGGGCAGTTGTCGTGCATTCGAATGACAGAGTAAACTACCGTATCAGGGATATAACGGATGAGCATGGCAGACACTTAAGATACGACTATACGCTCGAGCTTCCTAGGAGCAGATTGCCAAGCTGCCCTAACTGCGAGGAGCGTCCCGCGCATGGGAGCCTTAGTGTTGGAAGAGGATCGATTCTCTGGGACGGCGGTGTGCAGGGACCGAAGTCTGACTTTGGAGCGGCTCTCTACTTAACCTACGGAGTTGTGCAATTGAGCCTTGTCTTAGCACAACAAAAATACCCTCACTTGGCTGGCTCTATTTACAAAATCCAAAAAGTCATGATAGGCCTTGATATCCTTGCAATTGCTGGGAAAATTTATGACTATCAATCCATGCAGAATGCAGAGTGGGGAAATGAGGCAATTTTTGGAGCTCTTGCAATATCAGCAGTTGCCCTCGGATACATTCTTTATTACCATAGGACTGAGACAGGAAAAGATCTAATCGATCACTTCAAAGGCGTGGTTCCAGAAAATGATCTAGCAAACCTAACAGTCAATTCAACAACACCTACTTCATTCAGAGTGATGCAATGGGTATTAACAAATAAAATCCTCCTTGACTTAGCGCTCGCTCCTAATGCTTCCAATGACCAGATCCACCTCATCAGCGCAGCCGTTGAAGCCTTTGCTCTTTACCAGCTATCACAAACAAGCTGGATCTTTTTCGAGAGAAAACATACAATGCCGCTCATGAATCGTCCTTTCAAGTTATTTGATCTAGGGCTTGCGGAAACAACGGAAGCCGCAAGACAAAGCTTTGAAAATTCCTTAACAGAAGTCACAACGCGCTTTCATTTTATTGTCTCTAATGAAAAATATCTATTGCCTGATGCCGAATCAACGCAAAAGACGCTCCAGGGGATCTACGACTATTCGACAAATTTTTTTGAAGGCAGTTTCTGGCAACATTACTGGCACGTGACCCGCCATTATAGTGTGGAAGTTAGTTGTAGACTTATTATGAATGCTCAGATCCTACCCCGTTCCCTTAAAATCGGAGATATCAATTACTCCAACCTTCTCACCTCTTGGAGTGGAAGTGCATACAAACGTTGGGCAGGAAACGCTTCACTTAACTTACAGATACAATAGGAGAGATACAATGGTATTAAGATTGGGAGAATTTCTGGCAAATAGCTGCTCTCGTTTTGGAAACCTGCACTTAGGTGCAGCCTTTGGCGCTTCAGCGCTTCTGCAAGCTGGTCTTGTAGAAGCTCGAAGACAAAATCCTAATTCTTATCATACAGTTAATAAGATTCTAACGACTACAAAAATCATCAACATTTTTGGGACCTGTTGGGCCATTGGAAAAACTATTAACACCCTAAAGGAACGCCACAATATTTCTCTATTTAGCGAAAAATATGCAACAAGGAAACCAGCAGCACCTGATTGGGCATGGGGCAAGATCTTCCTTGTCAATAGCGCTATTCTGACTTCTACTTCTCTAGCAGCACTCGCAATCTTTTTTTTCACCCCACGCAACAGAAATGTTTCCATGCAAGAACATCTCCTTCGATGTGCAACTGTGCTTCAAATCATTGCGACCTTGCCTTATGTTCTCTCTCTTCAGGGAGCAGGGATTCTACTTGGATCGGGAAGTGCTCTGATAAGCTCCTTCAGTACCACATTTGTAAAACAAGTCATTGCTCAAGCGAATCATCATCATATCAATGATCAGGTTATTTACTACGGTATTGGAGCACCTTCAAATAATGATCAAGTTCGAGCTGAAGTGGGTAGAGAAACAAACTACACAACACACTACACAACAAATGGAAGAAATCTCACCCTCACAATTGACCGCGAATTTATCCCACTTAATGGATCCATTCAGCTTGAGAGGGGGAAAGTTGAATACAATGGGAGAGATCTTTCTATAAAAACCCATGAGTATGGACTTCTAGCTATTGGAATGTTTCAACTCTTAGCAACCTACAAAGTTTGTTCTGGCTCCCCATATGCACTTTCATATTTTGGAAAAGGGATTGCTCTCACTTCCCTCCTCACTCTAACTGGGAGAATGATTAGAGACATCGTTAGCTCAGAAAGTGAGACAGATGCATTCCTTACCCTGTCCCTCCCCTTTATGGCTGCGTTTTTAATCTTTTTATATAATCGCTCAGAAGAACCTAAAAACGAAAAACCCCTACTTTTGGAAAATTCCATTGGAAATAAGGTATCGCTTCGATGGGGAGATATAGATATGCTAGCTGTGAAATGGACGATGGTTAGTCAAGCTCTGATGGACTTGCATCGAGCCCCTGAAGAAGAAGGTAAAGAGCTCTACTATTTGGCACTCGCATCTATTAAAGCTCTCATTATCTATAAATTAAGTCAGGTCCGGTGGCTCTACATTAAGCAAACGATTAAAACCCCTCTTGCCAATCACTCAGTCAAGGTTCACATTGGGACCTCCTATACTTTAAGTCCAAGAGCAACGAATCTATTTAAAGAATCTGTGAGAGAAGTCACATTAAGTCAAGTTGTCTTGATTCCTGATAGAGCATCACTATTTCCGACCGACGAAGTGCTTAAACAATTTGCTCAGCCGCTTCTCAACCAAGGAGAAAACCTCTTTGCTGACTCCAATTGGGGAATTGATACATTTGATATTGTCAGAACCCAATATGTGACTTTCAAAGATACCCTGCCTCAAGCTGGAGAGGTTAATCTATCAAATTGGCTTTGGAGAAGAAGCGGAACCGTTTCTCGGAAAGGATATGACCTTCAGTTTCTAGAAGTTTTCGATTAAATTTTTATAAATTAGGGCGCATCTCTAAAGTTCTCTCCAAGAAGTTGTATCTAGATTTTCTCATCTGTTGACGTATAAAGATTGAGAGCAACTTGGTAAAGTTGTTGAGATCGAACACAAATACAGATGGGGAAAGGTGGGCCAAATCCTGGAAAAGAAGTTCAGGGACACGCCCTAACAACCATCTCCCACATTAATATCCCCTTTATTGGGCTTACCTCCCCCTGAAACTTTACATTCATCAAAGGGACTTTGACCTCACTATTTGCCCGATTTATGATTGCATTCAGTTGAAGAATTCCTTCCTCTATTGAATGTCCTTCAAATCTTGGATCAAGAAAGGGAAGAAGCTCCGGACACTTAAATGTCAAAGCAATTTGTGCATTATAAAAGAGCTGCCGCAAACTACTCCCATAGATTCTAAGGGTAAGGTCTGTGCGAGACTCTATCTCTTCAAATGGAGGAAGTAAATCATGGCTCCAAATCGGTTCATATCGAAGCCCCCCATAACTTTCATAGAGGTGAAAGTGATGAAAATATAGAGGAAGAGGACGAAAGTTTTTCTTCCATTCTCTCTCACTAAAGGAACTTCTTCCCAAGGTAATATGCTTCAAAAATTCCCTCCGCTCCAATTGGTATCCCTCCCGTTCTAAAAACTCTGAGAGCTCTTTTTGATAGGTCTCCATAGAATCTTCTCCAAAGGGATCGACGTGCCATGTCACAACGTTTGGGTGACGCTTCGGAAGGCACAAGCAAGAATCTGAAATTCCCACGGGTCCCACACGAAAATGCGGCTTTGGAAGCCTAGGGATAAGGTTGCGAAGTTTACTGTAGGAGGTGTCCCCTAAAAATGCCAATGTAAGGTGTCGGTGCTTTGCTTTTAGTGTCCGTGCATCTGGTAGGGTTTCAGGCCATGGAGTATGGACTTCAAACCAAAAAAAAGACGTTTTCTATCCTCAATCTCATCCACGTCTAGCCTGCCTCCTTAATAACATACAGAAAAGTGCATAGAAAAATCCTAAGACTAGCCCAAATATTACATAGCTTATAAGAGAATCGAGAAGCTCATACATTATCAGATCTTCCCACTGAGCATTTGGGGAAACCACAAAGAAAAAAGGAAAGAGGTAAAAGGGTGTTAGAATCCACCAAATAATTCCAAACATAAAGCCAAGTCCAAGCCCATTCCAAATGCTCTTAACAAGACAATGAAGGACCAGAGCAAAGACAATTCCAAATATAATTGCTGTTACATATTGAGCTATATTCAATATGATTTTCACCGGTATACTGTACGCCCCACTAAGCAAGTAAAAAACCTTCATTTGATCGAGGATCAGCATATAGAGCATGGCCGGTGTCATATTGTTATTGATCCAGAGCATCATCATAACAACCCCGGTGAAAAAACCACTGAGTCCCCCATAAACAACATTCAACAGTCGGTAAGTACTCTTCTTTATACCCTAGGTATACTCGATCAAAAAAAAAGAGAGAAGTGGATTCAATTTAAAGCGCCTTTTTCAAAAAAATTTTTCCTTCCATTCTTCACAAAATAAACTAGAATGCGGTATAGCGAAGAAGATGACAAAACATATTCATATGCGACGTTGGATCATCTGGTCTCTTGCTGTCGCTTTCTACTTTTACGAATACTTCCTCCGTGTCGCACCTAGCGTTATGGTTTCAGAACTGTTTAAGGCATTCAATATCGGTGCTGGAGTTTTTGGGGTTATCTCTGCGGCTTACCTTTATGCCTATGCCCCCATGCAGCTTCCCGTCGGCGCATTGATGGATCGCTTTGGAGCACGAAAGCTATTGACGATTGCAACCCTCATGTGTGGGATTGCATCTATTCTTTTTGGCATAGCCCCAGGGGTATGGCTTACCATTGTTGCCCGTCTCTTCATGGGAATAGGCTCAGCATTTGCCTTTATCGGAATGGTCTATATCTCTTCTCATTGGTTTCATGGAAAAATTCTTGCTCTTCTAGTAGGGATTGGAAACTCTATCGGGATGCTTGGAGCCGTTTTTGGAGAAGGACCACTTTCTGAGCTCATGCACATATTTTCTTGGAGGCAAGCTTCAGTTATCTTAGGATTTGCTGGCGTGGGGCTAGGAATTATTATCTATTTAGCTGTACGCAACGAACCTCCCTCAATGAAGCACCATGCTCCTAAACCTAAACTCTCCATGATTCAAGGAATGAAAAGCGTTTGCAAGAACTCGCAGACCTGGATTAATGGGATCGTTGCAATGATGTTCTACACAGCGACTGTTTCGTTTGGAGGACTTTGGGCTATTCCATTTCTACAGCAAACCCATGGGTTTTCAAATGAGTCGGCAAGCTATGCCACATCGATGATCTATGTAGGCTGGATTATAGCAGGACCCATTATTGGAACGATTTCTGATCGGATTTGCAATCGAAAAATCATGCTTTTTACATTTACCCTGCTCAGTATCGTCTTTTTCTCTCTCATCACCTATACCCCCATTCGAAACCCCTTTTGGATTTTCACTCTCATGTTTCTTCTAGGTTGCTGTCTATCGGGTGAACTTCTTTGTTATTGTTTATCCATCGAACTCAACCTACCTGAGACAAAAGGTTCTGCCCTTGCCATCACAAACTTCTTAGTATTTGTGGCAGGCTCCCTTGTTCAAACTCTCGTAGGTCTCATCTTAGATTGGAATTGGGATGACCAAGTGCTTCATGGAGTCCGCATATATGGCCTAACGAACTATAAAATAGCCCTCACCGTCTTTCCCATTACCATGCTTATTGCATTTATCTTCACGTTTTTCATCCGTGAAAAAGATAAACCATGGTGCAGTTAAGAGCCCTAAGCTTGTTCAAGCAGGTCGATCAAATGATAAATTTCTGTTCTGACGCCTAATCCATTCTGCGAACCATGACCAGGAAATTGACGCAAGATAACCAAAATATCCTCTCCTTTGCGAGTCAGCTCGGGTGAAAGATGGCTGCTTCGCAAGATATGCGCAATTGCGAAAAGTGTCCCCTTAACCCCCTCTAAAATATACGAATCTTGCAATAGCCCACCCCCAGAGAAGATATCTACTTCAGCTAATAGAGATTTTAAAGAGCATTTGAGTGCACTTTTCAAAGCCTTTGAAGAAACCATGGGCTTTTCCTGAGCAATGCTCTCAATATCACTGGCAATCTGATTTCTTAATGTAGGAGTAAACGAAAGAGATCTTGCACACTGCATCATATCCATTTCAAGCTTTTCAAAAGCTACACTGGTTCTTGAATTTATCTGAGTCGAAAAAATGGCACGTACGACAAAATAGGTTGCAGAGGTGTAAGCCCAAACAGCCGGCGTTTCTCTAAGGAACAAACCAATATCTTCTAAGGCATCCTCTAGATTTTCTTCATAAAAACTCTCAAATGCCAGAGGCCCTTCAACACCCCCAATTGCAGAAATTTCACTCATATCCAAGCCTAAATTAAATATTGATTGAGAGAATTGTACCAAACCACAAAGTTTTTTACCATGAAAAAAAACTGTATCAATAAATTTATATCCCAAAAGTATTATTGTTTTTTTTAATAATACCCAATTGGCTATATATGAAAAAAGGAGGCTCCTTAAATGAACCGTAAATATACCCTACCTACACTGGCTTTTTTTGGACTTCTCTTTGCTCTCTTCATGGTATTTCATGGAGCAAGAACTCCTCCGATTCCACCAATTGAGTTTTCTCCTCCGACTCCTCCCTACAAACATTACGTTGCTGGCGCAGGAATTGTAGAATCAGCATCTGAAAACATTAAGGTGGGAGCCCCTTTTAATGAGATTGTCACGGATGTTTTTATGAATGTGGGACAAATCGCAGAGAAAGGCACCCCTCTCTTCCAGCTTAATATTGAAACGCTCAGCGCTGAATATGAAGAAGCCAAGCAGAAACGGGATATTGCTAAAACTAAATATGAGGATCAAAAAACAGAGCTTTCTCTTTATCACAGTCTCAAAGACAAACGAGCTGTGAGTAAAAACGAGATCAATAAACGGTACTATTCAACAGAAGCCGCCCTGAACGAGCTGAAGGAAGCTGAAGCCTCAATGGAAGTCATCACTTCAAAAATTCAACGCTCGACAGTTCGCGCACCCATGAATGGACAGGTCCTTCAAGTCAATATTCATGTAGGGGAATCTGCAGATGTCAATCCTTTTGATAACAAACCCCATATGCTTTTTGGACAAACCGATCCGCTTCATATTCGCATAGAAGTTGACGAAGATGACGCATGGCGTGTGCAAAAAGGGGCTCCTGCAGTCGCCTATGTTCGAGGAAATAGTTCGATCAGTGTCCCTCTAGATTTTCTCTATATTGAACCCTATATCATCCCCAAATCAGCGCTCACTGGATATAATCAAGAAAGGGTCGATACCCGCGTATTGCAAATCATCTACTCCTTTGAAAGAGGTAAACTCCCTATTTACCCGGGACAAATCATGGACATTTTTATCAAAGGAATCCCAGCGAATGAACGATATTAGTGGTCAACCCAAAAAATCCCTCAAAAAACTGACCACTAGTGGTCAGTCTCATAAATTCTTCAGGAAAAGTGTGCTCAAATTCTTTGGTCTTAAAAAGTGCGGAGATCGATGGCAGCTTTATAAAGCTACCGAGATCGAGCATGCAGTAAGGCCGAAAAAGATGGGTCAATTTGCCAAAAAATTTATGAGACTGATCACTAGATCTATCCTTTTTCTTTTTTTGACAGGATGCGCTGTGGGGCCCAATTATCAATCTCCACCCGTCGCTCTTCCCGAGAGTTATGGGGAACCTCATAGCGATGAAGGAATTGATGAAATCGCCCTCAAAAGATGGTGGACAACCTTTGAGGATCCACTCCTCGATGTGCTTGTTCACGAAGCGCTTTCCCAAAACTACGACTTAAAAATCGCCATTGAAAAAGTCAACGAAGTCAGAGCCCTTTACCAAATTGAAGCAGCCGAACTCTACCCAAAAATCGATATGACCGCGGGTGAGCAACGCACCCGCATTAGCCAATCTCTTTTCGATGCTCCCTTTATGGGTCCTCCTTATCAAAACCTCTACAAGGTAGGTTTTGATGCAAGTTGGGAAGTGGATATTTTCGGAAAGCGCAGACGCGAAAAAGAGGCGGCTTATTATGAATATGAAGCCGAGATCAATAGTGCACGCGATGTATACATTACCCTTCTCAGCGAGCTTGCCTCCACCTATATTGAAATCCGGGGTTTTCAACACCGAATAACTCTTTCAAAAAAGGATCTCTATATCCAAAAAGAGCTCTTAGCTCTCGCCGAATCTCGCTTCAGCGCGGGACTCGATAGTGAAATTGAGCCTCAACAGGTCCGCTTTAACTTAGAAGAGTCGGAAGCCATCCTCCCAGAAATTGAAACCAATTACCGCCGCGCTATCCATCGGATGGCAGTACTCCTTGGAAAATCTCCTGAAAGCCTCCATAGTGATTTTGATGAGCAACGTGCCATCCCTGTAAGTATGGCCGCAATCCCTATCGGCCTTCCCTCAGATCTTCTTAGACGCCGCCCTGACATTCGCCAGGCAGAAAGAACCCTTGCTGCCGCCACCGCAAACATCAGCTCTGCCATTGCGGATCTTTTTCCCCGTTTTTCCCTTTTAGGAAGTTTTGGCTTTGAAAGTAACCGCACGAATAACTGGTTCAAATCGCGCAGTCGCACTTGGTCGGTTGGTCCCAATATTCAATGGCCGATCATTTATTTTGGGAGGATTAGAGCAAACATACAAGTGCAAAATGCCAAACAACAACAAGCACTTTTTGATTACGAGCAAACGATCCTTACCTCACTTGAAGATGTTGAAAATGCCTTAGTTTCCTACTACAAGGAAGACGAAAGGGTGGACCGCTTTGAAAAACAGGTAAGTAGTGCAACACGCACCTATGAATTAACACGCGATCGCTACATCAGTGGTCTTGTGGATTTCTCAGCACTTCTCAATGCTGATCGTGCACGTGTCTCTGCAGAAAACAACCTTGTGGATAGCACTCAAGCGTTGAGCACCAATCTTGTTGCTCTCTACAAATCACTTGGTGGGGAGTGGTAAATGCTCCTCCTTGCGATCAAAATTCTTATCGGTGACAAAGCAAAGTTTATCGGAATTATTTTGGGGCTAAGCTTCTCCTCTTTAATCATCGCTCAACAATCTTCAATCTTTGCTGGATTAATGGTCCGAACGTTTGGTTTTATCACTGACACCTCACAAGCAGATATTTGGGTGATGGATAAACAAGTACGATTTATTGATGATGTAAAACCTCTGCGCGATACCCAACTTTATCTCGTTCGCGGAATAGAAGGTGTGAAATGGGCTGTACCCTTTTACAAGGGACTCCTCAAAGCGCGCCTGCGTGGCGGAAATTTTCAGATGTGTAATGTCATTGGAATCGATGATTCAACACTGATCGGTGGCCCTCCTCGTATGAGGGAAGGGGAAATTTCTGATCTAAGACTCGTTGATGCAATTATTGTGAATAAAGTCGGTGCTGACGAAATGCTTGCTGAAAATGGAATCTACAACCCTGAGAAAAAACCCGTCATTCCACTCAGAGTCGGTGAAGTTCTTGAAATCAACGATCGGAGAGCACAAGTCGTCGGAATTTGCGACTCATCGCGCACATTCCAATCTCAACCCGTGATCTATACAACTTACAATCGAGCGCTTAACTATGCCCCTCCGGAGAGAAAACAACTCTCCTATATCCTAGTCAAAGCACAAGATGGGGTCTCTCCGAAAGAACTTTGCCGTATGATTAATGCTCGTTCTGATCTTGCAGCCTATACCAATGGAGAATTTAAAAAGCTCACCTTTGATTATTATATGGAAAATACCGGAATTCCTCTGAACTTTGGGATTGCGGTTCTTTTAGGAGTCATTATTGGAATGGCTATTTCTGGGCAAATGTTCTATAATTTTATCCTTGATAACCTCCGCTTCCTTGCTACATTCAAAGCGATGGGTGCCAATAATCGTCTTCTTACAAAGATGGTTCTTCTTCAAGCTGTTTGGGTTGGCTTTATAGGCTGGGGACTTGGGATAGGCGCTGCCGCTGTTTTTGGGTGGTTTTCTCGAAATAGCGATCTTTCCTTTCTTCTGATGTGGCAGCTCTATGTGATTAGCGGCATTGTGATGTTTTTAATTACTGGCCTTTCTGCATGGATAGGTCTTAATCGGGTCTATCGTTTAGACCCTGCAATTGTTTTTAAGAGTTAAGATATGAAAGATGAAGTTGCCGTAAAATGTTCCCAAATTCGAAAATCTTTTGGAGTAGGAGACCTCCGCTTTGAAGTACTCCACGGCATTGATCTTGAGGTTAAGTCAGGAGAACTCCTGATGCTTGTTGGCCCTTCAGGATCTGGGAAAACCACTCTCATCTCAATCATTGCAGGAATCTTGAGTCATGACAATGGGCACTGCCAATTATTTGGAAAAGATATCGATACTTTTTCTGACTCTGAAAAAACAAAATTTCGAGGAGAAAATCTCGGATTTGTCTTCCAGTCCTTTAACCTCATTCCGATGCTTTCTAATTCTGAAAATGTTGCGATTCCCCTCCTTCTTAATCATATGGATAGACATGAAGCAATAAAACTTGCTGAAGAGCGTCTCGATCAATTTGGTCTTGGAGACAAAGTGGGCAATTTCCCCGCACAACTTTCTGGAGGGCAACAGCAACGTGTTGCAATTGCTCGAGCGGTCATTCATAACCCCAAACTGATCGTATGCGACGAACCTACGAGCGCCCTCGATCACGAAAACGGTGCACTTGTTCTCAATCACTTAAGGGAAATTGTCGACAAAGAAAACCGGGCTTTGATTGTCGTCACTCACGACTCTCGCATTTTTGACTATGCCGATCGCATTGTTCACCTAGAAGACGGCAATATTGCTTCTGAAAAAATGAATCACGGGTAATACCCAATTTAAACTTAAAACACTATAATCTCGAAAACTCATACCAATCAAAAAGGAGGTAGTTATTTTCTGTATCATTGTAGGCCGCGAAAACACCGCTAGGATACATTGAAGGAATTTTCTCCGATGTTGTTGCAATTCCGTCGGTGTGCCGTACCCCCCGAAGGCCCGCAGACTTGACGAACTTATTAATCCCTTCCCTTTGGTAGATCTTAAATGTAGGGGTCTAAAGCCCACCGGACCGGAAACGTACGCTAAGGACCTAAAACTCTAACTTAAATAAATGAAATAGGAAATTGAAGAAACTGTTCTCTGAAATGATTCGCAATCGCACTCATCAGTTACCTTCCCTTGTTACGGTCACATTTAAATATGCCCACAGTTCAATATTTCTATCTTGACTACCCCTGCTAAAAGTTGTTATCCCACCATTCCCTGCTGAAGCGCTGCCCTCTTTCAAATCTCCACTATAGCTAAAATATTTCGTTTTAGCTATAATTTTTTGAATGACATATTCGCTAGATTTTAGAAAAAAAGTTCTATCGATCCGAAGCAAAGAAAAATTAAGCTTTGCCCAAGTAGCAAGACGCTTTGGAGTAAGTGTAAATAGTGTGTTTCTCTGGTCTAAGAGGTTAGAGCCGAGGCGCACTAAAATCAGACCTGCAATAAAGATTGATAGAGAGATCTTGATGGAGGATATCAAGAAATACCCTGATGCCTTCAACTATGAACGAGCACATCGTCTCAAAGTAAGCACTTCAGGCATTCGGTGTGCCATGAAGAGGTTAAGAATTAGCTATAAAAAAAACGCTCAACCATCCCAAGGCCTGCGAAACAAAAAGACAAATCTTTCAAGGAAAAATCGCAGAATATAAACGTTTGGGAAAGCCAATTGTGTATATTGATGAAAGCGGGTTTGCCCATGATATGCCCCGCACCCACGATTACTCCAAAATAGGACAGCGATGTTTTGGCACTCATGATTGGGGAGCAAAAGGAAGAACAAATGCAATAGGGGCATTACTTGGAACAAGCCTCCTTACACTTGCGTTATTCGAGTGCAATATTAATACAGACGCCTTTTCCATTTGGGCAGAGGAGGACTTGCTACCGAAACTTCCCTCTGAAAGTATTCTGGTTATGGATAATGCTTCATTCCATAAAAGCAAATCTATGCAAGAGAAGATCCAGGCTGCAGGCCATACCTTGGAATATCTTCCTCCCTATTCCCCTGATCTAAACCCTATTGAACACAAGTGGGCACAGGCAAAGTCTAAGCGAAGAAAATATCAATGTGGAATAGACGAACTTTTCAAGGAGCACTGCCTATAACTAATTTAAGTCACTTTATCTATATATGGAAGATCGAAAAGTTGATAAATCAAGCGTTGCTTGTGAGGCGATTTTGGCTCTTTATAAAAAAGAAAACGAAAGCAAAGACGAGCCATTAGCTCAATCTTAGGTTAAGACCAAGTGCAATGATCAATGAGACAAGTGTGTGCCACTTAGGATTTCCCTTGTCCGATAGAGTCTTGTAAAGGCTTTCTCTTCCAAGATGCGCTTTTTCAGCGAGCTTTGACACTCCTCCTTGAGCTTCTGCAACATTTCTAACAGCTAAAAGAAAAAGGTGCTGAGATTCCTCATCCCCTTTAAGACTTTCCTCTAAAGCTGCATTTAAATAAGCAACAGCCTCATCATGATCTCTGAGCTTTTCAATAAGCCAATCTTGATATTTTCTACTTTTTGCCATACTTAATCCTTTCGATCCTTATAATCTTCAAGAAACATTTTTGCATTTTTGATGTCCTTCTTTTGAGAGCTTTTGTCTCCTCCACATAGAAGCAAAATCACCTTCATTCCTATTTTAGAATAATAAATTCTTACCCCAGGACCATAATGAATACGAAGCTCATAAATTCCATTTCCTACCGACTTACAATCACCAAAATTTCCCATTTTAAGACGATCCAAACGCGTAAAGATTTTTGCGCGAGTATGAATTTCTTTTAGCCCATCAATCCAATCTATAAAAGGGCTTTTTTCTGAGTGCGTTTCATAAATTTCGATCTTTATTTCCACACTTTTATTGTATCTTACAGGATACATTTTAATCAAGAGCATGTTTATATATTTTACTATAAGCAAGTTATGATTTATTTATTTGACTTTTTCCTCCAAACATGGTTCTGGTGCAAAAATTTTATCTATGGGGAAAGGTTTATTCAAGGCTGTTTCCGTTTCAGTAACATCAGGCTGCTATCCCAAATACCCCTTCTATAAACATTTTTTGAGATGAAGCATCTTTCCTTCCTATGCCTTCTATTTGTCCCTTACGCATCATATGCATGGACTCATACCCTGCAATCGTTGCTTCAGCTGTTGCAAATCTTTGGAACCATTGACTCCACACTATCCTCCTCTTAGAAAACCGATGGTCTTGCTAAACAATATTATTCAGATACTTAACCTGCCTAAGCTCAGTCTCTATTGGAATGAGTCTTTGATTTTGAATAGCTTCAAATGCAGGAGGATATGCAGCGTTTTTATCAACCAAAATGATTTGGTGAATATTATCTGTCTCTTTCCGGGTGACAAATGCAAAAAGCTGTCCATCTCCTATCCGCTTATAAAGACAAAACCCTACTTCATCAGCCTCTCCAGGAACAGGGCGGGCCTCCGCTTTAGCACGCGGCCTCTCTCTCTCTCTAACGATGGTTGGAAATCTGCCCGCAAGAGCTAAGAAAAAGTAATAGTAGTACTAAACTGTACGTCGTTTTCTTGCAACCCATACGAGCAATACCGCCACTCCTATTGTAATCGGTAACATAACTGTATAAAGATACTCAGCAAGCACTGCTGCTGCTGCTGCAAACAAACCCAGTAGAATCCCAATCACGAAAAATGTTGATTCCACATAGATACCAGTGATGAATGTATTCAATGCAAGAAGCGTTAAGACAATCAGCCCTGCTTCAAAGCGTCCCATGAGACCGATACTAACAAAAACAGAGACTAAATAAACCGCTAAAGCAAGACCGAACCACTGTACCAACTCGTGCCAAATTGTAGTTGTACTCATCATACGCTGCTTATGTCTGAGATACCATGACAAAAACAAACAAAGGACTGCAAAAACAGGCACCATCCAGCGCCAGTAATCCCATGCTCCATTTGTCCATAGATCTGAAATAATCAGCCCGATAAAAGAAAGCCCAAGCATAATAGTGGCAACCGTCAAACGCATTTTCCAATGATGATGATGCTTTTTAATGACAACTTCTTCGTTGCTTCCAACCATAGCACGCCCTAAATCAGATAATATCTTTTCAACCTACTGAAAAAAAACGAAAAAGTCAATTGACATATACGACAAACTTTTCAACACTTGTCCTCCGAATGTATGCACCCGGGAATGTAATGGCATTAGAACTTCATCAAGAACTATATCAGCAACACCTTTCAAATCCTCTCCTTGACTACAAACGCCTAATTCCTTTTGACCAAATTGAACCCGATCATTTTCTTCCAGCGTTTAATGCGATAGAAGAAGCGCTTCTTCCTCAAATTGAGATCCTTGAAGAAATAGAAAACCCCACCTGGGAATCGATCATCGTTCCCTTAGAAGAGGTTGAGGAAAAGATTCATCGTGTGGTAGGACCTATGGCACACCTTAAACTGGTGAAGGATTCTCCAGCACTTCGCGAGGCGTGGAGTACCGTTGAGCCGCGGATCAACCAACTTGAACTTCGGATTAAACAAAGTCGTCCCCTCTTTGAAGCTTTTGAAACGCTTAGAACTAGCGAAACTTGGAACACTTATTCCTCTGCTCAGAAGCGGGTTATTGAACTCCGTCTTTTGGAAGCTCGGCTGAAAGGGATCCACCTTGAAGACTCTGACCTCGATACATTTAACACGTTTATTTTTCGACTTTCTGAGTTACAAAGCAGCTACGTCTCCAATATGATTGATGCCACGAAAGAAACTTCTTTTATTATTACAGACAAAAAAGAACTCGATGGAATTCCTTTACCCACTTTAAAATTTATTTCCGAATCATACAATACAACGCGCTTAGAGAAAGATCCTCTTTCCACAGCTCAAGAGGGACCCTGGAAACTATCCCTAACTCCCCATGTCCACCTCACGATTTTGCGCCACTGTAAATGCCGCAAAACCCGCGAACTCCTCTACAGAGAGCAAATTAGAAAAGCCTCTGATGGTGATATTGACAACACCCCAAATTTGATAGAACAACTTCAAATCCGGAAAAGACTCGCCAATCTCCTCGACTATGAAAATTTTGCAGAACTAAGCCTCGCTTCAAAAATGGCTCCTAATGTTGAAACCGTCAAAAACTTTTTGGAAAAACTTCGAGAGTCAAGTTGGATCTCTGGAAGAGAAGACCTTTTAGATGTCCAACTCTTTGCGGCACGTGCCGGATTTAAAGAACCCTTTATGCCATGGGATTACGCCTTTTGGACAGAACGTCTTCGCGAGGAAAGGTATCACCTTTCGGAAGAAGAGATGAAACCCTACTTCCAGCTCCCAAAAGTCCTTAAAGGCCTCTTTGACCTCTGCCAAAAACTCTTTGGGATTACAATCGTCAAACCTGAAGTTCAACCTCCTGTCTGGCATAAAGATATCAGCTACTATCTTATCTATGATAATAATGGTAAGCAGATCTCTTCTTTCTATTTTGATCCCTTTACTCGCTCAAGTACAAAACGAGGTGGAGCTTGGACAGAGACTTGCCTTAACAGGACAATGCTCAATGGAGAGCTTCAACTCCCTATTGCTTATATCGTTTGTAACTCTGCTCCTCCGATTGGTGAAGCCCCCGCTCTACTTACCTTCCGCGAGCTTGAAACTCTTTTTCACGAGTTTGGACATGCCCTCCAGCATATGCTCACTAAAATTAATTATGGAAGCATCTCAGGAACCAATGGAATCGAGTGGGATGCGATCGAAATGGCAAGTAAATTCATGGAAAATTGGTGTTATCATAAGCCTACCCTGAGACAAATCACCGCCCACTACAAGTCGGGAGAACCTCTCCCTGAAGTTCTCATCGAGAAGATTCTCTCCGCACGTAATTTCAATGGAGGAAGCAATATGCTAGCCCAACTCAAATATAGCATGTGCGATATCTCCCTTCATAGCGACTATGACCCTTACGGCATCTTCACACCTTTTGATGTCTGGTATGAAAAATGTCTAACCACCTCTCACCTTCCCTGTCTAGAAGAGGACCGCTTTCTCTGTTCCTTCCACCACATCTTTGGAGGTAACTCCTACGCTGCTGGTTACTACTCTTATAAGTGGGCAGAAGTTCTGAGCGCTGATGCCTTTGAAGCTTTTGTTGAAGCAGGAGAAGACAACTGGTCGGCGCTCCATGCAATCGGTGAAAAGTTTAAAACAACTTTTCTAGAACTTGGCGGTAGCGTCCATCCCATGGAGGTTTTTGAATCTTTCCGTGGACGCGCTCCTACAATAGACGCTCTTCTTAACCAAGCGGGATTAAGATAGATAAGCTTGAAATCAAACTAATGCTTCTTGACAAGAGATCTGTTGAATTATACACTCGCGCTGACTTCTGGAGATTTTGTGAAAAGATTCAAGTTTCTTGCTCACTTTCTTTTGCTTGGAACAACTCCTGCTCTTCTTGCCCATCCAGGCAACGCATTTCAAAACTCTTCTCATGAAGAAACAGGGAGAGTCGTTGGCTCTCTTTTTGCCCATGATAGCTTCAATCAGCTAAGCCGAGAGCTTCCTTACTCTCCTTACCTATCACATGAAATCGAGTCTATTAGAAAAAAAGCTGGCTTTTCTCTTCCAACTGCTGCGCAAAATCACCCCCTAGATTTTGGGCATAGCGAGATCGATAGAAAATTCTCTTTCGATTACGGTTCATTTTTTTCTACTTCTGAAAAAGAAAGAGATTTTAACGCTCTTTCTCACCAATTACGGGGAGAAAAGGCGTTATCCTTTGGTCAGTATAAAGAGGCGACAGTAGATCTTACTAAAACCATCGATCTAACTCCCACAGATCCTATCCCTTACCTTCAAAGAAGTGGAGCCTACTTTTGCATGGGGGAGTATGACCGCTCGATAGAAGACTTCCAAACATTTACAGAGAAAGCCCCTCAAGACACCCATTTGAACTCTCTCTCTCTTTTGCTGAGTTCAACAGAGGTTTTGAATTAGGCTTTCCCCTAGGCATATGCGAGTCTGGAAAGGGAGCCCTTCTTTTCTTTATAGAGTGATATTCTCTATATATTTCAAAATGCATGAGCCACGTTGAAAAACTTCCTCCAGAAAAATATCCCCCTTCTTTTGGTTGCTCTTGAACCTTAGAAATCTTGTCTTTGAACTGTTTTTCTTCGATTTATTTCAGCTCTGTCCATGGCTTCGTCACAAAGATTCATAACACGTTCTGAAAGAGCTTCAAAACTTTCTGCAGAAACTCTGAAATCTCCTCTTGACTTGATATATTCTTGAACAAGGCTTTTTTTAATAAGTACTTCGCTTTTTTTAGCTTTTTTCTTTTTTTTGGCCATTTTGGATCCTTTTGCTTTGATTACGGAAATTTTTTTTATAGCAGAATCCTATTATTTCCTCCAAACTTTCAAATCCTCTCAATGAACAAGTATCGCAATTTGGGGTTAAAGTGTCACACTGATTTGCGCACCAACGACCAGGGCATCTTTGGTTGTGCCAAGGCCTCGAGGATTAATGATGTATTGGATATCAGGAACAATAATAAACCAGGGATTGATTTGAAACCAATGGTTGAGTTCCACCAAAGCTTCAAAATTTTGAGGTTGATTTCCAAAAGTCGGGACAGGCGTCATCCTTGTACGCTTGGCAATTCCCTGCGCCTCTTTCATGTCAGTGCTATACTTTCCATAGATGAATCCTAGATTGGTATAGTCCTTAGGACGAGAGGGAAAAAGTCCTTTATAGACAAGCCCAGAAGAAATATAGAATGGCAATAAGTTCCGGTCTTTTGGAGCAAAGAGAACCGCTACAAAAGGCGTAAGTCCTCTTTCCAACTTAGGATCTCCCACCCGTAAGACCATCTGATCAACGAGGAAGTAATATCCACTGTTTCCGTGATAATGTCCCCCTAAAAACTTGTCACCTTTGCTATCGGTATAGTAAAAATAACCAGCACGATAATTCCCTGGGTAGCCAGTATCCGTCTTGAGTTGATTGACTTGGTAAGACCATTCGGTAATCAATTGCATTCCATCCGAGCCATTAAGTGACCAGTTGAATCCATGATACTTGTTATCAGCAACATTATCTTGAGCAACATAAGCCGCCATTTTTGCTAATATTCTCTTGTATGGACGAAACTGAAGCAAAAAGCCCCACGTAGCATTAGGATAGGCTGTAAACGGACCGTTAAAGAAAATGGAGATAGGATTTCCATCAAATCCATTGTTCACAAATTTGTAGCAAAGTTCAGACTGCAAAAAATCATTCCCGGCATTAAGACGTCCCAGTTTTATGAGAAGCCACTCTTTAAAAAGAACCTGTTTCAGATACAATTCATTAAGACGGATATTTTGGCCCCCATAAACCTGAGCAGCCGGATATTGATTCCCAATTTTATCGGCACTTAAATTCGTTCCTGTACGCCCCACCACTGAGGAATAGAAGGACAACCCCTTGAGAGCGATATATTTTCCAATATCAATATTGATATCGAGGCCAAAGGAACCTGCAAAAGCACCCCCCTTTGCTTTCCCACCAATGGGATTCCCTAAGATATCCGCAACGTAAGACATGCCAACTGTCATCCCATCGCGAGCAAGTTTCGAGCGCCCTCCATTCCAGTCACCAGTAAGATAAGGACGATCCCACCACGACAGCTCCGTAACCTCTGGCTGAAGAGTTTCAGTCATCTCTTGATGCCGCTTTGGAGCAGTTCCAGAAAAGTTTGCATCACCAGCATGCAAGTGAACAACAACTAAAAGAGCTAAAATAAGTGTCTTCATTGCAAATCAACCGAACGATCGTTATTAATAGAGTACCGGTTCAATATTTTCTGATTTCTCGTGTCTAAAATTTCTCGATCAATAACGATTTCAACACCATCTCGAGTAACAATAAAAATATAAGGCTCCTCGTCATTCTCAGTTATTTCAATCAGACTGCGGATATTACGGATTTTTTTTCCGTTAACTTGATCAACAATTTTCTTTTCCAGATGTTGGTATCCCACATTGACAATATCATCAAGAACTCTTGACAAAACAACTACCTCATCCCTTCCTCGCTGAACTTTCCCGCGAAAAAGGTCATAGAAAAGATCGATGAATCCAAGACTTTGATCAACGTCAATTTGCCTAAGAAAGTTTTGTACTAGAGGTTGAAACACCAGCCCAGCAGAAATATAGTAAGTGGGAGGTTTGTCAAACTCTTGACGCACAAGCGGTCTTCCCTTCCGCTTTGGATCCACAACGCTCGTCACTTCCAGGCGACTGCCTTCTCGCAGCACGGCAACATCAATGCTATCTCCAAAATGCTTCATCATAATCAAATATTGGAAAGGGAGTGAAATTCCCAGACCTTCCAATTCCACCCAACCATGAGAATCAATCTCATATCCATCAAGAGCTAAAAGAATATCTCCAGGTTTTAAGAAGTCTGTAAGAAAGTGATTTTCTGGAACTTCAACAACAAGAAGGCCCCCCTTTCCCTTCTCAATACCGTAATAGGCACGCATAGCAGGGTTACGAATAGGCTGAACCTTAAAAGGATTTTCTGGAAAACCTAAATACTCCCCTTTTTCTACTTCATCCATAAAATGCTTGATGACAGGGATGGGAATCATATACCCGATATTCTGACCAAAAAAAGAAGCCTGATGCGCAACTCCCACGACCTTTCCATCAGAAAGGACCGGTCCTCCGCTATTACCAGGATTAATCGGTGCATCAATCTGAGAGATCAGAAGGCTGGCACCAGAATGTGCATAACTTCCAATTTCTACCCGAGAGACAATTCCTTTACTCACGGATATTTCACGTCCTCCCACAGGAAACCCATGAACAGCAACCTCTTCCTGGCGATGGATTAACTCACTACCAAATTGAAGCGCTGTTTTTCCCTCAAAAAAGGAGGGGTCTTCTAATTCCAAAACCGCCAAATCACAATCATGTCCCGCTACTTTCACACGTGCTTCATACCAATCACGTGAAGATCCGCAGCGGACCTCAATAAATGAAGCATCTTTTACTACGTGGGCATTGGTAACAATGCGACTTCCTTCAATGATAAACCCTGATCCTCCAGATCTTTCTGTTGTTGGAGGAGCCCAGGGACTTTCATAGTCATATACCTTGTGAGTTGTCGCAATTTGTACCACAGAGTTTTCCATCTCTTCCATGCCAAATACAGAGAAACTAAAGAAGAGCAACCCAAAAAATAATGATTTCACGAATGATTCCTACGATGAATTTTCAAAAGATCTTATGTAATCTCCCCCTTTCTTGCAATAAATCCCTTTTCAGAATATGAGGAAAAGGAAACTAGGGTGAGTAATGTATCAGTTTTTCTCAAAGTTTGGTTACAAAAAAAGACAGGGAGAATGGCTTCCCATTCTACTCGTACGCATTTGTCTAGGAATCTTCTTTATTCTTTCAGGATTCTTTAAAGTTTTTCACGCCAAGCAGCATACGGCTCTTTTGAAAACACTTCAAAAAGCCAACATACCTTTTCCTGAGTTTAATGCTTATTTTGTCCCAATCCTAGAATTTATCGGGGGGATCCTTATTCTCCTTGGGCTCCTCTGCTCACTCGCGTCTCTCATTCTATTTGCCATCATGATTATCGCACTTGTGACCGACCGCATCGCTTCTGTCGCGCTGCATGGTGGACTGATGACTCTCGAAAACTTCCTCTATCTCCCTGAAGTTCTATTTGCCCTCATGTTCCTCTGGCTTTTCTTCTCAGGACCTGGAAAGATCTCGTTAGATTTTGTCTACGGCAAAAAGAAACGCCACTCCACCTACTGATTCTTTTTAAAATATTTTTGATAGTATTCTTCTGCCTCATAAAAAGGGGCAGCAGGAAGAATTTGTGTGACAATCGGTTTGTCAAAGTGAGGGGTCATCTTCTCCAGTGAAGCTCGCGCTTCCTTTTCTTGCTTGGAAGAATGTGTGAAGATTGCTGAACGATATTGGGTTCCCACATCAGGCCCTTGCCGATTAAGGGTAGTTGGATCATGGGTTTTCCAGAAGATATTTAGAAGCATATCATAAGAGATTTCTTTGGGGTCAAAGACAATCTCAACAGCTTCCGCATGACCAGTATCGCCTGAGCAAACATTTTTATAGATCGGATCAGGAGCACTCCCACCAGTATATCCCACCCGAGTAGACTGAACGCCCTTGAGACCATCAAAAGCCTCTTCAACTCCCCAAAAACATCCCGCTGCAAATGTCGCCTTTTCCATATTCAACTTGTTTGGTATACTGGTTCTTTCAGATTATAAAAGTTTTGAATATGGTGCTACTGGAAATATTAAAACGCCCGTTTAACATCTGGTTTCCTATGCGTGTTGAGGGAAATACACAGGGGCTTGGGACCTTCTCCGGAGTCTATTTACCGAGCGTTTTGCAAATGCTGGGCGTTATTTTATTTATGCGCCTTGGGTGGATTACAGGACACATTGGGCTTCCAAAAATGACGCTCATCATTTTGATGGCCTCTTCGATCCTCTTTTTGACAGGACTATCGATGACTTCAATTGTCACGAATATGAAAGTGGGAAGTGGCGGCTCGTACTACATCATTTCCCGCTCTCTTGGAATGGCTTTTGGGAGCGCGATCGGAATTCTCTTAACCATCGCCCAGCTGACAACGATTGCGATTTGCGTATCGGGATTTGCAATTTCTCTTCAGGAACTGATGCCCCACTTTTCCCTGACATTTCTGGAACTTTGCACTCTTGCAGGGCTTACGCTTGTCTCATCATTCCCTGTCGACTTTGCTCTTAAAACCCAGGGGATTATCTTCTGCATTGTCGTCACCTCTATCGTATCGGTTTTCTTTGGAAGCAGCGCAAATATTCCTGAAACTGTTAAAGTTTTCCCCTCTTTTGAAACGGTCTCATTTTGGGCAGCATTTGCTCTTTTTTTTCCCGCAACAACGGGAATTGAATCAGGAATGGCGATGTCAGGAGATTTAAAAAGCCCCTCTCGTTCTTTAGCCATTGGAACTCTCGGCGCAGTCTTCACGGCCTATATCGCCTACATATCTTTATCCATTTTCTTAGCGACGGAAATTCCTGGTGATTACCTGAAATCCCATCCAATGATCATCTATTATATTTCGAAAGTGGGTATTCTCTTTATCTTAGGAGTTTGGGGAGCAACACTCTCAAGTGCCCTGGGAAGTATGATTACTTCTCCTCGCACGCTTCAAGCCCTTGCAAAAGACAACATCCTTCCTTCTTTCTTTTCAAAAAGCCCTAGGCTGGCAGGAATTTTGATCATTATCCTGGCAACGGCAATGACTTTGCTAACTGATATGAACCACCTCCTTCCTATTCTGTCGATGGTCTGTTTGATGACATACGGCCTCCTAAATTTTGTCGCCTTTTTTGAAACCCTTTTGAAGAACCCTAGTTGGCGTCCTCTTTTTAAAACACCTATTGCCCTTTCGCTCGTTGGAATGGTTGCCTGTTTGGTGAGCATGTTTATGATCAATGCAGGATGGACTTTTATTGTTCTCTTAGCGGTCGTGGGACTCTGCTTTTGGACGACAAAGCGAAACCTTAAGGGAAACTGGAATGACATCCGCTACAGCATTTTTTCTTTTTTTGCTTCAACGGCAACGAATAAGTTAGTCCATATTAAAAAGAATCCACGAAGCTGGCGTCCCAATATACTCGCAATTGTAGATCCTGAGTTGAGAGATCATGGGATGATCAATTTCGCCCATGCTCTCAATCAATCCAAGGGCTTTCTTACCTATGGAACAACTCTTCCAGAAAGTAAAAGTATCGAGTTTACACAAACAACTTTCGAAGAGTATTTCAAAGAGCGGGACATTTCTTGCTTTTTCCATATCAATGCCCACAAAACCTCGGCACTGGGAACACACAATATTGTACAGAACTATGGCTTGGGTCCCTTGCAACCAAACACCATCATTTTGAAGCCCCCAGAAGAAAAGTTAGAAGAGTTTTGTGAACTGATTTGCGCCTCATATGAATTGCAGAAAAACATCATCATCTTTAAAGGGAACGCGATTGAAAAAAAGGACTCTATCGACCTGTGGTGGGGCGGGCGATATCACTCTAACTTTGAGCTAGCCCTTGCATTATCTCACCTGCTACAGTCAGGAAAGGAGTGGATGAAAGCAAAAATCACGATTAAAACACTCGTCAAAAATAAAGCTGCTGAGATTCATATGACGAAACTCTTTGAAAAATACCATTCTGTCCTCCGCTTCAACAATCTCTGCTTTAAGCCATACCTTGACGAATCAACCGATTTTTATGCGCATATCGCTGAATACTCAACAGAGGCCGACTTGACATTCTTGGGGCTAAGAGCCCCCGACTTTGATGACTATACTACTTATTACAAGCGACTCATGAAGCAAACAGCTGGAATGAAGAATGTGGCTTATGTCCTAGCTGGAGAAAAGCTCAATTTCCAAGAGATTTTCGAATGAAGGTGCTAATCTATGCTGATGAGGGAGTTAGCTCATTTTCTCTTCAAGAAACGTTGAAAACTTTTCGCATGCGTTATGCTAACGTAGAGACAATTGATCACAAGATCCTTTGCAACAGTGATTGGGAAAAAGAAACATCTCTTCTTATTATTCCTGGAGGAAGAGACATCCCTTATGACCGAAAACTCAAAGGGAAGGGAACCGCTAAAATCCGAAAGTTTGTAGAAGAAGGAGGGAGCTTTTTAGGTATCTGCGCCGGTGCATATTTTGCCTCTGCCGAAGTCATCTTCGAAAAAGGGACCCCTATTGAAGTCCATGAAAAACGAGAACTTTCTTTTTTTCCAGGAGCGGCTGTAGGAGCGCTCTATCCTCACTCTCCCTTCGTTTACGAATCAGAAAAGGGCTCTCATGCCTCTTCCGTCACTTTCAAAGAGGATGAGCTCAGCCTCTACTATAATGGGGGGTGCACCTTCAAAGATGCAGAGAAATACCCCGGAATTACCATCCTTGCTCGCTTTCATGATGCCGGAGACCAGCCTGCAATTATTCATTGCAAAGTTGG
This sequence comes from Candidatus Neptunochlamydia sp. REUL1, assembly GCF_963457595.1. Lineage (GTDB taxonomy): Bacteria > Chlamydiota > Chlamydiia > Chlamydiales > Simkaniaceae > Neptunichlamydia. The sequence goes on from NZ_OY735137.1 coordinate 483,261, forward strand.
GAAAGGAAGCACTATTCTTTCGGGCGTTCATTTTGAGGTAAGCCCAAAAAATTTAAAAAAAGAGGGCTGCGAACAACAAATGATCGATCAGTTAAAAATTTCGGATCAAAAAAGAGACCGCCTCATCGCTTTTCTCATGAGTTTACTAAACTTATGAAATCTTCAAAACGACAGTTTTGGGTTAACTTTGCTGCTGCAAGCACGGGGAATCTTTTTGAGCATTATGACAAAGCCCTCTTTGCATTTTTAGCCCCCTTCCTAGCCCCCCTTTTTTTTGAAACTTCATCCCCAATTACCGCACTGATTTACACCTATGCAATGATGCCTCTTGGATTATTTTCAAGACCCTTTGGAGCCCTTATCTTCGGCCGAATTGGGGACCGGAAAGGACGAAAATCTGCTCTATATTTAACATTGATTGGAATGGCCCTTACGACAACCCTTATGGGGTGCATCCCTACCTACAAAACAGCAGGATGGATTGCTCCAAGCCTGCTTGCCCTCGGTCGTTTGGTCCAAAACTTTTTTGCATCTGGAGAAACAACAGGAGGTTCTCTTTTGATCTTAGAATCATGCCCTGAAGAGCGCCGCAGTTTTTATAACAGCCTTTACGAATGTTCAACAATCCTAGGGATCTTAGTCGCTTCTTTTAGTGTAACGGTTCTCAGTTTTCAAGGATCGATTGAAACAACATGGCGGATACTCTACTGGATCGGAGGAATCACCGGTGTTCTTGGCCTATTCATGCGTTTCGCTGCCGTTGAGGGAAAAATTTCACCAAAGCCTCGTGTTTCGGTTCTTCCTCTTCTTTGGAAATACCGATTTCAATTTCTAATGATCGTATTCACTTCTGGGTTTTCTTACGCCAACTACTATATGATCACCTCTTTTCTCAACGGATATCTTCCTCTTATCGGCTCGATTACAAGGGAAGAAGCGATGCAAGCAAATACCTATATCTTGGGATTTGATTTCCTCCTATTGCCCCTTGCAGGAATTTTGGCTACTCGATTTCCAAAAGAGAGGCTCCTCCTCTTTTTTGGAGGATTAATTTGCCTCCTTTCGATTCCCCTCTATTCCTTTTTGGCCACCGCACCATTAATGGTTATCATGGCAATTCGACTAGTATTTGTCTCTTTTGGAGTAGGGTTTTCAGTAGTCTTAGCCCCTTTTTATCAAGACCTTATTCCTGCAGAGAGTCGCTATACATTGATAGCCTTCGGAAATGCAATCGGGTCCCAGTTCTTAGGAACAAGTGCCTGCAGCTTTAGCTTCTTCCTCTATAAGCAAACAGGGTGGGTCGCCTCTCCAGCTCTTTACCTAATGGGACTTGCCACTATAGCAATCTTTACTATCTATCTAGGAAGTCGCCTTCCGGCAGCGCGTTTCTCTAAGGAAAAAGAGCACAATACAGAGCCCCGCTAAGAAAAAAAAGGTAAGAATCCCATTCACGAGGTAATTACAAACAAGTCCCCCCAGCAACACTCATTGCGACATTAAGCCCCAAAGAAGCACCCAATGAGGTCGGGGGAGAAAGATCTTTTATGAAGGCAAAAGTAAGGATTTGCGCTGCTACCGAAAGTCCAAGAAAAAACAGCAAAAGGATCCCAGCAGGAATGGAATCCGGCGCTTCCAGCGATCAGATAGGTATCCCATAAAGGGACTAAGCACACCAGCTGCTAACCAAAAAACCATCATTCCATGACGAGCATGGGATTCAGTTATCAAAAATCGCTCTTCCAAAAAAGGAATAGCCTAGTGCTTTGCAAAAACAATGACAGCTCCTCACCCGCAAAAGGCATACACGCCAATCGCCCACATCTGCTTTGAAGCAAAAAGCAGCTTCAGCTCTTTTAGGTAACAATGCTTTCCAGCATGATCAGGCCCCCTTAGGGAAGGACAATCTTGAACAATCAGGAGGCACATTAATACTAAAATGATTCCAACAGTTCCCATGACAACCATCAGCACACGCCAAGAAATGTAATACTTCATTAACAGCCCTAAAGGAACACCTCCTACTAAAACTCCAAAAGTAGAAAAAAATTGACCAATCCCTGAAAGAGTTCCAAACTTTTTTGTGAGGAAACCAACGTGCTGCAACTATCAACATTGCAATAAATGTAAAAGGCGCACCGATCATAAGAAAAACTTTTGCGGCTATCGAAAAAATCGGCTCAGCACTCCAACCCATAAAAAACATTCCCACTGCAGAGCATCAGATAGCAATAGGAAGAAGAATTCTAGAATTAATGTGATCAAATAGAATTCCAACAGGAATTTGAGCAAGAAAAAACACATAGACAGCTACAGTTGTCATTAATCCAAAAAGATCGTGAGGCAGTTGCAATTCTTTGACTTGATGATACTTTGCCACCTGAGGAGCAGCTCGCATAAACTGATCATAGGCAAGAAAACAAACGACTAAAATAAAAGTGAAGACTCCATGAATCCGCATCTCCTTCTGCATGAGATTATCTATACAGATTCTTACAAAAGAAAGGAAGAATGCTCCTGAATAAAAGAATCAAAAGAAGTAATTAGTGGAGCTGGAAGTGCCTCGAGGGGAAACCATTCCCACCCTAAACACTTTTGAGGTTCTCGACATTCAACTTCTCCCTCAAATTCAGAAATGAGAACAAAGAGAGTAATATAATGTTGATTTTTGGGAGCAATAAGATTGTTTGTGTAAGGACCGCGGATCAAAGTCTTTGCGACGAGCCCCGTTTCCTCCAAAAGTTCACGCGATGCACACTCCTCAACCGACTCCCCATACTCGAGATGTCCACCTGGAGGAGCCCAGGTGGCATCACCAATTACACCCTTGCGCTTTCCAAGAAGAATTTCTCCCTCTCGGACCGCAACAGCTGCCAGACCCACATGTGGGCGTTTAGCTATTTCTTCTTCCAGCGAAGCCAAAGACCACCTAAAGTTGAAGCCAACAGAAGCTTCACTCCCGCTAGAGGAAGAAAAGGAACAAGACCCGCCATTAAGCTTTCTTTAACTGAAAGCAAGCGCGTCAAAACTCCCACCCCTAGGGTGTAGATAATCACCTGACCAACTAAAACGCTGAAAAGAACCCAAAGAGAATTTGGCTTTTCCTTTACAGAGATCAGTTTCCCTATTACAAATGCAGCAATTGGGAACGCCAAAAGGTATCCTGCCGATGGGAGTGTAAACCACATTGCGTTAGAAGCTCCTCCAGAAAGCACTGGAAGTCCAAGAGAAATCAGCGCAAGATATAGAAGAGCAGAATAGGAAGCAATTCTTCCACCTTGCATCGTTGCAAGCGTGAAGACTCCTAGGGTTTGCATCGTCATTGGAATAGGATAAAGAGGAATTGAAACTTGAGCACAAGCCGCGAGGAATAAGCCTCCGACTAACACCTGTGCTGCTGTCCAAACCCTAGACTTAGCTTTTTCCGAAAAAGCCGGCTTTGATTCAATAAAAACTTTCATATTCACACCTCCAAAAAAGGTTTTATGGAATCATTATCGGTCATTTAATGTTTTTGAGCAATAGATCCGACCAGATCGTAGTCCAAAGCCTCGGTAATTTTAACTTGATACAATTTTCCAAAAGCATCTACTCCGGTGATATCATTAATGATTACTTCTCCATCGATTTCAGGGCATTGCCCACGATGACGCCCGACCATGAGAAGGGAGGATTCAGGATGATAACCTTCGATGACTACTTCTAACGTCTGACCAATTTTTTTATTGAGAAGCTGGCGAGAAACTTTTTTCTGAGCCTTTGCCAAGTGTTTTTGGCGCTTTGCTTTTACTTCATTAGGAATTTGATTTGAAAGACTTGCTGCATGACTCCCAGGTTCCTTTGAATACTGAAAAATACCCACATTATCTATCGGATGCTCTTCAACAAACTTCAAAAGTTCCTCAAACTGTTTTTCGGTCTCTCCAGGAAAACCAACGATTAAACTCGTCCGGATCGTAATCTCTGGAATCTCCAGGCGGAGAAGTTCTAATGAACGGATGATTGCTTCTTTTGATGTTGCCCGATGCATAGACTTGAGCATCTCATCGTTAACATGCTGAATGGGCATATCGAGATATGGGCAAATCCGAGAATCGCTCTTCATCAATTGAATCAGTGGATGGGTGATTTCATCGGGATATAGATATAAAAGGCGCAACCAAAAATCGCCTTTCTCTTGCAAAAGAGTTTCCAAAACCTTGATTAATCCGTCTGAACGTTTGTATCCCTGATCTTTTCCCCAGTCCCCTAAATCTTGAGCAATAAGAATAATCTCAAAGACACCTTGAGCTCGAAGGGTGCGGAACTCTTTGACGATCTGCTCAAGAGCCTTACTTCGGAGAGGCCCCTTAATTTTAGGGATAATGCAATAAGCACATCGCTTTTTGCACCCCTCAGCAATCTTCAGGTACGCGTAATGCGATGGAGTTGAAACTTGCCTGGGGACTTCCCCTGCTTCCAGATAACTCCGTGCTGTTGTGATACGGCTCCCTTGCGTTTTTGATTCGATTGCACGAAGAATTCCCTCAACATCTCCTGATCCTAGAAGATAATCGATATCAGGAAAGTGTTTCTTGATCTCCTGGTCATGAGTTTGGACCATGCACCCCGTAACGATAATTTTTGCCCCCTCTTTTCGCTCTTCATACATCTCTCCAATGGTAGCAAGAGATTCTTCTCGGGCAGATTCTAAAAACCCACAGGTATTGATAATGATGTAGTCGGCGTCTTCTATCCCATCCGTTGGTTCGTACCCAGCCTTGAGTAAAATCCCCAGCATGACTTCAGTATCCACCCGATTTCGAGGGCATCCTAAGCTAATAAAAAGAAGCTTATTCCCCCCATGTTGGAATGTAGGAGGAGATTCCTCCTTAACTTCTTTCGTTGGGGTTTCACTAGGGTACATCTTTAACATGAGAGACAGGATACCCCTATCTCTGATTTTGATCAATCAGATAGGGCCTTTATATCGTCTGCAACCTTTTTTTGATTGTCAGCGCTAGGATCTTCGATAAAAGTCTGATAGTGGATATTTAGCATCACTTCATGATCCCTTTTCCCCTGTTTCAAAGCAACGCACGCGGTCTCATTCATCACCTGCAAAGCTTCATCCATAACTTTCTTTAGTTGAGCTTTTTTATGAACTTCTAGATTAGGTTGATTGTATTGGTCAAAGGACTCTTTGAAGAGGTTAAGTCCTTTTTCATAGTCTTGATGGTATTTTTCTAGCTCCTCTTGAGAGTATTGGTGCGGCTCCCCTCCTCCTTGAACTCCTTCAACATCTGACATAACTATAGTCCTATAATTTCTTCTTCCTATTATTTTCTTTAACGGATAGAATATTTTTTAGTCCAATTTGAAAAAAGGTTGACCTATGCGAAAGACGCTATTGGGATTTTTACTTATTACAGCAACGTTACTATCTCAAGAAAAAGGGCAGCCGCAACAATTACCCAGCCAGCCTCCACCGCTTTCTACAGTAGATCAGCAACTTGCGCAAGCACAGGCAGATTTTGATATTGCCCGGAAAATGTTCAACCCCTGGTACGCTGGTCCTCTATTAACTCCTTCAGCCCACAACGTTCCCCCTGGAGAATTTGTTGTTCAGCCTTACCTTTTTATCAAGAATACCTTTGCTGAATATACCGGAAACCGCAAATCTGTAAATACTCCAGACCTATGGACAGTTAACCCTTTATGCCTCTTTCAAATGGGGTGGTTTTCTTGGCTCGACTTCACAATAACCGCCCAGGGCTTCTACAACAACAAAGACGGAGAGGATTTCTTCTATTGGGGAGACACCTCGCTTGAGTGGGGAATTCAACTTATGAAAGAGTCTCCTTACAGACCTGCTCTTCGCATTACGATTACTGAAACCCTTCCAACAGGGCGATATGAGAAACTTAATCCTGCAAAGAATAGGGCAGATGCAACCGGCTCAGGGGCTTACTTTACCAATCTTTCGCTTAACGCATCCAAGGTTTTCTGGTGGATAACCACCCATCCCTTTGCATGGCGCCTTTCAATGAACTATGCTGTTCCAATGAAGGTCCAGGTCCAAGAGTTCAATGCCTACGGCGGAGGATACGATACACGTGGAAAAGTACGCCCTGGAAACAAAATTGCCATCGACACCTCGATAGAACTTAGCTTCACCCAGAAATGGGTCCTTGCAGTAGACCTTGCTTACACCTATCAAAACCATAGTACTTTCTCAGGACATAAAGGGAGAACTGCAGCAGGAGGCTCAGCTTCCGTAGGAGCACCTTCTAATGATAATCTCAGTTGTGCACCAGCGATCGAATACAACCCATCCGATCAATTAGGATTTTTAGCAGGGGTTTGGTTCACCATTACTGGAAGAAATTCTGGTGACTTTGTTTCAGGCATCTTAACCATGTACTACGCTTGGTAGACTTCAGAAAAAAAATTCTCCATTGCTTGAAGTGACCGCTTTTCAGCAATTGGGCTATAGATCGTTCCTAGCTCTGGATCATTTGCTGCAGGATTAGTGAAAGCATGGAGGGTTTTCCCATAGGCATGCACTTGCCAATCCGCACCGCACTTTGTCATCTCGTCTTGAAAAGAAGCAAGCTGCTCAGGAGAAACCATAGGATCTTCATAGCCATGAAGCACAAGAATTTTTCCTTTCGGCTTGGAAGAATAGTCGGGAGCATTGAGGAGTCCATGAAAACTCACCACTGCTTTAAGGTCGGCACCACTCCTAACAAAGTCAAGAGCGCAAAGACCTCCAAAACAAAAGCCGATAGCTCCTATCTGAGCGCTGTCAACTGAAGGGTGTTTTTGAATAGCGCCCAGACCTGCTTCCATTCGGCTCAAAAGAAACTTTCGATTCTTCATGAAGGGTTCCATTAATTTCCCATTTTCTTCCGTGGAAGAACCCAAAACCCCCTTTCCATACATATCTAGGGCAACACCAACGTACCCAAGAGAAGCAAGCCACTTAGCCTTGTCCAGGACAAAAGCGTCCCGACCTCTCCACGCATGAAAAATTAAGATAGTGGGACGCCTTCCCCGAGAGGGATCGTGCGCGATGAAGGCTTCCAGTGTCGCTCCTTGGTGCTGATATTCTAACGTTTCACTTTCCATAGATTTATCAAAACACTTCTTGAAAAAAAAGGAAATGAAAATTAGATTGATACCATGAAACTTGCGCTAATCTTTTTATGTTCACTCTCTCTTTTTGCAAAACAGCCTCATCCTGTTGCTAAGGTAGATACATGGTTTAAAGAAGAAAAGGAGCGAACAGAGGGGCGCTTCTTTAAACTTGCCTCTCTAGCAACTGTTTCTTCCGATGGAAGACCCCATGCAAGAATGATTGAAATCACCAATTTCAATCAGAGTAAGGGCGCTCTCTTTTTTACCCATGAAAAAACAGAAAAAGTCAACCATCTGTCCTATAATCCCCATGCCTCGCTGAATATCTACCTACCTCGTACCCACCGCCAATTATGCATAGACGGAATCGTAAATCAAATCCCCCGCCAAGAAGCAGAAAAAGCTTGGAACAGAATGCCCCGTTTTATGAAATTCACCTTCATAGCATCTAACAAGGGAGAGCTCTTAGAGTCACAAACAGTCGTTGAAAATCGAAGAAAAGAGCTTGAAAAAGAATACCCCAAAGAAGTCCCATGCCCCCCAGAATTTAGGGGATATCGCTTAGCACCCGATCAAATTATCTTCTTTGAAGTCCATCACCGATCCTTTCCAACAAAAGAAATTGCAACATTAGAACAGAATGAATGGATCTGCACAGCTGTAGAGCCCTAGGTTCTGTTAGAATGCTTTTTGCGCTCTCTGAAATATGAAGAAGTGTACCTGAGATTACATGAAAGTATGAGAGAATCTAGGGAAGTCATTGGATCATATATAAAATTTTAAAATGAGGAGAGACCTAACCAGAGCTTAGGTTACAAAACACCTGATGAAGTGCACTGGGCTGAGGGCTTAGAAAAGATGAACTATATTGAAGCATTAGGCTAATAAATGAACAAACTAGCAAGGAACAAAGTCTCCTAGAAAATGACAACAAAACTGTCTTGACAATGGAGTTCACCTTAATTGCCTAAAACAGGCCTTTTTGATTTGATAGGCTAGATGGTGAAAATAAATTAACGTGTTATGGAACTTCGGGGGAAATTAGGATATGTTTTTGGACTTGGAGAGAGTCTGTTTTATCTGAGACCCCAATTCTTATTTGGAAAAGAATACCATCGTGGGCGATTCATACAAGCAGCCATTGGTGTAAGTTACTTTCCTCTGGGTTCAAAAGGACGCCATGGACTTTATGTATTACCCAGCCTAAACGTTTCCTGAGGAACCAAATTTTAAATTACTTGTTTTCTAGAACGCTTCTTTATTCAATTGATCAATATAGAAATCAATGAGGGAGCGGTACGCATCCCACTTGGAGTGAAGATAGTGCCATTTGAGTTGGGGATCGACTTGGTTCCAAACGGACGGGCGATATTTTCTCTCAAGCAATGGGAGGAAGGTTCGATCGGGATCCTGCAAAAAACAGGTATAGGCATCGAGGGTCTCAAGTTCCATCTGTGCAAATATGAGGCGGCCGGTTTCTGGGTCTTGTGAGGTTCCTTGAGTTTTATGAAGCTCCTCAAAGGCAATCTTGGTGTAGGACTGTGCCTTCTTCAGGCTTTTCTTTAGGGATTCAAGGTGGGAGGTCACAGCTCCTTGAGAAATAGGAAGGGGGCGGGACTGGATCACATGATGGACTTTGCTATATAGATCTTGAGGTGGAGGCATCGTAATTTGCTTGAGACTGCGGTTGGGAATGCCTTTAAACCCCAGTCCTCCAGAAGAAGCATTGATAAAAGTGGTATGGGGATTCTTTTTCGCAAAGGTAGAAATTGCTGAGGATTCCATGACCCACTTGACAAGGGTATGGATTGGCTTGCCATAAATATCTTTTCGCTTCAGAAGACGCTCGGCCGTGCGCACTTCTTTTTTCTTTTCTTTAAGAAACGCTTCGGGAGTCGCAACTACTCCAGAGGCATAGGCTCTTCCCCCGGTAAAAGCAAGATCCACACCAACCAGAATGATGGGGTTGCACCCAAGAGTCGTAGCAAGTTCGATTGCTGTCGTTGTGACCGATAGAGCTTCGATTGAAAATCCTTCTTGCAAAGGAGATGCATCAAGCTCTAGTTTCTCTTCAAGCCACCTCTCTGCAGCACCTCCGGTTTGCGTATGAAGGTAGCCGTGAGGCCCGTTGCAAGTCTGGAAAATATCGGGATGGAGGCGAGAGGCATAAAGTAGGGGTAGCTCGAACGCAGAGGCTTCTTTAAAGCGCTTCACTTCTTCAAAGTTTGGATCGAGAGCGATTCCAAAGTGAGGACGCACACCATGGTTACTTAGGGCTGTGATCGCTGACCCTCCAGCAATAATAAGCGCTCGATGATCAAGTGTGTTGAGAATTTTTAGATTATTTTCAAGGGACGGACCAGCACCGCAGATGATGGCGGGAGTTCCTTGAAACACCCCTTTTAAAGCATTTCCATCAAAGGCTGTCTCCATTCGATAAAAGTTAGGATGAAGATTTTTGAAGAAGAGATTGTAATAGTGGTTTTCTAAGTAAAGGGCATGTTGAATGGTGGTTAAGCGATGAAGCATGAGGCGAAGGCGATAAAAACGGGAAGTTTTGTACGAGGGAAGGGCAAATATCCCAATGTTTTCAAGAGGAAATGATTCAGCACACTCCTTGAGAAAAGGAGCGAGACGCCGTTTATCCAAATTAAAGCGGATATGAACCTGAGGATTGGCAAGGATTTCAGCGGCATATTCTGTTTCAAGAAAGGCTGCAATCGCCCCGAGATTTTCTTCTAAAAAAATCAAATCTCGTTCTTTGTTTTCTGCAAGCCAAGCTTTTAAGACTAGGTAAGAATCCCCATGACCCAACCCATAGATATACACACTATCGAGCTTCTCAAGGTTTTCTACCTTCACTGATTCTTTTCTATTTGAAACTGGCTCAATCTCTTGAAATCTCAGAAGAAAAGAAAGGTTAGGATAACGAGGCTCTAACAGATCAGTTTGGACCATCGCTTCTCCACTGAATGCGATTTCCGTCCCACTTTCCTACTTTGGCAGTTTCTTCTCCTTCTTTCCAGGATCTCTCTACATATTGAAGAGAGGGGTCATACTTCCCCTCTAAAAGGAGGTTCTCACTTTCATCCCACTGCTTTTGATCAAATCGATTCGGGGAATGGTAATGACGCTCTTCAAGGAGCGAACCATTTGCAAAAAAACGACGATGTAGACCAACGGGATTTCCACTTCTGTACTTTCCTTCATCAAGGAGCACTCCCTGTTGATTCCACATGCGGTCAACCCCTTCACGAAGCCCTGTTTGAAAAATGACTTCCCGTTTTTTTTGCCCGTTGGGCCAGTAAAGCTCAACAGAGCCTTCCAATATTCCTCTCGAATAAGTCATTTCTGATTTAAGATTGCCATTTTCATAATAATATTCTTGCTTTCCATGCAATATTCCCTTCTTGTAGCGCTCAATAATGCTAAGTTTTCCTGAAAGGTAATAGCGGGTAGACTTCCCTTCTTTCTTATCTTGATAAAACCAGGTTTCCGAAAGGCATACTTCATTTTCACTATAGAAGCGGGAGGGTCCATGGAGTTCTCCATTCAGATAAAAACATTCGGTCTCAATACCCCCACCGGGATAGTAGAGAAGATATTGTCCTTCAAAATGCCCCTCAATTTCAAAATAGGCTCGCAGAACTCCTCCTTGGCCATCCTTTTTTAAAACAAGATGGGAAATTTCAGAAAAGTCTTTGGGCACTCTCAAGGGTTTAAATGAGGCGTCGATATCGATGCCTAAATCGGGATCTTGAATCGTGAGACGACCCTCACTAAACTGATAGGTTTCTTTCATGGCAAAATTTCTCGGTTACATCTTGATAAAAGAGGACTTGTTGGAGTTTTTTTTCAAAAGGGAGATCGGTCATCCTTCCCAAAATTTCATCGGTTTGAAGAAGATTTTTCCACACCTCCCATAAAGGGAAAAGGTGATATTGGAAAAAGAGTTCTTCTTCAAGTTCGCATTCCTGAAGAACTGTATTTTTCCTTTGTTCTAGGGCTTCCATAAACTCCGTTAGGATCGCTCGGGTCTTCTCCAAACTTTCATCAAGGTGATGAAATTTCTCAGGGATTGAAGATAAACCAACAGAAGGCGCCGAGATTACTTTTTGGTATACCTTTGCAGATAAATCTGTGCAGCAAGAAGAGACCATAAGAGGTCCATCTTGGATTCCTTCTAACTTAAGTCCGCGCGTGCTTGTGTTGATAAAAGTGGTTTGAGGATGCTTCCTAGCAAACTCCTCTAACCACCTCTTGCTCATCAAAAAATCGGGACGAGTAAAAACAACGTTTCCCTGCCTATCCTCCATCCGAATTGGATTTAAACGCTCATCCATTCCCTCAACGCCGGCGGCATAAGAAGCTTCATCGTACACACAAAGATCAAGACCCACGAAATAAATAGGATCGCACCCTAAAAGGACAGCTACCATCGTTGAAAATGTAGAGACGTTCCAACCCACATCGCATGGTGGAAGTGCAAGTTCCTCGGTAAGATACTCCTCTAAAGCAAAACTTCCACTCTGTCCCAAACAAAGTTTCGGACCATGATGATGAGTAAGCAAGGTATGACTCACTTGATTTTGGTAAAACAGAGGAGTCTCAAAATGGTTCTGTCGATAAAATCTTTCTGTAGGGGGATCGGGATCAAGCGCCGCAGAGAAGTGAATCGGAATATTAGCCCGCGACAGTGGAGCAAGCGCTGAGCCACCTCCAATGATCAATGCTCGATCCTGAAGTTTTTTGACTTCATCCAAACGATCTTCAAGAGACGGTCCTGCGCCGCAAATGATTGCTGGCGTTCCCCGAAACTTTCCTTCTAGAGCATCCCCTCTTTTGATTTCCTCCTTCATTAGAAGGTTATCAAAAACATTCGACATCAGGGGAACCCCAAAGTCGTTATACAAGCAAAGAGTGAGCTCGGTTCCCAAAATCCATTCCCCAAGTACGTTAGGATCGCCCCCTATTAACTCCCATGGTTTAAAAAGATGCTCCCATGCATACGGAAGGTATTCACTGCCAACTTTTAGGCGAGAGTGTTCCATGAATGGAAGAGAAATATTATGAAGAATCTGGGGATCTTCAGGGATAAGGTAGATTTTTCGAGTAGGATTTTCATCAAGCCACTCTAGAACCTTTTGTTGCCAAGAGATCGGACCAAGAGCATAAAGATAAAGCGCTACGGTTTCACTTTTTGGAAGAGGAAGATCAACAAAAGGAACATCTCGCTTCTTTTCAGTGCGGAGTTCTAGAGCAAATAGAGGATTTTTCTCATCGAGCATTCTTAAGAGATTCATAGGTAGGCAACTGATTCCTTTCTTTAATGGAAGAATCGTTTTCCCATCGTAATAGGAATCCCTCATCATTGGCAAGACAAATCAGCGGAGCTTTGATATAGGCGTTATATCCAAGGGCTTGTGCAAACATCTTTTCCTGGAGAGCCACAGCTTTACATTCAATGAGAAGAAGAGGACGGAGTGTTTCAGACTCAAGACATAAAATATCAATACGGCGACTAGGAACTTTCTTTTCCGATACCTGAGGAAGCTCTGATAATTTTCTCTCAACAACAATGGCATGAGTTGGATATCCCAACTGATTCACGAGATGGCTCAATATCTTTTGTCTCACTACCTCTTCAGGAAACGCATCAACCCATTTCTTTCGAATTGAGTCATAAATTTGTCTATGCTGGGGAGACAACACCATAACTGCCATCACGCCGACGGTAGATTACCTTAAGAGCCTGTTCTTCTTCTGATCGATAGATCATAAAATGGTCATTCGACAGCTCCATTTTCATAACTGCTTCATCCATCGTGAGATTCTTTAAGGAGCGTTTTTTCTTCTTAATCACCTTCGGGAGCGTATAATTCTCTTTCAAAGACTCGTTGTTTGCATCAATAATCTCTTGATTAATCTCCTCGATTTCATGCTGAGCATGTTCGAAGACGTTGATCTCCATTTCAGTAACAGACACTCCTTTTGCATGGTGGTCCTGAATCCGACCCTTCCATTTTCGAAGTTTTGTATAGAGACGCTCAAACGCTTTATCAATAGAGGTATATAGGTTTTCGGTAATGGCATGAACGTTCACCTTGAAATGAAAAAATTTCATGATGATATCAACCGTATGATTCAATTTCTGCACGTCGAGATTGACCCTGACATCAATGATGTGCGTCGAGAAAGCTTCGATCCTAGAAATCTTCTCTTCGACGTAACCCCGAATCGGCTTAGTGACTTCAATATGTTTTCCAATGATGTTAATGGTATATTCTTGTTGATCAAATTTCTTAGAGCTATCGGTCATGTTTTAACCCCTTGGTTGGCCCGTCATTCTAACCAAATCTTGAATTTATTTGGGTATAATTCCAAAAAATTTGTCTTTTTTTCCTCTTATCAGTTATCCAAAAGTTATGAGCAGTGAAAATGGGAAAAGGCCAAAGCGCCTCTTATCTATTATCCGCCTTATTGCTACCAAAACTCCCATGAGCCTATCCCGATAGGCTATCCACCCAGTATTTAATAAGGCTAAAATTCAAAAATCCTTTCCAGTAATCTAATTTTCTTTCCGAACGCACAACAAGTCGTCTGAACTTTCTTTGAAGCCATGATATTGCCCTTTCTACTTGCCATCGCCTCCTTCGAATCCAAGACGCAATTTTCTTATCTTCTGGATGTTTCCCCATCTTCCTTTTGGCTATAATCGGATAAATATTCCGTCTTAACAATTTTACCCTTAGTGCACTTGCATCATAACCTTTATCTGCTTCGAATATGGGAAGCCTTCCTGTCTCTTTTTGGAAGATTTTTATCTGCTTGCTTACTCTTTCAAGCAGAGGCTCTACTTGTAATCTCTCATCTCCTTTAGCACTCGTTACTTCAAGTGCAATTGGGCTCCCTTCTTCATCGACTAAAAGGTGGTTTGTGACTCCTTTCCCTTTGTATCCATAGTCAACTAATCCTCCTCCTCCTTTGCCTGCGAAAAAAAACCATCCGTTGCCATCCGATCCCAATCGATCAATCCTTCTAAAAAAGCTGCTTCCCTTAACGCTGAGAGGATTTTTTCAAGCGTTCCATTAGCTTGCCACACTCCCAGCCAACGATGAGATGCTGAACTCGATGCCCACTTTTCTCCTATAGGTAAATCTACCCATCGAGATCCTGTAATCATTATCCAACAGATTGTATTACATACTTTTCTCTATGGCGTATGAGGCTTTCCCTTCCTTCTTTTATGGGGGTTTTTAGGCATTAAGGGTTCGAGTATCTCCCATTGCATATCTGTTAATCCATCAAATCTTCCTGCCATCGATTCTCCTTCTAGAAGTTAAAATAAAGAGAGCTTAGCAGGTCTTTAAAAATATTTAACTTAATATTATCGGGATAGGCTCATCAAAAGAAACTCCCTTCTCTCCTCCTATCTTTGTTCCTATCATCATTGGAATCTTACCTCTCTACCTTCTGATCATGGGAGCCGGAGCTTGGGGCATCGATAGCCACTCCAAAAAATAGTCTCTTTCTGCTATATTCCTTCGTATGAATGGAACGCTAGACCGCCTTCTGATACGCAAGCACCGAGGCTGCTACCTCAAATATCTTTCTCTCATCCATGAGATTGAGATTAGGACTATCGTTGAAATCGGTGTCTATAGAGGAAAAAATGCAGAGGTACTTCGCAAAGAATTCCCCGATGCTCATCTATACCTTATCGATCCCTGGGCTCCTGATGCATCCTACCAAGCCTCCGGCAGTGCCGTTTCAGAAGATCAAAAGGTTTACGATAAGGCTAGAAAGCGCACCTACGGCTTGTTTGAAAATGACCCTCACGTCACCATCATTGAAGAACCCTCCCACAAAGCAGCTCCCCTTGTCCCAGAAAATATTGACCTTGTATTTATAGATGCCAATCATGCCTACTCCTCAGTCTGTCAAGATATCACCATCTGGAAACCTAAGATTCGCTCTGGTGGGATCCTTTCTGGGCACAATTTTGGCCGCCCCCGTCTCCCCGGCGTTAAAAAAGCAGTTAGTGAACTTCTCCCCACCTACCACCTGGGTCAAGATGAAGTCTGGTATCATTTTGTAATCGCAAAAAAATAGCCGCAAAGCTGCGGCTAACGCACCGAAAAGGACTCGAACCTCCAACCACCTGATCCGAAGTCAGGTACTCTATCCAATTGAGCTATCGGTGCAATTGCAAAAATTGTATCAAAAGTGCAATATTCTTGCAATGAAAGATAAACGTGTTGAGGGCGTGGTGCTGCGTGCTACCCCCTATAGAGAAAATGATCGAATTTTGACAGTGCTCACCCCCGATCGTGGGGTGATCAGCCTCTATGTGAGAAGACTTTCAAAAAGCCAGCCAGCCATACTTAACCTCACCACCCCTCTCTGCCGCGCTGAATTTGTTTTTAAAAAAGGAAAAACCGATCTCTATCGTTTTTTAGATGGAACCATCATAAATCTTCACCTTCCCTTGCGCCGCTCCTACCGCCATCTAGAGGTTGCAGGAAAAATTCTTCAAGCAATTTTAAAAACCCAAATGCCGGGAAAAGACTCCTATTCTCTCTACCTTTTATTAATCAGCTTTTTAAAAAAACTTCCAGAAGCCGTAGAGCCAGAGACCTTTTGGGCCACATTTCAACTTAAACTTCTCAAACACGAAGGCCTTCTTGAAATTGCTGAAAATTGCCTTTTGTGTTCATCAGCCCCCGCCATGCAAATCCTAGACGGAGAAAGTCGTTGCTCCCAATGTGGAGGAGCGTTGGGCTTTCCTTTCAAAAACGAAGAATGGAGAATTCTTCGCAACTTGTTTGACACGCGAAGTTTCGACTCTCTGCTTGCCCTCAAACTCTCACCCTATCTCACCAGTGGAATAGATGCTTGTTTCCAAAGCGCAGTCATGCTATAGAAAAAATTATGATTAAAGATAAGAAATTACTCCGGACAGACAGCTATATCCACGGAAAATGGGTAAAGGGAAAGAAAACCTTTCCTGTTCTCAATCCTTTTGATGGAAAAAAGGTTGCTGACGTCTCAGAAATCGGGGGGAAAGAGGCAAAAGATGCGATCGAATGCGCCCACAAAGCGTTCGAGTCTTGGAAAAACACCAGTGCTTGCGAGAGGGGAGAGCTCCTTAGAAAATGGGACGCACTCATGAATGAAAACTGGGAAGACCTCGCAACCCTTCTCACTTTAGAGCAAGGGAAACCCTACGAACAATCAACCCATGAGCTCATGGGAAACAATGGATTTTTCAATTGGCATGCCGAAGAAGCAAAAAGGCTCACCGGGCTCACGATTCTATCTCCCGATCCAAACCGCCGCTTCATGACACTCAAACAACCCGTTGGCGTGGTTGCTGTCGTCACTCCATGGAACTTTCCTTCAGTGCTTCCAATTCAAAAATGTGCCCCTGCCTTAGCAGCGGGCTGCACCATTGTAATGAAACCTGCAGAAGATACTCCCCTATCCGCCCTAGCTCTTGCTGAGCTTGCCAATCGCGCAGGAATTCCTCCGGGTGTTTTCAATGTCCTGACCTGCAAAGATCCTCATGAAGTGGGATACGAGCTCTCCCATCATCCACTCGTTCGAAAATTCACATTTACGGGATCGACCGCAGTAGGAAAGACATTGATCAGCGCTGCAGGAAGTACTGCGAAAAATGTCACGATGGAACTTGGGGGAAACTGTCCCGCCGTAATCTTTGATGATGCCGATGTTGACAAAGCCGTCCAAGGAACATTCTGGTTTAAGTTTTATAATGCAGGACAGTGCTGCAACAACATCAATCGCTTCTTAGTTCACAAAAATGTCCATGATCAGTTCGTTGACAAGTTCAAGAAGATGATGGAGGAGCATCTTCGCCCTGGAAATGGCCTTGATAAAAATACTTCTGTTGGTCCTCTGATTAACGAAGAAGGGATTGCCAAATGCGAATCTCTCGTTGACGATGCCCTCTCAAAAGGAGCCACCGCCATTCTTGGAGGAGCTCGCTCCACAGCAGGCAAACTGATCTATGAACCCACCCTTCTCGTTGATATGGATCCCAAAATGGAAATGTATCGTGATGAAGTCTTCGGGCCTGTCGCGCCTATCTACCGCTTCTCGAGTGAGGAAGAAGCAATTAAAATGGCCAATGATACCAACTACGGTCTTGCGGCCTATCTTTTCAGCGAAAACATCGGCCGCACCTGGAGAGTCGCTGAGAATTTTGAAGCGGGAGCCGTCGGCGTAAATACGACTGATGTAGTTTCTGAAGTTCTCCCCTTCGGTGGATGGAAAGAATCGGGACTTGGTCGCGAAAATGGAGTCCATGGAAGCCTTGATGCTTACTGCGAAACCAAATCTCTAATCATTGCTGGTATTCAAAAATAGTTTAATGAAATGGGCAACACTTTCAAAATGGTCTTTTGAAAGCGAAGGTTCATTGATAATGTCACTATTGCCTCTCCCCATGATTGATAAGACTGTTGGCCGATGCTTTAACCCCTCCTTAAGGTTAGGGATATCCAGACGAGGAACAATGACACCTGACCCTCCACTAAAGAAGGGCATATAGACGAATTGTTTTATTTTAGTTATATGTAATATCCCTTGAAAAGTTCATCTATTCCGCATCGATATTTTCTTCGCTTAGACTTTGCCTGAGCCCACTTGTGTTCAATTGGATTTAAATCAGGAGAATATGGAGGGAGATATTCTAAGGTATGTCCTGCAGCTTTAATCCTTTGCTGCATAAATTTACCTTTATGGAACGCAGCATTATCCATAACTATGACGCTTTCAGTAGACAACTTTGGTAACAAGTCTTGCTCGGTCCAAGCAGTGAAAGCATCTGTATTAATTGTGCAATCGAATAGGGCAAGAGTAAGAAGACTTTTTCCAATGAGTGCTCCTATTACATTGGTCCGACCCTTTGCTCCCCAGTCATGAGTGCCAAAGCAACGCTCTCCTATTTTTGCATAACCATGAGTTCGAGGCATATCATGCGCAAATCCACTCTCATCAATATATACAATTGGCATTCCCAATTTTTTATATTTTGCAATTTTTTGCACGAAGGCCTTTCTTTTTTTTTCGCAAGCTTTGGGATGGTTTAGTGTGTTTTTTATAGCTGATTTTTAGCCGCTTCATCGCACTACGAATGCCTGAGGCGGTTACGTTTAAACGATTGGCTCGTTCATAGCAGAAGGCATCTGGATATTCTTCGATGTCCCCCATTAAAGTCTCTTTATCAATCTTGATCGCAGGTCTATTCTTAGTTTGTTTGGGCTCTATTTGTTTAGACCAAAGAAATAAACTGTTGACGCTTACACCAAAACGTTTTGCTGCTTGTGCAAAGCTCAATTTTTCTCTGCTTCGAATTGACAGTGCTTTTTTTCTAAAATCCAATGAATAGGTCATCCAAAAGATGATAACTAAAATAAAAATTTTTAGCTATATGGGTTTTATTTTGCAGGATACCGAACTATCTCCAGACCTTCGATTGACAGGAGAGGCAATAGCAAATACTTCCCAACCACGATTCGGATCTGAAGTCGGACCTCATCTCAAAACAGAAGTCGATGAACTGTTGGATCTTTTAGAAAAAAGTTAAGGATAAGGGGATATGCGAAAGGGGGGACTTGAACCCCCAAGAGGTATTACCCTCACTACCACCTCAAGGTAGCGTGTCTGCCAATTCCACCACTTCCGCAAAAGTTGGAAATAGGGTATGATAATCATTTAACAGAATCGAATCAAGGGTTTCTTGCATTGAAATATTTTTTTATTTTCTTGATTCGTCTCTATCAGTGGACTATTGGTCCCTTCACTCAAGGAAACTGTCGCTTCTACCCTTCTTGCTCGGAATACGGGATAAAGGCCTTTAAGAAACATGGGTTTTTTAAAGGATTTTACCTTACGGTCCGACGCCTTCTCCGATGCCACCCTTGGCATCCAGGTGGCTGCGATCCTCTTCCCTAACTATTATACCATTTCTGTTATCGATTGAACTATGATCTTTCTACACATAAAACTTGGGGTGATGGTCCCCTGCCTACTAGCCATTGTTATCGACGTTTTTGGTTACGGCCTTGTCTATCCGATCATGACTGCTATCTTTACAAACCCTTCGAATTCCCTCGTGTCCTCTCTTCACTCTGAAACTCTAAGAAATTTTTTCATGGGTCTTTCCTATATGCTCTATCCTTTAGGGATGCTTTTTGGAGCTTCTTTTATGGGAGATCTTTCCGATCATTTTGGAAGAAAAAAGGTCATTGCTCTTTGTATGGGGGGGGGTTAAGCTTTATTCTAATGGGATTTGGAGTGATTGCTTCCAGCCTTTCGATCCTACTCATAGGACACGCCCTATCGGGACTCATGACAGGAAGTCAACCCATTGCACAAGCAGCAATCTCTGATCTCTCAACCTCAGAGACCAAAGCACTCAACATGAGTATGATTACATTTGTTATTTGCATTGGTCTAGTCCTAGGGCCTCTACTGGGAGGCATATTTTCTGACCCAAATCTCTTTGCTGGGTTTGGATTTGATACTCCCTTCTTTATTGCAGCTGCCCTCTATGGAATTGCGGCACTGTGGATTCTAATCTCTTTTAAGAAAACATTTGTCCCCACAAAGAAAAAGCCTTTAAGTCTATTCCACCCAATAGAAGTTTTTATTGATGCTTTTAGGCATCGAGAAGTACGTGCCCTTGTGATCATTTTTCTCTTGATCTAAATCAAACAACTTTTCAGCTACACGAGTCTTTATCTTGGGCTCTTTACAGGATTTATGGGGCTCTACTTTGCTTTTGAAACCTTGGTAATCAGCCCTCTCGCTCTGAAAAAATGGAACGTTTCCCGCATAGCAATCTTAGCTTTGATCCTTACTGGAGGTTTTCAACTTTGGGGTGGGGCCAATCAATATGAAGCCCTTTCTTGGATCCTAGCCTTTCCCATATCCCTTTTTGACATCATTGCCTATCCAATGCTTATGACCACGTTTTCTAATGCCGCCACAAAAGAGGAACAAAGTTGGGTCATGGGGATTTTTGGAGCAACTGTTGCTATCTCTTTTGCTCTTATCGGGCTATCGACAAACCTATTGGAGACCATCGGAACACAGGGGCTAATTATTGGAGGAGGCGTACTGCTTATTCTGAGTGGAGTGGGGATGGCGCGGTATCAGCGGGCAAAGTAAGTTCAATATCTGGCTTGAGACTCTCTGAATCCAGCCCATTCATCTCTTGAATGATTTCTACTTTTACATCGAACATCCGAGAGATCTTCCAAAGGCTATCCCCTGCCTGCACCGTATATTGACGCGGAGGGTTTTCAAGAGGCTTGCCAGCAAGTTCTTTAACGTGGTCTGCCCGGATTCCGTCTCCTACCTCTTTTAAAAAGGATTCGATCGCAGGAGTCTTTTCAGTCAGAAGAGCTAGCAGCTTTTCCATTTGACCATCATCTAAACTCTTTAGAGCATAGTCTCTTTCTTCAAGAACCATCAAATAAGCAGCGAGTTTTGAGCCTTTTTCCATCCGAGGGACTAAAAAAGACACAAGATCCTTACTTGAAAAAGTCTCTACCGATTCCCAATCCCCTGCAGTCACAAGGTTAAAAAGCGTCTCATCCGAAATTGCGTAAGGGAGACGACCTATCGCTCGTTTGATCTCAAAAAATTCATTCGTTAAAATAAAAGACTCCCTCAAGCTCTCCGGAATTTCTTCTCTATTTTGAATCTGATTAAAGAGTCCCCTTGGGGTGAGTGGCCAAACTTCTCTCCGCGCAAACAAACGAACTCCCTCAAGCCTTTCAGCTCTCATTCCAGAAAACAGCACCATTGATTCCTCACCAAAAACAACCTTCCGCTGCTCCACTGGAAATCCTACAAAAGCCCTTTTAACGTCAAAATCATGATAACGGGTTAGGGCAGCTAAAGCGAGGTCGCACCGCCGCTGCCCCTCTTCAACATGTGTTTCATCATAAAGCTCGCGTACTAAAGTGTCGTAAGTCATCGAAGCAAACTCTCGCAGAACCTCTTCGTTTTTGAGCTGCACCTCTTTTACTCGCTCACTCACCTGCGCAACAGGCACCACGACCCTCTTTCGCTCCTTAATTACTAAAGTAACAAAAGTAGCAATAAGCGCTAGGTTAAGCGTTCCACTAATAATGAGTGCATGAATTAATATCCTCGATCGCTTTGAAAGAACCTGTTCCAAATAGCTATAACGCATGCGGCAATAGTAACCCACCCCTTGAATCAAAAGCAAAATAAAATCAAGTAACCCCATCGTTCTTTACAACAAAAATTTAATTTTGTTGACTGCATCTTCAAAAGTGAGGTGCCTATGGAATCGTTAAGTCAGTACTTTTCAAATCTCCTGACAATTCTGATAAAATGTGTTGGTGGTGGTGGTGGGTTTGCGATTCTGGGTTTACAAATTAAAAAGACCTGGAAAAAGGAGCAAAAGTGGAAGCTTGCCCTACTCTTTGGACTCTGTATCTTTGGAATATTTGTCATTTTTAAGGGATTGTGACCATGAGAAAGCTTGGCTTTTCAATGCTCTTACTACTGTTGCCATTTTCATCATCATTCTCAAAACAATACGACATCGACTATTTTATGGAGTGCCTAGAAACGGGCAATGCCGAAGCTATAGTGACGTTCTTTGATACCCATTCAAATTTAGTAAGCAAAACAAAGCATCTTATTGAGTTTATTGAGCTCGTAAGAACAAATATTGAAAAAAAATATGGATGCTCTCCTTCCTGAGAAGATCTCCATCACCAATTTAAGAAGCTTACGCCTAGTCTGTCCTTTTTGTTTCTCAGTTTTTTTATCCATACCTTAGATTTAGAGGAAATGCACAAAAAAAGCGACTAGGATAAGAGTGCTTTCCCTTTTTCTCGTACGTAAGTTTCCAAGAAGAGCTCCACAATCGGGACCCTAGAGCGCTCTGCAATAGCCTTTAGAAATTATTTTGGAAAGAAGATTGTCTCTATCTGGAGTAGGGATTGATCCAATAGGAGGAATTGTTGTACTCTGTAGGACTAATACCGTTTCGGAAAAATAAAGTGCAGAATTGACACAGAGATTTTCACGGGGAAATTGGGCTTGAAGATCGATATTAACCTCTTATTGGTTAATGAGATCGAAGGCAGAACTTTAACTGAAAAGATCAAGGTCAATTCACCACCTTATCCTTCCTAAATGGTGTAAAATAAAATTTTGGATGTATTATGCGTGTCCCCCTCTCCTGGTTAAAAGAGTTTGTCGAGTTAGATTTGAGTGAGAAAGCTCTTTCCAATGTCTTGACACTGGCAGGACTTGAAGTCGATAAGGTCGAGGCAACCCCCTTCTGCTTTAAGGGTGTAGTGGTTGCTGAAGTCAAGGAAACGGCTCCCCACCCTAACGCTGACAAGCTAACTGTTGCTCAGGTTTTTGATGGAAGCGAAACGGTGCAAGTCGTGTGTGGGGATCCAAAATGTTCAGCCGGAATGAAAGTAGCTCTTGCAACGGTGGGAGCCACACTTGAGGGTGAGGAAGGAAAAACTTTTAAGATTAAGCGCTCAAAGTTGCGCAATGTCGAGTCATTTGGAATGTTGTGCGCAGAGAGCGAACTAGGGCTATCCGAAAATGACAGCGGAATCCTTAGACTCGGAGAGGATGCTCCTTTAGGGGTTGAAATTTCTGAACTATTCGGTGATGTGATTTTTGAAATCTCTCTAACCCCTAACTTGGGCCATTGCATGAGCATGCTTGGAATGGGACGAGATGTGGCAGCGCTCCTTGACCAGAAAGCAAAGCGACCAAACGTAGTGGTAAATGAAGGGAGCGAAAAAACAGGCGTCTCTGTCTCCATTGAAGACTTAGAAAATTGCAGGCGTTACTGCGCCCGAGAAATCCGAGGAATTCGTGTTGGTCCTTCTCCTGATTGGATGAAAAGCCGACTAGAGAATGCTGGCGTTCGAAGCATTAATAACATTGTAGACGTCACAAACTACGTGATGTTAGAGCTCGGACAACCGCTCCATGCCTTTGATGGAAAAAAGGTGCGGGGACAAAAAATCTCCGTTCAATCAACAACTCAGTCTATTTCCTTCGAAACGCTGGATGGGGAAAAGCGAAAAATCCCTGAAAATACTTTGATGATTCATGACGACAAGGGCCCCATTGCCGTTGCTGGAGTCATGGGAGGGGCTAACTCAGAAGTTGAGGATGGGACAACTGATATCATCTTGGAATCAGCCTTTTTCGACCCTTCTGCTGTCAGAAGAGGAAGCAAAGCGCTGAACCTTCGAAGTGAATCTTCGGCACGTTTTGAAAGAGGCGTCGACTTTGAAATGGTCCCCATTGCGCTCGACCGTGCTGCAGAGCTCATTGCAGAGCTCGGAGGTGGCGTAGTACAACAGGGAAGAGTCGATGTTATCGGGAAAGAGAAAAAGCGGAAAAAAATTAAAGTCCGGCTTAATAGAACCAATCAGATTTTGGGAACAAAGCTCAGCTTGAGCGAAGTAGAATCCTTTCTCAAGCGCCTCGAAATGGAGGTCAAAGGAGAGGGTGACACCCTTCACGTGACCGTTCCTTCTTACCGCAATGATATCCACGGAGAAATCGACCTAATTGAAGAAGTCGCCCGTATTTTTGGTTATAACAATATCAAGAAGCGAGAAGCACGCGTTGTAAATTCTCCTCTCCCACATGCTGCGATCTATCTTATCGAAAAAAAGGTGCGAGAAAAACTCATTGAAGCGGGGCTCCAGGAATTTTTAACCTGTGATCTCATTAGCCCAGAGCTCACCGAACTTTGCCTAGAAAAACAATTGGGAGAGAAGGAAGAAATCAAGGTTTTGAAACCAAGCTCTGTCGACCAATCCATCTTGAGAATGTCTCTTCTCCCTGGAATGCTTCAAGCTGTGAAACATAACTTCGACCGGAAAACCCGAGACATTCACGCTTTCGAGATTGGAAAGATCCACTTTAAAGACGGAGACCATTATCGAGAACGTTTAATGGCTGGGATTCTTTGTGTAGGGAAAAGACGTCCTTATCATTGGGAGCAAAAAGCAGAAGAGACTGATTTTTTCGATCTAAAAGGCATTCTTGAAAATATCATCGAAGGAGGGGCTTACGAAAAAGCTCACTTTAAGAGTTTTCACCCTGGGAAACAAGCAAGCATTGAGCTGAATGGCTCTCGGCTAGGTGTTATGGGGGAGGTTCACCCTGAGCGATTAAAACGCCTCGACATAGAAGAAAGGGTTTTCTTTGCTCAGATCGATCTTCATGAGTGGATGGCCTCGTTAAAAAAAGACAGAAAAATGACCTTATTGCCCCAATTTCCGGGGAGTAATCGTGATTGGACTGTAACTCTTGATCGAGAGGTTCCTCTTGGAACTGTTTTCGAATCAATTCAAAGTTTCCGCTCGAAGCTCCTAAAAGAATCCATGCTCCTTGATGTCTACGAAAGCGAAAAACTGGGGAAAGGTAAAAAGAACATCACTTTCCGCTTTATTTATCGTGATGATCGAAAAACAATTGAGCAGTCCCAGGTTGACAAGGAACATGAGCGGCTGATCACGCATATCCAAAGGAACTAGACATGAAATCTGTCTTTGCTTTTCTTATCGCAGTCGCTCTAACAAGCCACTGTTTTTCCGATGAGGGGATGTGGCCTCTAAATCAAATCCCTCAAAAGCAAATCTATGAAAGCTATGGTGAAGACTTAGACGAGGAGTGGGCGACCCACGCACAACAGTCTTGTCTACGTGTGAGCTTTGGCGGATCAGCATCTTTTGTTTCTCCAAATGGCCTTGTGATGACGAATCATCACGTAGGATCAAAGGCAATCTATGATTTTTCAACTGAAGATACCGATCTGATGAAAGAAGGATTTTATGCCGAGAGTCTTGGGTCAGAGCTCAAGTGTCCAAACGCCTACATGGATCAACTCATCTCGATTCGAGATGTAACCTCAAAAGTTAACGCTCAAATTGCCTCTGAAATGTCCCTTGAAGAAAGGGAAGAGGCTCGAAAAGGAGCAATCGCAAAGATAAAAGAAAATGCACAGATAGAGACCCATCTTCAACCTGAAATTGTCACCCTATATCAGGGCGCACGATATCACCTATACCTCTATAAACGTTTTACAGACATCCGTCTTGTAATGGCGCCCGAAGAAAATATCGCATTTTTTGGAGGAGATATTGAAAACTTTGAGTTTCCAAGCCATGACCTAGACGTTGCATTTTTCCGTATCTACGACAATGGACAGCCCCTGCAAAACAAAGATTACTTCAGATGGAGCGCATCTGGCCCAAAGATTGGAGAACCCCTGTTTGTACTGGGACATCCTGGAAGAACCGAGCGCCTCTTTACAAAAGACCACCTCTGTTTTTACCGAGACTATGCCTTTCCGTTTTTGCTAGAATTCATTCAGGGAAGAATCCAGTGTCTCAATAACTTTGCAAAAAAAAGCGAAGAAAGTACGCGAGTAGCTGCTCAGGAAAAGTCGCGCTACAGCAATGTACTTAAAGCTTATTCTGCTTTAGCTAAAGGATTAAATGAGAAAACAATTATCCTAAATAAGTCCGACAGTGAAGCAACGATTCTTTCAAAATTATCCGAGGAAGGACAAAGACCCTGGAAGGATTTATCTTCTTCTTTGGAGTGCGCAAAAAGTTATTTTGCAGAGCATTTTTACCTTGAAGGGAAAGCCTCGAACTTTTCAAAAATGTTCACTTGGGCAAGGCATCTCCTTCGCCACGCAGAAGAAAGATCAAAATCCAATGAATTAAGACTTAAAGAATATATCGATAGCGAGCTCCCAACTTTAGAGCTATCTCTGTTGACAGTTGAGCCTGTTTATATTGAGTTTGAAAGAGAACTACTTACTCATGGGCTCAGTCGATTCGTAGAAATTCTTGGTGAAAATCATCCTGCTACTCAAGCCGCTCTTACAGGAAAGTCTGTTGAAAACAAAGTCGATGAGTTGATAAATGGAACGCGACTCTTTAACCTTGGCTATCGAAGAGAGTTGTTTCAAAATCCTGAGACCCTAGCAGACTGCGACGATTCTCTAATTTGCTTAGCACGCGCTCTTGACCCCTTTGCTCGAGAATTGAGAGAAAAAATGACTTATGGTCTCGATGCCGCCAAAAGTGAAAGTTATGCCAAGATCGCGGGAGTGCTTTTCGAGCATTTTGGAGAGTCCATGTATCCAGATGCAACGTTCACCCTCCGCCTATCTGTGGGAAAAATGATGGGTTATCACGAAGAAACAGGGTATATCTCTCCAACAACAACGCTCGGTGAGGCCTACCACAAAGCAATCAAAAATCATTATCAAGCTCCCTATGCATTGCCAACAAGCTGGCAAACAAAGCAAGGTTTTGTGAATGAAGACACCCCATTTAATTTTGCCTCGACACACGATATTATTGGAGGAAACTCTGGCAGTCCCGTTATCAACGCGCAACGCGAAATTGTTGGACTCATCTTTGACGGGAATATGCAATCTCTGACTTGGGATTTTGAATTCGACCAAAACCAAGGGAGAGCCGTCAGTGTTCATTCTGAAGCAATCCTCCATACTTTGGAGCATATTTACAACGCCAAAGCTCTAGTAAGCGAGATCCGCAGTAGCCAAAATCGGTGAGCTCTCCTGTTTTTCCAACGGGCCCCATAAAGAATGCGTGATTTTATTTCGGGAAATGGTATGATCAGAAAAAACAATATTTAATGAGGTCAACTATGAAAAGACTTTCCCCCCTAATTATCGCGCTATCTGGACTGTTTATTTTTGGCTGTCAGAACTCTAGCAAAGATCAAGATGAAAATGTAGTGTCCAAGAGATACATTCATAAATATGGTTATGATGTTTCAAAAGAAGAATGGGAGGGTGCAACCTATCCCGGTCAAGTCGTCACGACACTTAGAAATGGCGTAACTGTTACGTCGTCCTATGAAGATGGCATTCTTAACGGACCAACTACTTATACATTCCCTCACTCAAATACTTTTGAATCCCTTAACGTTTATGAAAGAGGAAATCTGGTAAAGAAAACCTCTTATGACATCCGAAGCATTCCTCAGAAGGAGCAAGTGTTCTTCTCACCCTCCCATACAAAAGTGACACGATGGTTTCAAAAGGGAACCCCTCTAAGTGTGGAAGAGTACCATAATCATGAACTTCTTGAGGGCGAATACTTTAATGAAAGAAATGAGACAGAACACCGCGTTGTCAAGGGCTCTGGAGTATGTATCATACGTGATCAACACGAGAATATTGTTGCAAAAGAGACCATTGAAGCAGGTTTCCCTGTCCTTCGGGAAACATTTCACACCCATGGAATTCCCCATACTGTGATCCCTCTTTCTGGTGGGCTTATTCACGGGGAGAAAAAAGTTTTTGCTCCAACTGGAGAGCCTATTTCTGTTGAACCTTACAAGAAAAACGTACTTGATGGCGTCGCTACATATTACCAGAACGGCTGCCGCTATCTCGAGCTCCAATATAAGGATGGCAGAAAACATGGAATGGAACGTCACTTCGTTGATGGAGAGACCGTTGTAGAAGAAACAGAATGGATGGATGGGCAAAAACATGGTCCTTCAATCGTCTTCTTTGATGGAATGTCTCGCACATGTTACTTTTATAATAACCAAGCGGTTAGTAAAGAGCGGTATCGCGAGCTGAGCGAAATTGAAGAGAACATCGCAATCATGAACGACCGTGCTCTTAAGAGAGACTAGATCAATAGATTCAGGGGTCCAACGTCGTTGGGCCCTTGGACCTCCAATTCACGCCCAATTTATACTCCAAGACTCAAAAGTATCCCGTATTCGACTTGCTCTAGCTGAAGAGTTTAGCTGTTCCATTGATGGAGAAGGTCTCAAGGAAGAAATCTTTGCCTGGATGGACGCTTACTCCAAGCGAAAAAAAGGACCTCCCCTTCCCCTCATCCTCTCCTCCCTTACCCCCTTTACCCGAAAGGGATTAAAGGCTATTGCTTCCATTGAAATAGGAGACGTTGCAAGCTATGGGGAAATAGCTTCCCGCGTGGGGTGCGCAAAGGGTGCCAGGGCTATTGGCAATGTATGCAACAAAAACTCCTATCCACTTGTCATTCCCTGCCACAGGGTCATTCAAGGAGATGGGGCTATTGGGGGGTTTGCTTATGATTTAAGGGTAAAAAAAACTCTTCTCGCTTACGAACTCACTCTTTGTGATTAAGGTGAGTTATAAATCTTGAGAAAAAATCCGTTCCTCTTCGAAATCAAACTCTTCTAAGACAAAGGGATCTAAAACTTTTTCCTTTTTTTCGCAACCACTTGCTCCCATAAGAATCCAAGAAGCGCTCATCAGACGAAAGAGTAGAGAAATCGCACGTTCCATATCTTTTTAGTACCACATTGGCATGGTTCTTTCAACAGAAGAAAGTGGAGGGAAAAAGAATATGGATCAGGATCAGCTGTTGAAGAAAATTGCAAAGCTAGAATCGATGTGTGACCAGCTTCAGGCAGAAATGCGTTATCTAGACCAACTCCTTGTGGAGGTGGGGTTTGAAGAGGGACTTAAAACTTTAAAGGCAGCAGCTATTGAGCTGATTGACAAGAAGCAACATCCGTCGGAGTAAGAGCCTGCTTCTCTTCAAAGGGAAGTTTGCGGAATGGCTTGGGGTCTTCTGTTAGCTCAAAGGGACGACGCCTCGGAGCGTCAATGCACTCTTCTGAGCAGCATCCTTTCATCTTTTCAGCACACTTGAGACAACTCAAAAAGAGATCGTTACAATCCATATTCGCACAGTTGTAATACGTATCAATCTTCGCCTTGCAATGAAGGCATTCACTAATAACCTCATTCTTTTCCTTATCAGAGATAGGAACTACTAAACGATCGTCAAAAACGAATAGATTTCCCTTCCATTGCTTATTTCCCTGCTCAAGGCCATATTTAATGACTCCACCATCCAGCTGATAGACATTTTTAAACCCTTCATCCTTCATAAGGCAAGAGTAAAGTTCGCAGCGGATCCCACCAGTGCAATACATCATCACTTTGGTCTTCTTTAGATCGCGCGTCTTCGCTAAATCCTCAGCAAGCTTGGGGAATTCTCTAAACGTTTTAAGCTCGGGTCTTTCAGTCCCTTCAAAGTGACCCACATCCCACTCGTAATCGTTGCGGACATCGAGGATGACAGTATCTTCATCGCGCTCTTCAACCATTTTAGCCCATCTTTCACTTGAAACATGCTCGCCCCCTTGAGACAAATCAAAATCGCGATCCATTGCAGCAAGCTGCTCGCGATACTTAACTGTCACTTTTGGAAAGGCATGCTCAGAATACTGATGCACTTTGATCTCTGTGCCAGGATAATCATTTAGAAGCCACTCATAAAACTTTGAAGAGTCTGCGTGCGCGATGCTCATCTGAGAATTAACCCCATCTTCATTGATGTAGATTCTTCCCATAGCATCTATCGATTCCAAAAACCGTTTCCACCGCTTTACCTCGCGGTGAGGCTCTTCAATCTGGGTAAGCGCGTAAAATGCAAGTACAAGATAATTCTCTTCCATAACGCACCCATTGTGCCCTATTTAGGAAATTTTTGCAAGAAGGGTGACCCCACTAAGCCCTTGGAGGGATTGATATCAAGCACCTTGCCTTGCCTTCCTTAGGTGGAGGCTCGGGTTTTTTCAGTTTTCCATAGATATAAGGTGCTACTTTAAAAATCACATAGAAAGCAACAGAGACAATGATCAACAGCCCGATCCGACGCATTAAACCTCCCCGCGTTCTTGAAAAACGGTGAAGACGGGCGTTTGCTGCAGGCTTGGGCTCCGTACCCTCTATAGCGTTGAGATAGGTTTCGTATTTGGCAGTAAAACCATCGAAATGAACGATATTTCTAGAAAATTCTTCATCTCTACAGTTTGGGCAAGATCTTCCTGCCTCAACCCAAGCGCGAATACATTCTTCATGGAAAAGATGAAAACAAATCTTCGAACCAATAATATCGTCCCCACCCTCAGTAACTGTATATCTTGGACCATCAGATCTGACCTGAGCAAGAGGCTCGATACAATAAGAACAAGTTTTAATTCTATTTTGATAAACAGCTTCCATGGAAAATCTCTCGTTGGTTTTTCCGAGAAATTGCACAGGAATTCGGGGATGTTTTCAATCAGTTAGAGGAGCGATTATCTAACCAGTATTAAGCTAGGAGAGCTTCTCTTTGATTGACAGTATCTTGAAGCTGAGCTTCGATAAGTGCAATTTCTTTTTCAATTGCTGAGCACTTCACATACTGTATAGAAAGATTAGAATATTCCTCTTCAAACACCCCTAAACTTTCTTCGAAAAGTTCAAGACAGCCTTAAAAGTGATAGATTTTCCGAGTGAAAAATTCAAAATTTGTTTGTATGCGATGCTCAGGATTGAGAACACGCAATCGAGTTTCAATCACTTCCAAGTTTTTTCGAATGGGGGCGCAATTTTGAGTATTTATCTTGCTCACTTCCGCTTCCAAACGCAGGACTTGAGTAGTATAAGATTGGTAGAGTTCCTCTGAGAGAAAGTTCTTACTTAAAACATCTTTTGCGATGAGCTCAGACTCAAAAGCGAGTGCTTTCCACTTTGTTTTGTGACTCATAATTCTACCCCATTTGAAATATTATTTTACTAGTTTTTAACTGACTTATTTTAAGTTGATTAAGAAATCACTCCATTCTAGTGCTTGTAAAAATTAATGCACTTCGGTAGGATGGTTAGTCTTGATTACAAGGAGATATGAATGTCACGCTATACTGGACCTAAGAACCGAATCGCCAGGCGTTTTGGAGTTAACATCTTTGGACGCTTACGCAACCCCCTTCTACACAAACCAAATCCTCCTGGAATGCATGGCGCAAAACGGAGAAAAAAATCTGATTATGGAATCCAGCTTGAAGAGAAACAAAAGTTGAAAGCCGTTTATGGAATGCTTACCGATAAGCAAGTCCTCCGCTATTTCCATGAATCTGTCAAGAAAGAGGGTAACGCTGCTCATCTTCTTCTTCAACGATTGGAATGTCGTCTTGATAATATCGTTTATAAGCTGAAATTTGGTTCTACTATTTTCCAAGCACAACAGCTTGTGGCTCACGGCCACGTCCAAGTTAACGGAAAGAAAGTGGATATCCGCTCATTTGAAGTGAAGCCTGGAATGACAATTTCAATAAGAGAAAAATCCCGAAACATGAAAGGACTTAAAGAAAGCATCGAGAACTCTTCTCGTATAGTTCCTGATTATCTTTCTTTAGATGAAAAAAGCTTTTCAGGACAACTCCTTTCGACTCCTGAAGCGGATCAAATTGTCCTACCTCTTCCCATTAACATTTCCCTCGTGTGCGAATTCTTGGCACACACCCACTAAGTAGTGGAAAGCGAAAAGTTACTCATTGGTGCACACACCTCTACAGCAGGAGGTGTGCACAATGCCCTTCTAAGAGGGAGAGATATTGGTGCCACCACAATTCAATTTTTTACAAGCAACCAAAAGCAATGGAACGGTCGGAAGTTTTCTGAAGAAGATCTAGCTCTCTGGAATGAGACGTTAAGAGGTTCTGAAATCACTGATATCATGAGCCACGACAGCTACCTCATTAATCTAGGATCGAATAAAACTGAACTCCTTGCAAAAAGCCGCAGAGCTTTTCAAGAAGAAATTGAAAGATGCTTAGAACTTGGCCTCACTTACATGAATTTCCATCCTGGAGCCGCAACTGGAGATACCGATGAGAATTGCCTTGATCGGATTGTTGAAAGCCTCCTGGTCCTTGAACCTCTCCTAGAAAACCGATCCCTTCGCCTCCTCATTGAAGCCACAGCTGGTCAAGGAACAACAATGGGGCACCGGTTTGAACACCTCGACTATATTATCAGCCGCGTCAAAGGTAAAATCCCTATTGGTGTCTGTATTGATACCTGCCACATTTTTGCTGGAGGATATGACATCCGTGATGAAGCAGGATGGGAAAATGTCATTGAAGAATTTGACCGTGTGATTGGGTGGGAGCATCTCTATGCCTTCCACGTAAACGACTCTCAGCACGGCCTTGGATCAAGAAAAGATCGCCATGCAAATCTTGGCAAAGGTGAGATTGGAATACAATGTTTTGAAGTCATGATGACCCATCCAAAACTCCAGTCGATCCCAAAATATTTAGAAACCCCTAACGGTGAGTTGATGTGGAAAGATGAAATCGCAATGCTACGCTCCTTCGCTTACGTCTCGAAAGAAAATTAAATCTATTCTAAATGCTGATGAGTCGATCATTGGGCAAACGGTTGTTATTTGTGGATGGATTCGCACCCTCCGCGATCAAAAAACCTTTGCATTTATTGAGCTGACGGATGGATCTTCCTTTTCAAACTTCCAAGTGATTGCTCAGCTAGACATGATTGAAAATCTCTCAACTGGAGCAGCTGTCGCTGTTTCTGGAGAGATTGTGAAAAGCCCTGGAAATAAACAAAAATATGAGATGCAGGCAAAGGAGGTGAAGCTGATCGGAATCTGCCCAAATGACTATCCTCTTCAGAAAAAACGTCATTCTTTTGACTTTCTCCGCACTATTGCTCACCTGCGTCCTAGAACTAACACACAAGGCGCTGTAGCACGCGTTCGAAGCCGTTTGGCATACGCTACCCACCGCTTTTTCCAAGAAAAGGGATATGTTTACCTTCAGTCTCCTATCATCACCGGGAGTGACTGCGAAGGAGCTGGAGAAATGTTCCAAGTGACCACACTCAACCTTGATAATCCTCCTAAAACAAAAGAAGGAAAGATCGACTACTCGAAAGATTTTTTCTCACAACCAGCCTTTCTTACGGTATCTGGGCAACTCAATGGAGAAGCCTATGCAACAGCCCTTTCAGATATCTACACATTTGGGCCAACATTCCGCGCCGAAAACTCTCATACCTCTCGTCATTTGGCTGAGTTTTGGATGATCGAGCCAGAACTTGCTTTTGCAGATCTTCCTATGATCGCAGACCTTGCTGAAGAGTATCTCAAAGCACTTGTGGGTGATATCCTTGAAAACTGCGAAGAAGATTTGCAGTTCTTTAATCAGTTCATCGAAAAGGGGCTTATTGACCGTTTAACACATGTTAAAAATGCTCCTTTTACTCGCCTGACTTACACCAAGGCAGTTGAGATTCTTGAAAAATCAGGACGCTCTTTTGAATACCCTGTAAAATGGGGAAGTGATCTTCAATCAGAACATGAGCGCTATATTGCTGAAGAACATTGCAAAGCACCAGTCATCTTGACCGACTACCCTAAAGAGATTAAAGCTTTCTATATGAGAGAAAATAATGACGGAAAAACTGTAGCTGCTCTTGATGTACTCGTTCCTAAAGTAGGTGAAATTATCGGAGGTTCCCAGAGGGAAGAACGCTACGACCTTTTGAAATCCAAGTTTGAAAAGCATGACCTCGACATCGAAACCTATAAATGGTATCTCGATCTCCGCAAGTACGGATCGGTTCCACACGGCGGTTTTGGCCTAGGCTTCGAACGCCTCGTCCAATTCACGACTGGTGTCGACAACATCCGGGATGCGATTGCCTTTCCACGTATTCCTGGCAGCTGCGACTTCTAGGCATCATCAAGTTCCTAGGAATTTTAGCAAATAGCCCAGCGTTAGAAAAAAAACGGAAGATTCTAGACAATTTTTTTGCAAAAAGTCTTATAAAGACACAAGCCGGAATCTTTGAAGGACTTCAAACCCCATAGGTGCTAAGTAATATAGCTAAAGTGACTTAAATTAGTTATAGGCAGTGCTCCTTGAAAAGTTCGTCTATTCCACATTGATATTTTCTTCGCTTAGACTTTGCCTGTGCCCACTTGTGTTCAATAGGGTTTAGATCAGGAGAATAGGGAGGAAGATATTCCAAGGTATGGCCTGCAGCCTGGATCTTCTCTTGCATAGATTTGCTTTTATGGAATGAAGCATTATCCATAACCAGAATACTTTCAGAGGGAAGTTTCGGTAGCAAGTCCTCCTCTGCCCAAATGGAAAAGGCGTCTGTATTAATATTGCACTCGAATAACGCAAGTGTAAGGAGGCTTGTTCCAAGTAATGCCCCTATTGCATTTGTTCTCCCTTTTGCTCCCCAATCATGAGTGCCAAAACATCGCTGTCCTATTTTGGAGTAACCGTGGGTGCGGGGCATATCATGGGCAAACCCGCTTTCATCAATATATACAATTGGCTTTCCCAAACGTTTATATTCTGCGATTTTTCCTTGAAAGATTTGTCTTTTTGTTTCGCAGGCCTTGGGATGGTTGAGAGTTTTTTTTATAGCTAATTCTTAACCTCTTCATGGCACACCGAATGCCTGAAGTGCTTACTTTGAGACGATGTGCTCGTTCATAGTTGAAGGCATCAGGGTATTTCTTGATATCCTCCATCAAGATCTCTCTATCAATCTTTATTGCAGGTCTGATTTTAGTGCGCCTCGGCTCTAACCTCTTAGACCAGAGAAACACACTATTTACACTTACTCCAAAGCGTTTTGCTACTTGGGCAAAGCTTAATTTTTCTTTGCTTCGAATTGACAGAACTTTTTTTCTAAAATCTAGCGAATATGTCATCCAAAAGATGATAACTAAAATAAAAATTTTTAGCTATATAACATATTTTGGAATATAAATCATAAACCACTAAATTAAAATAAACTATATAATAATTATACTAAATCACAATGTGTTGATTATATTAGACTTGCCTTGCTGGATAGCGAATACGAAGATGGCGAGCAACTGCTAAGTTATTGATCATAGTATGTTTAACAGTTTGAAACTCTTCAAAGGTGAGCTGGCACTCGTCAAATTGCCCATCCTCCTGTTTCTCGCCGATAAGGCGATTAACGAGTTCAGCAATGGTATCCTCATTAACCTCCTCAAGGGAGCGAGAAGCCGCCTCAACGGTATCCGCCATCATAATAATTGCAGACTCCTTAGTACGAGGCTTGGGACCTGGATAGCGGAATTGGGTCTCATCAACAGCCTCGGTGTCCCCTCCCATTTGCTCAACCTGCTTGCAATAGAAGTAGTAGACCAGGGTGTTCCCATGGTGCTCTCGAATAACGTCTATAAAAGATTGAGGAATACCATGCTTACGACCGAGGGCTTCTCCCTCAATAACATGAGCAATGATCACTTGAGCAGACTCTTGGGGAGTCAGAAGTTGATGAATGTTAAATCCACCCATTTGGTTCTCAGTAAAATAATGGGGATTAAATAGCTTTCCAATATCATGATAAAGGGTTGAGACCCGGCAAAACAGACCATTGGCTCCAATAGATTGAGCCGCGGCTTCTGAAATACTTCCAACAACAAGGCAATGTTGATAAGTTCCCGGAGCCTCCACACTCAAGCGACGAAGAAGCTCGTTATTGGGATCCATATATTCCATCAGAGTGATATCGGTCATAACATGAAAAATCGACTCTAGAATCGGGAGAAGTCCCACCACTAAAATCGAAGTGAGGATTGAGAAGGCAAATGTACTAACGAGATCGGAAACAATGTACATATTCCAGAACATGTCCTGGGAAAAATTGTATACAAAAAAGATGGGGATACAACTAAGCCACACCTTTCCACACACAACAAAGACTTCCTTCCGTTTCCTCAGATTCCTTGAAGCTTGAATCGCAATGATCCCTGTAATGAGATTAATGACAATGAAGCGGCTATGGTCAACAGCAAGAGAGAGCCCGAGGATCACTGTTAAAAAACAAGTAGAGAAAAGAGCAATTTCAGCGTTAAGAAGCACACAGATCAATATAGCTGCAAAAGGAACAAATAAAGGGTAGCGAACCACATCTAATAGGCTACTCATATCACGCAAAAGAAAGTAGTCAGTCACCTTTGCCACAATCAGAGTCAAGATAATGATCGTTGCATAAAGGAACAGTTTGTAGATATTTCGAACAAAATTCTGATGACTATGCCGAAAATAATACCCTCCAATAAGGACGATAATCGTGGCAAACATCAGGCTACTGATTAAAGGAAGCGGCTCCCATATTTTCTGGTTTTCAGCAATTGTTTTTTTCATCGCTTGCAGCATTGCCACTTGTCTCTGAGAAACTTGTTCCCCCTGATCAATAATTCGATTTCCTGCTTTGATCTGACTCATCCGTTCAGGAACTGTTGCTTCAACAAGGCGCCTAAGAGAACGTTGAGCTGCTGTATCTTTATCAAAAATCCAATCAATACCTTGAAAATAACTGAGAACATACGTGATCTCAGGTCCTTGATGCTTATGCTTTACGAGTTTGCTTTGGAGCCCTTCCCAAAAAACCTCTGGGAGCTTTGCAGAATTTCCATCAAAGGAGGAAGGGAGGGGGGAATATTCTGGGGTTAATAGATTAAGTGACTTTAAGCGATTGAGAGTTCTGACATCGGTAAATCGAAGATTTTGTAGAGTACTTTTTACCTCATCGGCCCCCTGATAGAGATCCTCAAAAGTCGTTTTAAGAAGAAGGCTCCTCCACCGCTGATCATGAATGAGGAAATTTTCAAACTGATACCGCCTCTTTTCAATGGCTTTTGGATCAATCCGATAGATGGCACCGATATCGCGCGCTGACTCTTGCCGCAAAATGACCGTTCCTTCTTCATCAGGAAACTCAAAATCTACCTGGGCAACAATATAATTTTTTGCATTGGAATCAAGTTCAAGCATATCCACACGCACTTCCTTGAAGTGTATGAATACTGCTAAACAGAGAAGAACAACCATCCCGATGAGGAGGCGTTTTCCTAAGTTACCTTCTTGTAAGTAGCGCTGCCACTTAGGTTTTTCTTTCGATTCCTCAGCCATATGTTCTAACTTCAACCTACCACACTTGCTTTTTAACCACCAGCGCAGCAAAATCATACCAAGAGGTTACAACATGTCATCATATCAAGTCATTGCAAAAAAGTTTCGTCCTCAAAAATTTTCTGAGGTTTTCGAGCAAGAAGCAATTGTACAAACTATAAAAAACGCAATCCGCTTGGAAAAGGTCGGACACGCCTATCTCTTTTGTGGCACTAGAGGTACTGGTAAAACAACCCTAGCCCGCATCTTTGCAAAGGCTATGAATTGTGAAAACCTGACTCCTGAAAGTGATCCCTGTAACATCTGCTCCTCTTGCAATGAAATCACTTCGGGACACTCCCTCGATGTCATTGAAATCGATGGCGCCTCCAACCGCGGAATCGATGATATCCGCAATCTAAATGAAACTGTGGGTTATGCCGCAGCAAATGGCCACTACAAAATTTATATCATCGATGAAGTCCACATGCTCACCAAAGAAGCTTTTAACGCCCTTTTAAAAACCCTTGAAGAGCCCCCTTCTCATGTGATCTTCTTCTTTGCCACCACAGAGCCCCACAAGGTACTCCCCACTATTCTCAGTCGATGTCAACGATTCGATCTCCGCCGCATTACCCCCGAAAAAATCCACTCTAAGCTCTCTTCAATCGTTAAACAGCTTGAGGTTGTTGTTGAGCCCGATGCCCTAAATCTTATTGCCTCACACGCTGAAGGGTCCTTGCGCGATGCAGAATCCCTTTTGGACCAACTCCTTTGCTATGAAGAGCCCCCAATCACCCTTGAACATGCAATTAAAAACCTAGGCATTGTTTCAACAGATCTCTTTTTCAAACTAGACGAAGCAGTTAAACATCGAGACTTTGGCGCCGCCTTCTCCCTTAGTGAAACAATTTATCAAACAGGATGTCATCTTCAGCACTTTTTCGAAAGCCTCACTAACCATTTCCGCACAATCGCTCTTACCCAAATGGGTGACAAGCCTCTCCACGCAGAATATACTGCGTCGGCAAAATCCTATACCAAACACCACACCTTGGAAATCCTCGACTATCTCATCGATGCTTTAGAAAAGGCTCAGCGCACTCCTTTTAAACGCATCCATCTTGAAGTTGCCCTTCTCCATATCATCAGAGGAAGCCAAAAGATTCCCCTAGAATCACTTGTTGAACGCCTCGAAAATCTTAAGAACCAAGTCCCCACCCCAGCATTAAGAGAGACTCCTCCTCAGAAACCAATACCAGAACCAGTCACAAAACCAATCAAAGACGAACCACCACCTAAGCCCACTGAAGAAAAGGCCCCGCCTACAGCCCAAGAAACAGCGCCAGTTGAAGAACTTCCCTTCTTCCCCGAAACACTGCCAGCGGCTACCCCAAAAAAACCATCTCCAGTACTAGCCGTTCCCACAGCCCCAAAGGCTAATATTCAACAAAAAATTAAACATGAACAGGTGATGCGCTTCGCCAGCATCGAGCTCAATGGTTCTCTCAAACCAATATAGTGCTTTAAGATTGAACCGAAGACCTTTCTCTGGTATATTTCTGATAAATTAACAATTATTTGAGGTGTTCCGATGGGCAGCGGTTTTTCAAAAATGAAGAAGCAAGCAAAACAATTCCAAGACCAACTTGCTCAAATGCAGGAAGATATGCAGAAACTCGAAGTCACAGGCACTGCAGGAAACGGCCTTGTTGAAATCACCCTCTCTGGAGAGAAAGAGGTTAAAAAACTTTCTATCAACCCTGAATGCGTCGACCCTGAAGATGTGGAAGGCCTCCAAGACCTTATCATTGTTGCCTTCAATGATGCTGTCAAAAAGATTGAAGAGAACTCTCCAGGAAACGGAATGGAAGGACTCGGAATGGGAAATCTCCCATTCGGATTTTAAAGAATTATTACACCTATCAACAAATATTTTATGGTAACCCGGCGCCTCTTATCGAGGTTTCCGAGTCATTTTAGGTTTGGTCTAGATCATTCTACTTAGTTATGAACAGACTTCATCATCTGTTAGCATTGAACCAAAAGTCTCTTTGAGAACGGTTTCGATCACATCAGCGTTTTCAAGACGGAGAACCTCTTCGGTAACTTTCTCAACTTTCGGAAGTGAGAGCTCCGTTACCATTTTTCTGAGCCTTGGAATGAATCGAGAAGCACACGATAGTTTTCTCACACCCAACCCAAGTAGAAGGGGAGCCATTAAAGGATCGGAGGCCATTTCACCACAAAGACTCACAGGAATGTTCGCCTTGTCAGCCTCTTCAATGATTCTTTTAATCATCCGGAGAATGCTCGGATGAGAGGGTTTATAAAAGGGGTGAACCTCTTGAGTGGCTCGATCCGCAGCAAGTGTATACTGGATGAGGTCATTTGTTCCAATGGAGAGAAAATCACACTCCCGCGCAATATGATCACACATCAATACCGCTGATGGGACTTCGATCATACAACCAATAGGGATTTCATCAGCAATTTCATGCCCCTCTGAGCGAAGCTCAAGAGCAGCTTCCTGAATCAACTCTTTTGCCTGGAGAAGCTCTCCCACATCAGAAATCATAGGAAGAAGAATACGGAGATCCCCATCGGGACTCACACGGAGAAGAGCTCTAAGTTGATGAACAAAAATTTCTCTGTTTCGTAGAAGGAAACGAATGCCTCGACATCCAAGTGCTGGATTAGGTTCAGCATCGTATTGATTCACATTCCCCTTATCCCCTCCAACATCAAATGTGCGAAAGATCACAGGCATACCTCGTGCTTTATTCATCACCTTTTGATAGAGAATAAACTGATCCTCTTCTGCAAAGTTCTGGAGCTCCTTTCCAAAAAAGAGAAACTCTGAGCGAAAAAGCCCGATCCCTTCGGCATTATAGGAGATGAGGAGATCGAGATCTGAAAGATTCTCAATATTCGCCAATAGATCTACCTTGACTCCATCCTTAGTAACGGTTCCATCGGTTCCTTCATCAATTTCCAAACCTTTTTTCTGAAGATTATCTTCGAAATCTTTTTGATACCTTTCTAAAGTTACTTCATTCGGATTCACAATAACAATTCCAGTCTTTCCATCAATGATCACGTCAGCGCCCTTACGAGGATAAAGGGTGTCTATAGAAATATTTGCAACGTAAGGAATTCCCTTAGACTTAGCAATCAGTGCTGCGTGAGAGGTCGCCCCCCCTATTTCCGTAATGAATCCTTTGACCTGTCCTTTCGAGGCCTCAGCTGCGCTTGATGGAATAAGTTCTTTAGTAAAGATCACTGAGTTTTCAGGAATTTCCTCTGTTAGCAATGTTTTACGAGGATGAAGATTCCGAAGAATACGTTGAGATAAATCTTTGACATCAAGCAGACGTTGTTTAAAAAAGCTGTCTTTGACCTTAGAAAACTCTTTTTCATAATCAATCATGACTGAACGGAACACCGTCTCGGTATTCTTCATCCTTTGACGGATTTTCTTTTCCATAAATGTTGTCATGAATGGATCTTCAAGCATTTGAATGTGGGTATCGATAATAGAAACCGCTTCAGTAGAGCCTTCCTTCGCTAAAAACCGTTGCAAATCATGGAGGTCTTCTCGACTCGACAAAACAGCACGCCGATAGCGTCCAATTTCTTTTTCAACTTCAGTGGTTGGAATGGAAAATTCAGGAACAATCTCTTCTAGCAAAGTCTCTAGAAAAAATAGCTCTCCAATCGCAATCCCTCCGCTGATAGGAGCCCCATTAAGAATCATCTCTTCCAAGAGATCGGACATCTACCCATCCTCCCCGAATTTTTTAGTAAATGCAGACAGAAGCTCTTCAAGGGTTAAGCGAGCGTCGCTTCCTTCAACCTCTATTTTCAGTTGTGCATTTTTAGGTGCTGCTAGAATCATGATACTCATAATGCTGCGAGCATTGACCGACTGTCCCTTATAAGTCAATGTAACTTTCGCCTTGCGCTTTTGTAAAATTTTTGCAATCTGAGTTGCCGGGCGCACATGAAGGCCCAGCTTGTTCTTTACTTTTGTAGTCGCCTCAACTTTATCTTCCAACGTGCCTTTTTCTCGCTATTTCTTCTAAAAGTTTCTGATTAAATTCTTTTGCTGAATGGTATCCCATCTCTTTGAGACGATGATTTAAGATTGTCGTCTCTATAAGCAAAACAATATCTCTCCCTGGTTTAACAGGGTTGAGATAAAGAGGAACTTTGATACCCAAAAATTCCGTAAAACGTTCCTCAAGTCCCACTCGGTCATAGTAGTGAGTTTCATCCCAATCTTCTAAATGAATGACCATGTCAACAGGAACTTCACCCCTTACAGATACCGCTCCAAAAAGGTGCGCAACATTGACAATTCCGATTCCTCTTAGTTCCAATAAATGCTTATTAAGGTTTGGACCAGACCCAATGAGACGTCTTTCTTCTTTTCCTTTTAAAAGGACGACATCATCCGATATGAGTCGGTGCCCCCGTTCAATAAGCCCTAATGCCGCTTCGCTCTTCCCCAC
Source organism: Candidatus Neptunochlamydia sp. REUL1 (assembly GCF_963457595.1). Lineage (GTDB taxonomy): Bacteria > Chlamydiota > Chlamydiia > Chlamydiales > Simkaniaceae > Neptunichlamydia. The sequence goes on from NZ_OY735137.1 coordinate 524,744, forward strand.
AGAAGAGTCCCCCCGAATGAGCACTCCAATCCCATAAGCCTCAATAAGAGTTCCATGAACACTCTCAATTGGAGAAAAAGCATCAGACAAGATCACCGTAAGTTTTGACATCAATGCCATTGATTGAAGGGGCGTTCGAAAAAGAGGAATCCCCACCTGCTGGCAATGTTTCACTAAATCGCGAGGAGGTGTCAGCCCTCTTGAGACGATGACAGCTGGGTTTGAAGAGGTGATCACTTGACGCAAGCGATTCTCCCGAACTTTAGGATTTAAGTCTCTAAGATAGGAAAGTTCCATCCTTCCAAAGATTAGAATGCGATTATCCTTCTTTCGCATGCAGTACCCAGCCAAAGAAAGCCCTGGACGCTGAACATGAGCAACCTTTATTGGATGGTCCATCCCCGCTTGAGACTTGGTTGTCTCAAACTCTAGACTATTCCCATATAGGTCATAAAGATCTTGCACTGTGAGCTTCATTGGACGTCAACGTCCTCCATATAAAACATCAGCCATTCAATAAAGGAAGGAAAAGCCAAAGACTCTCGTTCCTTGTCTTTTGTGCAATAATCAGAGATTGTCCCTTCTCCTAAGGAGCAGAGAACATTCCCTACCCCCCCATCGGGATACCAATCCTGATAAAAGCATTGATACACATCTAACCCGAAAGAGCGATAAAAGGGAAGAAGAGACGCGCTTGAGATCGTTTGGTTCCCCATCTTTAAAGGCTGCTCTAAAGATATAAACCTCTCAGCCTCTTCTAAAAGAACCCCTATAGAAAAAATTCCCGTATCTCCCCCCTTAAAAAAACAGTTGTGAATGCGAAAAAACTGGCGAAAATCTTCAGGGAAAGAAAAATCGAGCCTACGTATAGCTCCTTCAATTTCCTTATCTAGGAGAGGAGGCCCACCTAAAAAGAAAGTTTTACTCTCTTTCATGCTGTAGGTTAGAAAGATTCCCCCCTTCGCTGCCACCATTCCAATCTCATCGACCTTCGCAAAAAACCGGTCAACAAATGCGTAAAGTTGTGGGGAATACGGAAGGGCGTTCACCCAATAATCTCTAAGAAACTCCAATCGAACAGTTGGAGAAAGATGACAAAGCTCATGCCACCCCTTAGTCAATCGAGGAAACTTTTTGTGAACCTGTTCCCATGTAAGATCAGGCGACTCACTTAAATAAACCACCTCTTCATTTTCAAAGTACTTAACGATCTGATCTTGCATATGCCCATGCTCTTCTCTAAACAAGACAGTTTAAAAAGGTTTTACACTTTTTTGCAACGATGATGTACATATATAAATAAGGGGGACTCTTATGATCTATACGCGCGTTGTAGTTGTTGGTGGGGGATTTGGTGGACTAAACTGTGTTAAGACGCTCAGTAGAGCGAACTTTGATGTTCTACTCATCGACAAGAAAAATCACCACTTATTCCAACCACTCCTTTATCAAGTCGCAACAGCCGCGCTCTCCCCTGCAGATATTGCAACACCACTAAGAGAAGTTGTAGCAGCTCAAAGCAATACCACTGTACTAATGGGAACCGTTGATAAAATCGATAAAGAAAAAAGAGAGCTCATCCTTGTCAATGGAGACCACATTCCTTATGACTACCTCGTGATAGCGACAGGAGCTCGCCATTCTTACTTTGGAAATGATCAGTGGGAACCCTTAGCTCCTGGGCTTAAAACCGTTACCGATGCCCTCAAAATTCGTGAACAAGTTCTTATTTCCTTTGAAAAGGCAGAACGGATGGATAGCATCCACGAAGCGGAGAAGTATCTCAACTTCGTTGTCATTGGAGGAGGTCCTACAGGAGTAGAAATGGCAGGATCCATTGCAGAAATCGCTCATAAGACAATGTTTAGGAACTTTCGTCGCATCAATCCCGAAAAATCAAAAATTTATCTCGTTGAAGGGGCGCTGCGCGTTCTCCCGCCTTTCCCGGAGAAACTTTCGGAAAGAGCCCGTAAAGATCTAGAAAAGATGGGGGTGCGGGTCCTTACGGAAAAACTTGTCACAAACATCACCAAAGAAGGTGTCCAGGTAGGCGAAGACTTTATCGAGGCCCGCAACATCATTTGGGCTGCTGGGAATGTTGCCTCTCCTGTTCTAAAAACACTCGATGTCCCCTTGGATCGCCAGGGGCGCGCAGTTGTCGAAAACGACCTTTCCGTTCCAGGAAACCCTGAAATTTTTGTGATTGGTGATGCGGCTTGTACCATGGGAAAGGATGGCAAACCCCTCCCTGCAGTCGCACCAACTGCCATTCAGCAAGGACGGTATGTGGGGAAAATTATCCGACGTCAAGTCGCCAAGGAAAAAAGACGCCCCTTTAAGTATTTTGATAAAGGAGGCCTCGCCACCATCGGAAAAAATAGAGCCGTTGGATTTTACAAAGGGATCCACTTAACAGGTCTCTTTGCCTGGCTAGCTTGGGGATTCATTCATATTTTCTACTTAGTAAGTTATCGCAGTCAATTTGCTGTTATGCTAGACTGGGTATTTCATTACATCACAGGACTTCGCGGAGCACGGTTGATTCATAAAACGATCGACGATGAAATGGAGCCACCAAAAAATAAATGAACAATAATATCTATAACTTCTGGAAGGCAGCCTCCCCTTCTCCCGACGGAATGACTCTTGTCAGCAATACCGAAACCTTTGATCAACAAGAGCGAGAGGAAATCATCGGCTTCCTTCCAAGCTTTGAGAACCAAGACGTTCTTGAGCTCGCTTCAGGGATAGGACGATTCACCGGAAAACTTGCTGAAAAAGCAACTCACGTCACCTCCGTGGATTTCGCAGCTCACCTCCTCGAAAAAAACCAAGAAACTCACAAACAGTTTTCTAACATCACCTTCGAGCTTTCGAACGTGATGGATCTTTCTTTCCAAGAAGAAACCTTCGATTTAATTTTCATCAATTGGCTATTCATGTACCTCTCCGACGAAGAAGTTCCTCTCCTTCTGGAGCGGATGCACAAATGGCTCAAAAAAGGGGGAACCCTCCTGTTCAGAGAATCGACACACTTTATTGGAAGATATATTTTTGGAAAATATGAATCGACCTACAGATATATCGATGAATACACCAACCTTGCAAAAAAACAATTCCGCGTTGTGAATCATGATATCGTGATGACCTATTTTCTCCACAAAAAATTGACAAACCAGCACTACTGGCGATGCCAAAAAGACTAGCCCCAGCTTTTGCTACTTCAATTGTTCTGTTAAGCATCATGATCCTTGCCTTTTTTCTAGGTCTATACCCCTCAGGACAAAAAGAAAGTGGGCGCTTTAAAATTCATGAAGTCAAAAAAAACGTCAGCTCAATCCAAACAACCATTGCCTATATCGGAACCTTAGATTCCCTTCCCTGCCGCATTTACCTGCGAAAAGGTGACATCCGCCCCCTAGCGAACAAAGACTATTTTTTTTCAAAAGGGACACTTCGCGAGCGGTCAAAAGGGCACTATATCTTTAAGCCGGAGTCTCCATGGAAACCGATTGAAAAATCGTGGAGCCTTGCAGAGTGGCGCTTTCAAATAAAAGAGAAGGCCAAGAAGAAGATCCATACCCGTTTTAAAAATCCCAAAGTTGCTGCGCTCCTCTCAGGCCTCGCCACAGGAAACCTTGAAAACCCCTATCTTTCCTACCACTTTGGAGCCGTTGGACTCGCTCACCTGCTCGCCATTTCAGGATTCCACTTCGCCCTCCTTACCTTCTTTCTAGCCTCCATTCTTAAACGAATCCTTCCCGAAAAGCTCCTTGCCTTAGCCCTCATTCTCCTTTTAGGAACCTACTTCTTCTATATGGGAGGCGGACCATCAATTAGCCGCGCATGGATCGGCGTATTGCTCTACCTTGTGGGAATCCTATTTGGATACCGTACAACGCCCCTCAACGCTCTCGGTGTAGCCCTTCTCTTTGCTTTGCTTTCTAATCCGTTTGTAATCACAAACGTGGGGTTTCAACTCAGCTTTGGTGCAACCCTCGGCATCATTCTTTTCTACAGCTTATTTGAAGAAAATTTGACTTCCCTCCTGCCAAAGCGCCCTTATTCTGTGCTTACTGAAATGTCCATACTTGATCAGTGCGGCTACATTCTTTGTGCGTACCTTCGCAAAGGACTTGCCCTCCAAGGGAGCGTTTTAACCTTTACCCTTCCCCTGATTCTTTTTCATTTTGAAACATTCCCCCTGATTTCCCTTTTTTACAACCTCTTCGTTCCCTTCCTCTTTGCAGCTTTGCTCGCCCTTTTTCTACTCCATGCAGATATATTCGCAGCGCCCATCGCTTCATTCTTGATCACACTCGTTGAAGGAACGCCCCGAAAGCTCCTCTTCAAAATCAATACCATGCAAACGTTGATTCTTAGCAGCGTTATCTTAGGCTTCGTATATTGGAAATCTTTTCGAACCCGCAAGAAAAAAAGTTGCAAGACCAGCCCCAGTCATTAGAGACTCAACCTTCCAGTTGATTTTTAAGGATTTTGCCCCCATCACGCTTTGAATCCCCTTGGCGAAAAGATAAGAAAGACACAGGGTAGAAATAGAAGAATAAATCCACTTAACATCTTGATCTGTAGAAAATCCCAGAAGATTCTTTTTACAACTCTTTTGATTAACTGCGTAAACAACAGCCATGGAAATTCTGTGAATAAGATAGGGTTTCAAAATGAGGGAAGGATTACGATGCCGTTGAAGAGCATACCTGCAACTAAGGCAAAATTTCCACCCCAGTGCTTCGACGTTTTTCCTATCGTCATAATGCCTTTTTGGATGAATGAAAGGATGTAAGTTAGGAGAAATTTGCTTAGATAGAGTGAGTTAAAAAATGGGGCAGGTAGGACTTGAACCTACGACCAACGGATTATGAGACCCATTCACAAGAAAACTCTGAACACTCAAGAGTAAACCAGAACGACGTTTCTCTCGCAAGAAAATTCAGAAGGTATTCGGACTTGTTCTAAAATGTTCTCTCATTTTCCACTCAGTTGCGGAAAATAGAAACGGTTCCTATTTAGGAAATCGGCTTGATGATTTTTGGAGGAGGTTTGGACTTAGAGAAAATAAAGGGTAAAAATGAACAAGTTAAAATTTCTATTAGTTGCGCTTTTTATATGTGCGTTGCCATACGTGTGGTGACACAGATCCAGGACTTTCAGGACACAATACGGAAGTTACAGATACGTATACGATCGACTACGAGGCTAGCCTCCAGTGTAACAACTCTAATCCAATTGCTGTCATAAAAAGTGTGATGACATTTCATGAGGAACCTGGTGTTAATCCAATGAATAGGTCATCTAAAAAATGATAACTAAAATAAAAATTTTTAGCTATAACACCCTCTCTTGAGGTTTTTTTTGAACACCATAAGATCATGATTTTGATTGTTTCTGCTATTGCCATGATTGCATTATTGATTTTTGCATTTTGTTGTTACAAATGACGATCTCAAGGACAAGCTTTTCAAGGAATGGGTCCTGCCGCAGCTAGAACTCAACCAGATGGAGACAATTATCAAGAACTTCAAGATCGTGGTGCAGGAACTAAGAAGACTAATGAAGATGATTTTGTAGAAGTTCCACTAATTACCGAAGACAGCCCTCTGATATGAAACTGATGATTATTGAACTTTACGAATTGCTTATCGAGAAAGAAGGAAAGTCACAGGCCCATTGTTTACAAGATGCACCTCCATATGAGAACCAAAAGATCCCATTTCCACGGCATCAGCGCCCATCTTGTACCGCAGCTGCACCGCAAAAGACTCGTAATATAAACGAGCCTGAGTAGGAGGCATCGTTTCGGTAAAAGAAGGGCGACGTCCTTTATCGCAATCCCCATATAAAGTAAACTGAGAGACAACCAAGATTCTTCCCTGAGCATCTATGATAGAACGATTCATCTTTCCTTGGTCGTCTTCAAAGATCCTCATATTTACAATCTTATTGACAAGCCAGGGAATTTTCTCCTCACGATCGTCCTTGTGAATACCTAAAAAGAGGAGGAGCCCTCCACTAATCTCACCCACAACTTTTTCTTCAACTGTGACGCGGGCCTCTTTCACCCGTTGGATCAATACGCGCATACGGCTATTATATAAGATCTAGGAAATTAAGAGATTCTTTTTTCAAGATTATTGAGTTCTTCAAGAATACCTTCTGGAAGATGTCCTTCCAAAAGCTTGTAATATTCACGGAGTCCCTTCACCTCTTCCTTCCAAAGAGAGCGATCGATTTCAAAGAGCTCCTTTTGAGCATTAAAATCTTTAGGCAGTAGGCCAACAGGACTATCAATTGCTTCCCCAGTTCCTTGACACCTCTCAAAGATCCATTTTAAAACATGGATATTCTCTCCAAATCCAGACCATAGAAACTCTCCATTCTTCCCTTTTCGAAACCAATTTGCATGATAGATTTTCGGGGCTTTGGATCCAAGAAGTTCTCCCATTTCAAGCCAATGGCCAAAATAGTCTCCCATATTGTAGCCACAAAAAGGAAGCATTGCAAAAGGATCGTGACGAAGCGCTCCAATCTTTCCAGCTGCCGCTGCCGTCATTTCCGAAGAAAGAGAGGCTCCCAAAAACGTGCCGTGTTGCCAAGAGAGACTTTCAATAACAAGAGGAACAACGCTTTCTCTTCGCCCCCCAAAAATAATCCCAGAAATCGGGACACCATTCACATCTTCAAAAGCAGGATCAATCACAGGACACTGCTTGGCAGGAGCAGTAAATCGAGAGTTCGGGTGAGCCACCTTTTCTTTTGAGTCTGGAGTCCAATCCCTTCCCTTCCAATCGATCAAATGAGCTGGAGGTGTTTCACTCATTCCTTCCCACCATACGTCGCCATCATCGGTAAGGGCAACATTGGTAAATATTGAGTTGCTCTTCATCGACTCCATCGCATTTGGATTGGAATCGTAAGAAGTTCCCGGAGCGACACCAAAGAATCCATTCTCAGGATTAATGGCATAAAGGCGTCCATCAGGGCCAATTTTCATCCAAGCAATGTCATCCCCTACGCACTCAACCTTCCATCCTGGAAGAGGAGATTGCAGCATCGCCAAATTTGTTTTTCCGCAAGCGCTTGGGAAAGCCGCAACAAAAAACCGCTTCCTTCCTTCGGGATTCGTGACTCCGACGATGAGCATATGCTCTGCCATCCACTTCTCATCTCGCCCTTTTGCAGAAGCAATTCGAAGTGCTAAACACTTTTTGCCCAGTAGAGCATTGCCCCCATACCCACTTCCATAGGACCAGATCTCTCGCTCTTCGGGGAAGTGTACAATGTATTTGCTATCAGCTCTACAGGGCCAAAAAGAGTCCTTCTCTCCCTTATCAAGTGGAACTCCCACTGAATGAAGACACGGAACAAAATCGCCATCGACCCCTAAAACTTCAAGCGCTTTTTTTCCCATTCGCGTCATAATAAATGTATTTGCAACGACATAAAGACTATCAGTGATTTGCACCCCTATGACAGAAAGAGACGAACCAAATGGCCCCATGCTAAAAGGGATAACATACATCTTTCTTCCCTTCATGCACCCTTTGAAAAGACCAATCAAGGTCTGTTTCATCTTCTTTGGCTCTTCCCAGTTGTTCGTCGGACCCGCATCCTCTTCCCTAAGAGAGCAAATGAATGTGCGATCCTCTACACGTGCAACATCCTCAGGATCAGAGCGACACCAGTATGACTTGGGACGTTTAGAAAGGGGAACAAAAACCCCCGCATCCACAAGCACCTGACACACTGCATCATGCTCATCCTGAGAGCCATCACACAGCTGAACGCTGTCAGGCTGACAGAGCTCCTCCATGTCTTTGATCCAAGCGGCTAGCCGCGCATGCTTCATCTCCATATTTCCCCCATAACATATAGGGAATACTAGTCGAAAGAAAAAATTTGGATAAACATCAAAAGAGCGCGGTCAACGGCTAAACTGCGGATTTTTTGAAAGTTTCGAGGTACTCGAGTGCCTTTCCTGTTCCCATGCAAACTGCCAGAAGAGGATTCGAAGCAACGATCACTGGAAGTCCTGTCTCTTTAATCAGAGCCTTATCCAATCCCTTGATCAAAGCTCCACCACCGGCAAGGACCATCCCTGTCTCAACAAGGTCAGCAGCCAGTTCGGGAGGACAACGCTCCAAGGTCTCCTTGGTGCAAGCAATGATTTGTTGAATAGGCTCTGCGAGACACTCCCGGATTTCAACAGAGTTGATTCGCTTAGTAACCGGGAGACCAGCCACTTGATCACGCCCCCTCACTTCCATTTCAAGCTCGTGATCCCCAAGAGGATAGGCAGAACCGATCGTCATTTTGATCTCTTCAGCCGTTCTTGGCCCAATCATTAGATTATAGGTACGGCGCATATAGTTGATAACACACTCATCAAATTCATCCCCCGCAATACGAATCGATCGAGATTCGACAATTCCACCAAGTGAGATAATTGCAATCTCGGTCGTACCACCACCTACATCAATAATCATATTCGCTGAGGGTTCATGGACAGGGAGGTCAACTCCAATGGCTGCTGCCATGGGTTCTTCAATAAGGATTACCTCTTGAGCGCCTGCTCTAAGGGCCGAATCTTCAACAGCTCGCTTCTCCACTCCTGTAATTCCAGAAGGAACAGCAATCAAAATCTTTGGACGAAATAGGCTACGCGATGGGGTCACTCGAGAAATAAGGGCTTTAAGCATCCCTTCTGCAATTTCAAAATCAGCGATAACACCATCCTTCATCGGGCGGACAGCATGAATTTTTTGAGGAGTTTTCCCAAGCATTGCTTTCGCTTTATGGCCAACAGCAAGGACGTCACTGGTCAAGGAGTCAACAGCCACCACCGAGGGTTCAGCCAGTATGATCCCCTTGCCTCGAACATAAACAAGGGTATTTGCAGTTCCGAGGTCAATTCCAATGTCACTTGCAAAAATACCAGTGAAGTGACCAAGTTTATTGATAAATCCTTGCTTGAAGTTCTTAAGGAGGCTTCCTTTTCCCTTTTTTGCGGCCTTAACTTTCATTTTCCAGTCCTTTTAGATCCAATTGTGCTATGAGATTCGTTCATCATAATGGACAACCAGATATAATTCATCAAGTTTGTAGAAGTTCGAGAACATCTTCCCAGGTAAGCTTGGTAATCGCCTCATCATCGCAGCTCACGATCTTCTTCACGATTCCTTTCTTTCGATTTTGCATTTCTACAATCTTTTCCTCAATCGTTCCCATTGTCACAAGTTTATAGACAGAGACTGACTCTTTCTGCCCAATACGGTGGACCCGGTCAGTCGCTTGATTTTCAACGGCTGGATTCCACCACATGTCATAGTGAATGACTGTATCAGCACCTACAAGGTTGAGCCCCGTTCCTCCCGCTTTAAGTGACACAAGGAAAACAGGGATGTTAGGATCATTATTAAATTCATTGGCAATATCGAGACGGTTTTTGCTCGACCCATCAAGGTAATTAAATCGAATACCTCTCTGCTCAAAGTCCGTTCTCATGATCTGCAACATACGGGTGTATTGCGAAAAAATCACCGTCTTATGCTGCCCTTCAATCAGCGTCTGCAGAAGTTCAAGAAGCATCTCATACTTTGCTGAATCCCCCACCTCTGCCTTTTCTTTCGCAAAGATAGCTGGGTGACAGCAGATCTGTTTTAGTCGAGTGAGAGTTGCAAGAACATGGATTTGCACTTTATCAAACCCATCTCTTTCAACCAATTTCATCAGTTCATCCCGAGCAGAATCTGCATAGGACTTATAAAGCTCTTTTTGAACATCGGTGAGTTGACAATGATAAACATTCTCACTGACAGGTGGAAGATCGTCCAAAACATCAACCTTCATACGCCGCAAGATAAATGGAGCAACTTTCTTTCGAAGGTATTGCAGGTTTTTAGCCTGTTCCTTACCAGATAGGCGCACATATTTCTCAACGAATCTTTCATAAGACCCCAAAAAGCCTGGCATCAGATAATCGAACAAGCTCCAAAGCTCATCCAAAGAGTTTTCAATCGGAGTACCAGAAAGGATAACGCGGTGTTGAGCTTTAACCAATTTCACCGACTTTGCGTTTCTGGTTCCTCGGTTTTTAATATGCTGTGCTTCATCAAGAATCATATAGGAAAAGGTTACCTTGCCATAAGCCTCAATATCTTTTTGGAGAAGACTGTAGGAAGTAATCACTACATCATAATCTTTAACATTTTTAATTAACTTTTTTCGTTGATTCGGCATTCCATCAACGATAAGAGTCTTTAGCTCGTCATTGAACTTATGACATTCTTCTTTCCAGTTGTAGAGAAGAGAGGTCGGACACACTACAAGAGCTGGAGTCTTTGCACCACTTTTATGTTGTGTCAAAGCGCAAATTGCCTGCAGTGTTTTCCCAAGACCCATATCATCCGCTAAAATTCCATTGAGAAACATTGTACGGAGACGCTCAAGCCACTGAACTCCCTCTTCTTGATAGTGACGAAGTGTTGCATCAACCTGCTTGGGAATCGGGCTGAACTTCAAAATCTTCTCCCCTAGCATCTGCTTACGAATATCTTTGAGCTGCGGTGTCATCGTAAAGGTAACAGGAAGGTCCTTAAAATTGGACTCATCAATATTTGCCAGACTCCAAAGAGGACGCTCTAACTTTTTGTTATCAAGTTTTTCAATTCCGAGTTCATCGAAAAGCTGGACAACGACCCCCACCTCATCAAGATCGAGCACGAGAATTTTAGGAATTTTGTTCCCATTCTCTTTAGCTTTAGCCGTTTTTTTCCGTCCCATATCAAGCTCGAGATACGCACGCCTAGAAACAATGCAATCCCATAGTCGATCTACTGTTACCCCTTTAAGAGCACCTTTCACCTCAATATTCATTTCATAGACATCCATCCGATCGGTGTGCGTAAGCGTAAGCTTGAACTTGGACTGATCATAAATGAATTGATCTAAGAGGTTTTGAGGATAGTTGAACTTGACCCGATGTTGATTTCTAGGAATCACATCAGTCATAAACTCGATAATTTTCTTCTCCGTCTTCGCTGCCCAAACTTGCTGATCAAGATCGAAGATAAAGTCTTGAAAGAGATCTTCAATAATTTTCTGCTCTTCGACTAAATTACGGGCAACAATTCCCTCTTCGGTAACAAAAGAGTCAATGTCATCAAACCCCAACTTCTTTGAAGACACAGGAACCGTATGCGTATCATAACGGAAAGAAAGTGCTGCATCAAGTTCGCCATTCAAGAAAGTTAGATCGCAAATCGCCTCAATCGAACCCACAAACGGAAGTGTCGTAAAGTGTTCAACAACACCGGCCATATCCACTTCTGCAAAAAGTGACATTTCGGGAAGCGCATTTTCCACAAAAGTTCCAAAAAGAGGTTCTGGAATCGTCATATCTCGCATCGGCACGAGACTGCGCAAATGCCGCCGTGTTATTTGCTCAGCAAATCGATAATAGACGTGATTGTAAATGATTCCAGGCTTTGCACACTCAAAAAAACGAGCATCTTCAAGGACAATTTTTTGTTGGTCGACAAGGAGCATCGGATTAAGCAAAATTTTTGATGTGGGAGGATGGATGTATTCTAGGGTAACACTAACATTGGCGTGAGATTTTGAAAAATGAATAGGAGACTCTAAGTTTTCTTCAAAAAGGCAAGGAAGTGTGGGAAGGTCATCATCCTGATAAGTCCACCCCTTTTGCTTCAACATTTCAGAGGCAATTTCCTCAGCCTTAGCCATGATCATTCCAAAGATTTTCACGTCTAAGCTTGCCATTTTCTGAGCGCGTTCATTGGTAACCTTTTCGGGCAATTTTGCATGATCCATTACAAGGCGCGCAATTTCCTGTTCACTTTCTTGGAAAGATTCTAAGGAAAAAAGATGACTCTTTCCTCCTACATAAAGAGGTTCCTGGTATCTTACGGCTTCTAAAAACTGACGAACATTCGGAATATGGAGAGGTTTTGATCTTGAAGGGAGGCGAAGAGCCAGTTGAACATCAACATTGCTCCCTTCCTTTTTGGGGAAGTGGAAGATAACCGCAAGCTCCGCCTTCTCGATTTCTCCCTGCTGAGCAGGGAGAAAGAAAGGAGATTTTGCAAGAAGAGAGGAAGCTCCAATGTATTCCTTAAGAAGCTCCTTTTGGTACTCTTCATCTTTCCTTTCAGCTTCTTTACTTTCAGCTTCTTTAACCGCTTCTAGAAGCTTTTCCTTCTCCTCATCACAGAAGCTATCATCATCAGTCACTTCTTCAATATCTGTTTCTTCTGAGAATTTTACCAAAATTTCATCAAGACACGATTCGAGATGAAAAAGAACAGCAGCTAAGTGTTGGCAATCATAATGATAGGGGCAGTTGCAATCTGAATCGATAGTCTCGCTATCCATCCGATCTATCTCGATTTCACTTTCATATGTATTATTATATTGGCCAAGAACTTTGGCGCTAATGCGGATGGTGGTAGCATCAAGATGAAGGATTTTAGCCGATAGAACTTTTTTAGTTTCAAAAAGATCTTTCCCTTCTTTTAAAATCGCAGAAGAAAAGTCCTGTTTAAGCTTCCTTAAATTCAACATCCGTTAACATCACCTCAATAACTCTATTATTTTTCTAAAAAACTATCTACGTTTTACCCTATTTTCGGTAACCCCTGCAACGGTTTTTTTCGCTCGAGCATGAACTATCAGTACCTTTTCTACAAAAAAAACTTCAACTCTTTTTTTGCTTAAAAGTTTTTCCTGTTCTTTAGTCTTTGAAAAAAAACTCTAAGTTTGTTATGGTGATTTCTTTTTCACACGCGGGTGTAGCTCAGTGGTAGAGCATCACGTTGCCAACGTGAGGGTCGTGAGTTCGAATCTCATCACCCGCTTTTTTTTACAAGACTGCATGAGAACGACCAATGACAGAACAAAAACCTAAAGAATTCAAATCCGACGCCGTGACCTTTACCGTTGAGCGAAAGCCCGAATGTATGGTCGAATACAATGTTAAATCTTCCCCGGATGTTGTGAAGAAAGCAAGGCGAGAAGCCATTAAGTCTGTGTCTAAGGAGGTTTCTCTTCCTGGATTTCGAAAAGGACGTGCTCCTGACCACCTAATCATAAAAAAATTTGCTGAACCCTTGGATGAACAATGGCAAAAAGCCATTGCAGACGAAACTTTCCGTGAATGTCAGAAGCTTGCTCACACTCCCCTCCTTAGCAATGATGCTCAAATCAGCTTCAAAATTATTAAGCATTCTCTGGAAGATGGGGCTGAAATGACCTATACATTCGAAACCGAGCCCGAAGTTCCTGAAATCGATTTGTCCAACATTGAGATAGAAGAGATCAAACGTGATGCCGTAGATGCTGGAAAGCTAGACGCCACCTTGGAAGATATTCGAATGTTTTTTGCTGAGTGGAAAAAAGTACCAGATCGAGTTGTACAGGAAGGGGATTTCGCTGTCATTAATGTCGACATTATCGAAGAAGATCCTCCTCAAAAGGCGCTTCAAAATGCTCGTTTTGAGGTCAGCAAAACTAAAATGGCGAAGTGGATGCATGATCTCGCCATGGGAATGAAAGCTGGAGACTCCAAAGAAGGAGTCAGTGAAGCTGATGCCGATGCTTCGGAAGAGGACAAAAAAGCCACACCTCCGAAAAAAGTGCGGATGACCCTGATCGCTGTAGAAGAAGCAAAACTTCCCGCTATTGATGACGCCTTAGCACAGAAGATGGGAGCAAAAAATGTTGCTGAAATGAAGGAAAACCTTGAAAAGCTTCTGAACAAACAAGCTGACGAGCATATCCAATGTGGTTACCGTGATCAAATGAGTGAATTCCTTCTTGAAAACTATCCCTTTGAGCTTCCTAAAACTCTCCTTCAGAAGGAAACCCAATTCCGAATCAAGCAGCTAGTCAATGACCCTGCCTTCCAGAAAAAACTCATGGCGATGAGTGAGAATGAAAGAAAGACGGCAATTGATGACATCCAAGTGCAAGGAGAGCGCGCTGTGCGTCTTTTCTATATCTCCAAAAAAATCATCCAAGATCAGAAAATTTCCGTCTCTCCAAACGAGGTTCACCAAGAAGTAAAAACTCCAATGGAAGCGATGTTTAGCGATCAATCTGATGTTTACACAGCGAAAGAAGAGTCGCAAGAACAAAAAGCCATTGCAATGTCTCGCTTAATCCTTAGCAAAGCGGAAGACTTCTTGATCAGCAAGGCTAAAGTTGTCGCTCCAAAGCCAAAGAAAAAGGTCGCTGCTCCTAAAAAGACACCCAATAAAAAAGAACCTGCAAAAGCAAAAAAAGCGGCCCCAAAGAAAACAACTGGAGCAAAAAAAGCGGCCCCAAAGAAAAAATCAACGAAGAGTTCTTGACCGAAGCTCATTAGATGTCTATAAAAGAATAAAACGTTAATTAAAAAGGAACTGACATGTCTTTGATACCCTATGTCATTGAAGATACTGGGCGTGGTGAACGCTCAATGGACATCTACTCCCGTCTTCTTAAGGACAGGATCATCTTCATTGGAACCGAGATCAACGATCAGGTGGCCAATGCTGTGGTTGCACAGCTTATTTTTCTACGCGCTGATGATCCCAAGAAAGATATCAGTATCTATATTAACTCACCTGGTGGTGTGATTTCGTCAGGCCTGGCAATCTACGATACTATCCGTTTCCTAGGAATCGACGTAAACACCTACTGCTTAGGACAAGCTGCCTCAATGGGAGCTCTTCTTTTGGCAGCAGGAACAAAAGGAAAGCGATTTGCCCTTCCTAATAGCCGGATCATGATCCACCAACCACTTGGGGGGATCACTGGTTCATCTGCTGACATCCATATTCAGGCCCAGGAAATTCTAAGAATGAAGAGGGTCCTTGCTCAAATTATTGCTGAACATACTGGGCAACCCCTCGAAAAAGTCATTGAAGATTCTGACCGCGACTTCTTTATGAGCGCCGAAGATGCAGTAACATATGGATTGATCGATAAAGTGGTTATCCCGACTAAAGGAAAAAAAGATAAATGAGCAAACCGACGAACGGATCCCAAGAAATGGCAGCCTGCTCTTTTTGTGGGCGAACAGAAGATGCTGTTGAAAAACTCGTCTCAGGTCCTAATGCCTTCATCTGCGACAAGTGTGTCCGTCTTTGTATGGATATTGTCGAAAAAAAAGCCGTTAAGCATGAGATCAAGCTCTTAAAACCCATAGAAATCAAGGAGCGCCTAGACTCCTATATCATTGGGCAGGAAAAAGCAAAGAAAACTATTGCTGTTGCCGTTTATAACCATTACAAGCGCATTCGCTCCCTCTCCAATGACAAAGATGAAATGGAGTATAGCAAATCAAATGTTCTCCTTCTTGGTCCAACGGGTTCGGGTAAGACTCTCATAGCCCGCACTCTTGCAGAGGTCCTCGATGTCCCCTTTGCTATTGCTGACGCAACAACCCTCACTGAAGCTGGATATGTCGGGGAAGATGTTGAAAATATCATCCTCCGCCTTGTCCAAAATGCTGACTACGATATCGCAAGAGCTGAGCAGGGAATTATCTATGTCGATGAAATTGATAAGATCCGGAAAACCTCAGGTAATGTCTCTATTACTCGGGACGTTTCAGGGGAAGGAGTGCAACAATCTCTTCTGAAAATCGTTGAAGGAACGGTCGCCAATGTTCCCCCTAAAGGAGGACGAAAGCATCCGAATCAAGAATATATCAAGATTAATACCCAAAACATCCTCTTTATCGTTGGAGGAGCTTTTGTTAACCTCGATAAAATCGTAGCAAAACGTTTAGGAAAAGGGGTCATTGGATTTGATACTGAACAGCAAGACCGTGCGTTCGATGCGACAGAAACCAATTATCTCCTTTCAAAAGTTGAGACAGAAGACTTAGTGGAATTTGGCCTAATCCCTGAATTTGTAGGGCGCTTTAATAGCTTAGCAAACTGCAATGAACTCACCTTGGATGATCTTGTAGAGATCCTTGTGAAACCAAAAAATGCAATTATTGGTCAATACCAGCGCCTCTTCAATGAAGATGGTGTGGACCTATCGTTTACAGAGGGTGCGCTAAAGGCGGTTGCTGCCAAGGCAAAGAAATCAGAAACCGGCGCGCGTGCGCTTCGAATGATTGTTGAGACTCTCTTAATGGATTTGATGTATGAAGTTCCTTCCGATCCTACCGTCAAACAGGTAACCATTGAAGAAGAATGTGTGACTGATGACAAACCACCTGTCATCAAACATTCAAAAGAAGAAGCCGGTTAAGCTGTTGCTGCTCCAACTCTCTCTGCTTTGTAGGCACTTCCTGCTCTATAAATTTTGACTTGGTGACCTGCTACAGCTTCTCGATGATAGGCTAGAGCTTCTTTAAGAACATCTTTTACAACGTCTGACGCTCCAGAATAACCCGATAAATCTCCATCTGTAGGTGCTCCAGTAGGGGGCCGAAGAATTGCACTTAATATGAATCTCTCACCCTTAGGGTCTTTAAAAACCTCTCTACCAACAGTCTCATGGTGAAGTTGACCTCGTGAATCTCTCTCAAGTCTGCCCTTTGAATCTGTCCTATAAAAGGTGCTTCGATTTAAGGCCTGGGTCGCTTCTAGAACCTCTAAGCGGCGCGTGGCATGTGTATTACTTGGAGTGTTGGGTGCGGCCAGATAATGAACAAGTGTTCCAACTTCAATTGCCTGCTGCTTATCCTGCTTCGTTGGTATGTATTTTGTGCGAAGGAAAAGGCTGACATTCTCTCTTGAAACCATATCAACGTAATCACGTGCGATCGTTTTTGAAAGCTCAAGACGTCGTCTATCTGTGACTTCTTTAGCCGCTGCAACATCATCTTCAGCTCCTGGCCCTAAGGTAGCCAAATGTTCAGGGCCTGAAAGAGGAGCCAAAAGCTTTTCTCCTGAACGAGCAAAAGAACCACCTACAAAGGTTCCGCTATCACCGTTCCAACGTCTTTCCTGAAATTGATGAGTTCTAGTCAGCTCTAACAAGGTAAAATGCATGACTGTATCGTGTGAAGATCCGACCTCTTGCATCACTTGAGTTATCTCTTTGAGCTCACCCTCAATCTTTTTAATCGAGGCTATTTGCTCTTCAGTTTCTTCCTGCGCTTGAAGTGCTTGTAGCTCCGCTAGTTTCTCGGTACGTTTTGTGGATAATCCACCTAAAATTGAGCGTTTAAAGTGCGCGGCTTGTTCAATTTTATTGAGTGCCTCGGCTCCTTTTTGATTGACTTGATATTCACCAAAGAGCCTTCCGCCTCTTTTTTTCAAGAATCCAAACTGAGCCATTGTATCACCGTACTTACCATGCTTAGAGCTACGCTTTACTCCATCATCTTGAACAGAAAAGGGACGGTAAAGTTCTAAGCCATTTGGATTTCCAGCATAATCATATAAAAAACAATCTTTTGTTTTTCCAACTTCGCGCTCAGTTAGGGTTTTAATTTCTCTATTAATAGAAAGAAGCTTCGTGAAAACGTTATCTACCATCTCATCATTGACATCATCAATATCCTGGTCTTCTAAAAGACGCTCGATATCAGCTTTGTCGGTAAGATCATACTTTACTGGAGGCTCTCCCGGTCTATTATAGACCTCAACAAAGTGCCAGGTTAAGCTATAGCTAATTGCCTTATTTGGCATTTCACCACGCCCACCTACTCCAATAATATGTTTAATCTTGGCGAATTGAACATCCACTTTGTGTTGACGCTCATCGTCAGGAACTTCTTCTTTATCAACTGTTTTCTGCAGATCAACGGAACGGCTAAATCCTTGGCCCTGCATGGCAGCAGTAGAAAAAACCATCTGCGCTTTGCCCGCACTGAGATACTTTTCGATATGTTCCTCGTCAAATTCTGCGTCCGGTTGAGCAACTCGAACCAAAACCACCCCATTCTTAGGTGTAGAATCAACTTCAACCTCTAAAACTGCTGTCAATTGAAAGTCTTCAACCGTGAGGGTAGCTTCTGGTCTTTTCTCTTGAAGTTTGTTACCGAAAACTTCTCTTGCTGTTGCTGCTGTGAGCAGAGACTCTACGCCAGTAGGCTGAGTTCCTGCACCTTTTATAGAGTCAGAAGAAGTCTGAGAGTCGCTTGAAAGCGCATTTTCTCTGGCTGTGGAAATATTTCCATTCACTTCTACATCACCATTCACTTCTACATCAGTACCAGATAAGTGCATGCTGTTTTCAGGGGTAAACCTAACATTGCCTGTAAGTACTCTTTCCATTGTTTCAAATATCCCTATTATTTTACTTAATTATATCATATTATCAATTTAATTTAAATAATTTACAAAAATTGAATTTTAATTAAATACATTAAAGTTAAACGTTTATGACATACACAACTTATTTTTAAGTAGTTAGGGTGTAAAATAGCTAGAATTAAGCGCTCTGATGACGATCAACACTCGCCAATTGGCTAAACTGCTGGATGAGTTGGGTCATTTCAGAGGCCGTGTCGCTGAACTGCTTATCAGCTTGCCCTTCAATCGCTTTATCAAGATCTTGGCTCGAAGTTCGGTAGATTTTGAGCTTTTCTTGAATTGCTTGCTCTAAGGTCTCATTTGCTTGCAAAAAATTCCCAACTGAGTGGGGAACAGCCTGCACAAAGCCATCAAGCATACGCATATATCCTTGCCATCTATCCAGACGATTCATATTGAGTTTATTTTCATTTTGTTTTCTCTCAATCGCTCGACTCATTGCGTCATAGCCATCTTTTGCTTGAGTCGCATCTGCATTCTTAATGTGATCAGCTCCCTGTTCTGAAAGCTTATTCTTAATCACATCATCGGTCTCTGCGGTATGCCTGTTATAAGTCTCAAGAGCCGCTTCATTCGTGTCCTCTGTCACAGGTGTGTCCATCACACTGACTTCAGCCACACGCGATTTGTAAGCATCTTGATATTCTTGAGCATTTTCAATTTCTTCAGTTCCGTTCTCTGCAGTTTTTAAATTGTAGGTATCGATTCCAAAAGAAACAGCCGTTGTTCCTAGACTTCCTGCAGCACCAGCGATGCCAGCCAAGCTTGATCTTGAAGCCCCTCTTCCTGATGATCTAAACTAGACTCTGTTGCATCTGCAGAAACTTTTGCATTCGCTTGTTGTCCTTTAATTGCATCGTTCATAATTTTGATGAAGTAGGTCTCAAATTTTGCTAAGTTGTGAATCATGGATGCTAATGCTGGATAAATCGTTGCACCTGATGACATATAAAAGTTGTAAGTTGTGCTGTTTCTCCAAGGAAGTCTTCCATATGGTGAACGATTTCAAGCTCTTCAGAAACGGTATTGATGTCATTGATTACTGAGGGTCAGATTCACGCATTTTCCTCTATCGAGCTGGAAGAAGTTCATTGATTTTTGAGGCAGGATGACTCATAACCCTTCTAAGGATATCATCAAGATATTCCCTTGGGTTGATCTTCAAGTTCCTGCAAGTTTGTACAAGCGATAATAAGGTCGCTGTCGCTCCCCCCCCCCTTTTTTTTTCACTCCCAACAAAGAGCCAGTTCTTTCTCCCGATGGCAAGGGGGCGGATCGCTCTTTCGGCAACATTATTGTCTATTTGCGCTTCAGGATCAGAGAGGTAGTTTTTCAGGTAAGGAATGAGCCCTGAAAATAGACCAGCGCTTTTTGATCTTTCGACTTAGAAAGGTCTTTTCTTTTGGTGAGCTTGTTTTTAACCCTCTCTATCAAGTCGTTAATAATCGGCTCTTCTTTTTCCCATCTTGATCTAGTTGATAAATACGGGCATCGATGATCCAATAGCGGTCTAGATCTGGATTAAAATAAACACAATTAACGATCCCGATTCCCATGACAGTACTGTGGGTGTTTCCTGAATACTGCCATCTTGCTAACTCGATTTTGTTGCTTCCACTTTTATCAAGCACTGAATCATCGAATATCAAATACCCTCTTTCAGAGTATACAATCTCTTTCTACACCCTTTCTCAAATCGCTTTGCTTGGAAGCTTGCTTCCGTTTAAGTGTCTCCGAACACTGTCATGCTTTAATCCTTCAACAATATCTGCAAAGTAAGTGGCTGTGAAATTATCAACACCATTCACCAGGAATTGTCCATATGTTTGAGTTGTTACCCGCATTACATTTTTTACCTTTTACGCAGCCAGTTAGTAGGCAATCAGAATAAAATAAATTTTAAATTGCGAAAGTCCTGTCGTTTTGTGAATCTACGGAAACCCGTCAGTGGCCCCTTTGTTTAGGGCAGCCTAGACAACAATGGGGTATTGTCCTTTATTGGTCATCTTGATCGAGTAGCTCATTAAAAAACCCTCTCAAACAATCGGACAATGTCATTATATGTTAAGTAGATAAACATAAAGATAAGCAGAGCAACAAAGGGAATCACCAGCCGCTGCATCATTTTTGCCGTCATCGGTTTTCTTCGAATCTTCTCTATGATAGAGAAACAGATATGCCCTCCATCTAGAACGGGAATAGGCAGAAGATTTAGAATTCCTAAGTTGACGCTAATCGCTGCTAACCAAAAGAGGCCTTCTTTAACCCCCACTCTCCAGTTCTGCTCCATGACTTGCACGATGAAAATAGGCCCCCCAAATTGCTTGGGACTAAGAGATCCGGAAATAAGGTGAGTGAGGTTGCGTGCAATTTCACTAAAGACACTGCCAAAAAGAGAAAAGGGATTGGGGTTGTAATTGACAAGGCGGTCTGTCAAGGCAACACCCAGCATGAGGCGATTTTGAAAATGATCTAACTCAGCGTATGCAAGCTCTCTCTGCTCAGCATCCGGAATTTTCTCGATGGCTTTCTGTTGCGTCACCAAAGTCTCTTGAAATTTTTTTTCTTCTTTTTCGGTCATCGGAAAGTCTTTCAAGCGGATCGGTTTGACCGGCTCAAGCAAGTGGAAATCTCCACTCTGCATAACAGGAGAAAGGGTTCCAATTGAGCGAGCGATCGGTTTAAGAGCTTCCCAATCGATTCCACTCAGAAACACATGGTCTTCGTTTTTCCAAGAAAGATCAAGAGGCGCTTTTCCTCTTTTTACAATGATCTGTACCCGGGGATTTTGAAGCTGTTTCAAAAACTCTACAGGGTTTGTTACAGGAATTCCATCAATGGCAATAATGCGGTCTCCAGCACGCAACATTGTATCCAAATGAGAGGTTTTGTTCAAAGAAGATGCTCTAGAAACTTTTGAGTCTTCATCGATATAGTAGAGCCCGTTTTGCACGCTCATATCGTAAGAAATGTTGTAAGGAATAAACGCGTAAGACTCCCCCTTTTGATTAAGTCCTGCTCCATATTTCCAGTCTTTCATCTCTATGACTTCTTCGCGGCCTAAGCGAAGATCATCAATTGGAACTCGTGGGACTTTGGCTAAAAAGGTCTGTCCACCCCTTTCAACGGTTAAAAAGGCTTTATTGCTATTGAGAATACCTGAGAGTTGTTCGTTCGAAAAGATGAGTTCTCCATTGGCCCATACAATACGGTCTTGAGGCAAAATACCGCTGCTTGCCATGGGGAGATTTTCATATCCTGGAGCTTGATAGATTAAATAGCTCGCAGGCGCTAAAACCCCAATCGTCTTCATCCCTTTCTGAATGGCAGGACTCTCGTATGGAGTCACAGTATAGTCGTAAGGGGTTTTTTCTTTTGTGAAATAGTCGATTTTTACCCCTTCGATATTCGCTGGATGACCATTAACAACAGCTGCAAATAAAAGATCTTTGTACCCTTCAAACGGCTCGTCATTGTACTCTAAAATTGCATCTCCAGGACGGATTCCATTTTGATAAAGTTCCGAGTGATGATCTACATATCCAATAAGTTGTGTAAACTGCGAGAAAGGCTTTTCCCTCCCTCCAAGAGCCCAAATGACCGTGAAAATGGCTACAGCAAAGACAAGGTTTACAACAGGACCGGCAAGAGCCACTTTGATCCGTGCCCACGGCTTTTTCGAGTAAAAACCATCTGGAACTTCATAGGGCTCGAGGTCGCCCTCCTTTTCCATACCTGCAATGCGGACGTAGCCTCCAAAAAAGATAGGACAAAATTGCCATTTGACCCCTTTCCGCATCCAACTAAAAAGTGGCTTTCCAAATCCGATACTAAAGACTTCAACACGCATTCCATTGCGCCGCGCAACGATATAATGACCCAACTCGTGGATAAAAACGAGAAGGTTCAGTCCGAGAATCGCTAAGATAATATATATGATGCTTTGCAAGGTGTCCTCACGCAGTGGTTGCAAGTGAGCGCGCCATTTCATCAACTTCAAAAAGAACGCTTAGGTTCTCCTGAGGCTGAGCGTTGTGCGCACCCATTAAGGTTTCTAATTTTTTTCCAATCTCGATCCAATCAATCTTTCCCTCTAGGAACCGTTGGACAAGCACTTCATTCGCTGCATTCATAAAGCAAGGAAGAGTCCCCCCCTCCTTTGCAGCTTCAAAAGCAAGCCCCAGACAAGGAAATTTTTCCCACTCAGGGGTAAAAAACTCTAGTTTAGAATACTTTGTAAAATCGAAACAAGAGGCAATTCCCTTTTCTCGCTTTGGATAGGTCATCGCATACTGGATGGGGATCTTCATATCATGCTCTCCCATCTGGGAAAGAAGAGAACCATCGATAAATTCGACAAGGCTATGAACAATGCTTTGAGGGTGGATAATCACGTCAATTTTTTCAAGAGGAACATCAAATAAAAATTTTGCTTCGATCACCTCAAGCCCCTTATTCATCAAGGTAGACGAGTCGATGGTAATTTTTTTCCCCATGCTCCATGTCGGATGCTTGAGCGCGGAGCTTGGAGTGATTTCCTCTAGCTCTTTTTCTGAAGCCGTTAAAAAAGGTCCCCCTGATGCTGTCAGGATTAACTTGCGGATCCCGCTAGGACATTCTCCCTGAAGGCACTGAAAAATCGCGCTATGTTCGCTATCAATTGGGATAATATCAACATTTTTTTTCCTAGCGGCCCCCATAATCAGTTCTCCAGCAGCAATCAGCACTTCCTTGTTCGCAAGCCCGATTGTTTTACCCGCTTCGATTCCTTTTAGGGTTGGGAGGATTCCCATGGCACCAACAATCGCGGAAACAAGGAAATCTACTTCGGGAAGCGTTGCCACCTCAATCAGCCCCTCCATCCCTGAAACAATTTTAAATTCGGGAAGCCGGCTCCTGAGCTTATGAGCTTTTTCCTGGTCAAAAACAGCAATACAATTGGGGCGAAAGGCACGTGCCTGCTCTTCTAATAAATCAATGTTGGAATGAGCAGCAATTCCATCCACTCGGTATCCTAAATGTTTGGCAACCTCTAGGGTATTGCAACCAATCGATCCCGTACTTCCTAGTATTGCAATCCGTTTCATGAAGTTGCCCTCTCTGATTGAGATATTAAGCGTTTAATGATCCCACATACAAAGAAAGCTCCAAGAACTGTTGCAGCAAGTCCCGACGTAGAAAGTGGAATATGATACACAGAAAGGACATGTCTGGAAAGAGCTACCGAAAAGGCCGCTGCCAAGACTCCAATTCCTCCTGCTAAAAAGAGGAGGGGTTTTAACCGATGGGTAAAAAATCGAGCAGTGAGGACTGGAGCAACCAAAAAGGCTAAAAAGAGAAATGCCCCAACCGCACGAAATGAACCAATAGCGGTTATAGCCGTCTGAAACATCAACAGGTAGTTGAAAAAGATAAGTGAAATACCCATGTTGCGCCCAAGTTGAGAATCAAACGCCAAGAGTTCCAAACGACGGAAAAATAAAAAGACCAGAGCCGTATTAAACAGAAAGAGGTAAAAAACCTGCTTCATATCGGATGGATGGAGCGCATCAACATTTCCCATAATTGCTTCGATTCCAAGATGACTATTACGCGTTAGCGTGGTAACAAGGACGACCCCTAGAGCAAAGAAGGCAGTAAAGATCAGCCCAATGCTTGTATCTTCCTGAAGGCGGAGTTTTTTATGGAGAAATTCCGTACTAAAGGTTGTACAAAGAGCCGTAATCAAAGCCCCAATGAGCAAGGTCGGCACACCAATGTTATAAATCCCCTCACCTCGCGTAATCAAAAAGGCCCCTACGATCCCCAATAAGACGGTATGAGAAAGGGAATTGGCAAGCATCGTCATTTTCTTAAGAACAAGAAATGTTCCAACTAGAGCGGAGGAAAGGGCGATCATGATGAGAACCAAAAGTTGCACTTCATCAGATGCAAGAGAATGTGCATCCCCTGTTAGCGCTAAGAAGACCCGCTTAAAGAGAACACCAAAGAAACCAAAAAACGATTGACCTGTATAGGGATTCATAATCGTTCCCCCTGAGGAATAGGCTTTTGATGAGGATCTTTTTGGGGATGATTGAGAAGAGCTGTCAACCGCTTCTCCAAGTCTGGGGTAATAATATGCTCCATCTCCTCGGCACTGTGGTGAACCCTTTCCTCATCCACTTTTAGGCATGAGACCAAATAGAGTTCCCATAATCGATGCAAACGCACTAAATATCCAGCGCGGGCGATTCCATCACGAGTAAGCAAAAGTTTCCCCTCTCCGCTTTTTACAACCCACCCTTCTCGCTTCAATGTAAATAGTGCCCGTTGCATTGAGATTCTCCCCATAGAATTCCACTTTAAGATTCCCTTTTGGCCAAGCGGCACGTCAACCCCTTCTTTCCATAGAGTCTTCAAAATATTTTCCAGATGGCACCGCCTCCTAAAACGTGCACTGCGGATCATGCGAGCAACCGCACCCTTTTTAGGGGCAAACAAAAGTGAAAGAATACTGAGAGAAACAGCCGCTAAAAGAATCATAGGGCCCGTAGGATAAGTTGCTCCATAGGCGCTTAACTTTAGGGATAAATAGTTCCCTCCAAAGCCGCTGATAAGACCAAATAAACCTGAAAGAATTAACAGATGCGATAAACGGTCAGTAAAAGAGCGGGCAGCGGCGGTAGGAGCAAGAAGCATTCCCGACATCAAAATCACCCCAACAGATCGAATTCCTACAACAATTGAGAGGATCAGAAGAAAAAAGATCCCCCTGATTACGCGCTGCATTGATAATCCCTGGCTATGCGCATAAGGAGCATCAAACAATGCAACTTCAATTTCTCGGAAACGGAAGAGAATGAAAAGAGCAACTATAGCAGAAAGTACCCCATAAATCACAATATGCATATCACTCATCGTTGCAGCTTGCCCATAAATAAATACTTGGGATTGTTGGTGCCAAAGGGGATGGGTAAACTGAATCCTACTGGCAAAGACTACCCCCATGCCCAAAAACACGGAGAGGGTTAAACATAGAGCCGCGTCTAAGTGAATGCGGAATTTGTTCCGGAGCTTCTCGATGACTTCTAAACCAAAATAGGAGGAAAGAAAGGCACCGCCAAGAACAACCAAAATAGCAAGGGGATGATTCGGAGCTACAAAAAGGGCTCCTACAATGACACTCAAAACAACACCTGGATATGCTGCATGAGAGAGCGCTTCGCCCACTAAACTCCTCCGCTTAACAACCATCAATGTTCCGATTAAAGCAGAGGACAAACACATAAGCATCGAGCCAATCACTGGAGCTCGGTAAAGAGGGTCAATGAAATAATCAATAAACGACATCAAACAAATCCCGCTTTCTGCTCTCCAGAAAGACGGGTCGCTTCATCAAAAAGCTCCCCTCTTTGCCCATAGGCGAGAGAGAGATTTCGAGGGGTCAGCGTTTCTTCTACATCGCCATAGGCTACCAAAGAGGTGTTCAAAAGAAGCACTTGATCAAAATAATGAGGTGCAGTGTTTAAGTCATGATGTACAACAAGGATTGTTTTTCCTTCCTCTCGAAGTTTTTTGAGAAGCCGAATAATAATATCTTCCGTCGCTTTGTCAACAGCAGCAAAGGGTTCATCGAGAAGAAGAATCTCTGCATCTTGAAGGAGCGCACGCGCGATAAAAAGGCGCTGCTGCTGTCCACCAGAAAGAGCACTAATCTGCCGGTCGGCTAAATCACCCATCTCAAGCCGCTCAAGCATTTTCTGGGCTGCTTGTTTATCAGCTTTTGTATACCACTTTAGACCGCGAAGCTTTCCAAAGCGCCCCATCAAAACAACATCAAACACAGTAATAGGAAAATCCCAATCAATACTCCCTTTTTGAGGAACATAAGCAATTTTTTCGTTAATTTTATTGAAGGGTTTTCCAAAAAATCGGACATTTCCAGATAGGGGCTTCACAATTCCTAATAGGGCTTTAAGAAGGGTGCTTTTCCCTGCTCCATTAGGGCCAATAACTCCCACAAGGCTTCCTTTAGGAATCGAAAGATTGATATCCCAAAGAGCCGAAGTCTTTTCATAATTAACTGTAAGTTGGTGTATGTCTACTGCATCTTCCATAATTATTCTTGAGGTAATTCTTGGCTTAGGGTTCGAACATTGTGTTCAATCATCTCTAGGTAAGAATCTGCACCTGTCCCTTTGACTCCCATTGTATCCCCGTACAGGGAAGTTGTCGCGATTTTAACATGGAGCCCCTTTTCACGACAGATGGATACAATTTTTTTTAAAGCATCTTGATTAATGTTAGTCTCCGGAAAAACGATATGAATCTGATGTTCACAGAGAAATTCGCTCACTGCCTGGATATCAAGAATACTCATTTGTCCATCCGGAGCAAGCCCCTCTGGGGCCATAAAGCGTTCTTCCCAGTTCTCTTCCCCCGGCCTGGAAAGATACTTTTTTGCAAAATAATAAAACGCATCATGACTCGTCACAAGATACCGATTTTGAGGAGGAATCGATTGAACTTCCTCCATTAATGCACGATCTTTTGCAATCATTTCGGCTTTAAGTGCTGTTCCTCGCTCTCTGAAGAGCTCTGCATGGCTGGGATCTTTTGCCGAAAGGGTGGTGACAATAGGATCAATTATTTGAGAAAAAAGAGCCACATCCATCCAGAAATGAGGGTCAAGGGAGCCATCAATGGTAATGAAGGATGCAGGGTTTTCTCGGTAAAGAATGTCTCCTAACCCAATCGCCTCACCGTGAGACTTTAAATGTCCTCTGAGGCTCGCCCCATGCTCGAGCCCTAGCCCGTTATAAAAAATCACATCAGCAGCAAGAAGTTTCTCATCATCTCCCTTTACAAGCTCATAGCTATGAGGATCAAGGTCTCCGATAATAAGACTCGTATGATCAATCTCCTTGCCACCAATAACAGCCACCAGGTCATCAATCATGGCTGTAGTAGAGAGCACCTTAGTTTTTCCATTCGGCTCCATAAAAGGGCCATTTACTCCTGTGCCGCAACTACAAAGGATACATGCTACAATTAGAATGAACCATTTTTTCATCGATCTAAGTCCCTTAATAACGAAAAAGGATAAATCCCCTTCGAGCACCCTGAAGAGAAGAGAATCTGAATCCCATAATTTCCCACACGGGCAATTTTCTCTCCCATACTATCTGCAAGAGGTTTCTTTCCTTCTAAACACTCTACACAAGGACAGTGCGGCTGGACATCTGCAAAGCGGTAAAGACTTTTCTTACCGTCCAACCATTCAATTGAGAAATGATACCTATCATCGACCTTTATTTTATACCCTTTTTCTTCCTCAAGAAGAGCAGTTATCTTTTTCGAAAGTGTATCAAAGATAGGAGTTGATTGAACTTTTTTATGCATGTTTAATGAAGGATCTATTGGAATTTCTGAAAGAAATGGAACTCTGAATTCTTCAGAGAGGGCTTTTCCCCCGCCTTCTCCAAAAAGGAGATGACGCTTCAAAGATCCTGGCTCAGAAAAGTAGCTCATGTTTTCTACAACCCCAAGAAGAGGAACCCCCATCTGAATACACATACTCATCGACTTTCTAACATCAAGGAGAGAGAGTTCTTGAGGCGTGGTCATCACGATGGCCCCATTAAAGGAGAGTTTTTGCATTAAAGTAATTTGTATATCCCCCGTCCCTGGAGGAAAATCTACAAGGAGAAAGTCAAGCTCTCCCCATTCAACTTCCTCGATAAACTGCGAGATAATCTGGGTGGCTATCGGAGCACGCACAACCGAGGAGCCCTTATCTCGAGGAAAGTAGGCCGTAGACATCAGCGAAATCCCCCCAGATTGGGCGGGGAGGACTTTTTCTTCCTCTGTCCGTGGCCCGCGGTCCTCAGGGAGAAGGTGGCGGATAGAAGGGCCATATACATCTGCGTCAAAAACTCCTACCCTGTGCCCACTCCTATCTAGAGCAAGGGCCAGCTGCCCAGTAAAGGTGGACTTTCCTACCCCTCCTTTCCCTGCGAGAACTCCAATAATAAACTTTGCTTTAATCAATTTTTTTATTTTCTTGCGCTGTTTCCATAAACACATGACTCCAAGTGGTTAAAGGGAATTCTTTACTAATTTACTAAAGACCTGATCTTATTAAGCCGAGGAATTCCAATGCAACAGTTAATTCTTGCTCAAAACTCCCTTGTTATACTAATCTCACTCAAATATGAAACTATCTCGACAGAGATCTAGAACTAAAGAGAATGAACTTCAAAATAAGTATTGCATATAAAAAGAGAAACACTATATAAGCATGTCGAGAATAGAAATTAAATAGCGAAAGTTGAATTTTCATTATTATAAGTTAAATTAAATGTTTATTTGTCCAACTCGTTGGATTGTCATAACAAGTATAGGAAAAAAGGTGGCTTTATGAGCTTTACTGAAGAACAAACTGTTAAAACTAACACCAAAAAGCTTGAAGATCTGGAAGGTGTAATCTCTAAGGCCATTAAGAAGGTCAGAGGCAGAAAAGAAAACGATCTTTGCAAATACATTCCAATGAACTCTGGTGGATACATGCACCACTTCACTCTTAGAAAAATGAAATACAAGGATCCGACGGAATTGTCATCACTCATTGAAAAATTTATTATTCGAGCTGATCGCCCCCTGGTTGTTCCTCCGAAGCAGAGAGCTGCTCGTGGTTCTAGAAAGAAAAAAGACAATCTGGCTTTCTCAAAGCTTCAGCTTGAAAGACTTCTAAATATGGCAAGGCTATCTGGAGACAAGGAAATGATCGCCATGCTAAGCCCAAAAAAATCTTTAGCACACACCAAGCGAGAGCTTATTCAGTCTCTTCGCCATGAGATCGTTGATCATGAACTTTGGAATGCTTATGTCGAATCTGTAAATGCTCAGCAAGCAATGATCGCTGCGGGTGCAGAGGCAATGATCGACAATTAATTCTCTTTAAAAGGAATTATTTAAAAAAGGACGCTCATTGAGCGCCCTTTTTTTTTGTTGATTTCTATCTCGAATGCTCTATAATGTCTGTGATTATAGCTGAAGTATTCTCTACGATTTTCCATAATAGTTCGGAAAAGCACAGTGAATGTTTCAAAAGAATTTTTATAAGGAACGAAATATGACGTCAACTACAAAAGACTTTGGAAAGTGGAGATCCCGCCTATGGCCGGTGCATCACTTTGAGCTCAAAAAGCTCATTCCGATGGTTCTTCTCTTCTTTTTTATTCTATTTAATTACACAATCCTCAGAGATACAAAAGATACCCTTGTTGTAACAGCTGCGAAAGGTTCCCAGGTAATTCCTTTCTTGAAGTTTTGGGGAGTATTGCCCTGCGCTATCTTATTTATGCTTCTCTATGCGAAGCTAAGTAACAAGCTAAGTAAGACAAAGCTGTTTTACTACTCAGTTATTCCTTTTATTGTCTTCTTTGGATTATTTGGAACAGTCCTTTACCCCCTAAGAGACTCTTTGCATCCTAACGCTTTTTGCGACATGTTGCAAACCACTCTCCCCGACGGGTTCAAAGGATTGATTGATGTCATCCGTAACTGGACTTTCTCCCTCTTCTACGTTATGTCGGAGCTTTGGGGAAGTATGGCAGTCTCGCTTCTATTCTGGGGATTCGCTAATGATATCAGTAAAGTCTCTGAATCAAAACGTTTCTACACCATTTTTGCGATGTTTGCGAATGTCTCCCTGATCATTTCAGGGCGGTTTATTAAATGGGCAGCGAAGATTCGTGAGGGACTGACTGCTGGAGACCCCTGGCAAGTGACTCTAAACTACACCATGTCCATGGTTGTTGTTGCTGGTCTTCTTGTCCTAGGGATCTATTGGTGGATTAACAAATACGTCCTAACAGACAAGCGTTTCTATGATCCAGGTGAGCAGAAGGCAGGAAAGAAAAAGAAGCCAAAACTTTCTATGAAAGAAAGCTTCATGATGCTTATCCGCTCTAAGTACCTTGGATGTATTGCATTGCTCGTAATGGCATATGGAATTTCCATTAACCTTGTTGAGGTCACTTGGAAAGATCAGCTGCATCAGCAATATCCAAACTTTAACGATTATCAGGCGTTCATGGGAGGCTTTTCTGAGAAAACGGGTATCATTACCATCCTCATTACATTCTTCCTCGGAGGATCTGTTGTAAGGCGTTTTGGATGGGGTAAAACCGCTCTCATTACTCCTGTGATGCTCCTCGTCACTGGTGTGGCATTCTTCTCGTTCATTATTTTCCGCGGTAGCCTTTCTGCTACAATTGCAGCGATCGGATCTACCCCATTAATGCTTGCGGTCGTCTTTGGAACGATTCAGAATATCGCCAGTAAATCATCTAAATACTCCTTCTTCGACCCAACCAAGGAAATGGCCTACATTCCCCTTGGACAGGAAGAGAAAGTTAAAGGTAAAGCGGCGATTGACGTTGTTGGCGCCCGTCTAGGAAAGTCTGGTGGATCTTTGATCCAACAAGGTCTTTTCTTTGCCCTTAACACAGCAGTCGTTGGAGTCATCGCACCTTTCGTTGCGATTATTCTCCTAGGGATCATCTTTGTATGGATCGTCGCTGCTCGCTCTCTAAACAAGCGCTTCCTCAATCTTACTTCTCAGCGAGAAGAGGAAAAAGCTGCCGAAGAAGCGAAAGAGCTGGAAGAAGCAGAGCCTGCTACAAAAGTGGAAGCTCCTGTGGAAACCGCAAATACTTAAGAGAAGACTTAATATCTTTTCGAAAGCCCTCCCTCACCGGAGGGCTTTTTTTTACAATATTCTTGAAATATAAATCAGGAGATTTAATAAAATGAAATTGAATAGTGGCTGCTGCAAACCATGCGATAACTCGACCCTCTGCAGTCTAGCTCAAAATACCGATCTTGATCAAACAAACGGTTTAGAACGAGTAGGAATGGTCAATGAACAAGATATTAAAGAAACCGTCGCTAAAATATTGACGGAAATTCTTGCTACACAGTCTAAACCTTCTCCTGAAGCGATCAAACAATATAACCAACTACGAATTTCTTTAATGCTTCTCACATTGGCAGTATCAATATACAAGTGTCATAAATATTTTTTCACCTCAACGCTTTTAGGAGCTTTAGCCGAAAAAGCAGCCAGAGATTTAAAGATTAAAGGATGTGAAAAGTTTTCTGAAAAAATTGACCAGCAAAAACAGTTAGAAGCGTCTGGTTGTTTAGATATTGTACCTAAGATTTTTGGTCTAAAAATGGATTCTAGAATTACACTTGTTTTTGCAACTATCATTTTTTTATGCCATATTGATCATAATCACTCTCTAATGAAAAGAGCCTCTGTTGTTTATGTTGGCATCACTTCTGGGTTTATGATTTACCATATGCTGGAAAATAAAAAAATATTTACCACAGAAAAACCAGTATGATTATTAGGCTCTAAGACCTTTGAATTTCAAGAATCCCTATCTCCACTTAGGGGGTTTTTTTGCAAGAATCTAAGAATGAAGAGCAAAATACAAAAATCGATATCCCTGGGCTTCTCCTATTGATTGTTGGAATAGGTGCTCTTATTATGGGAGTCATCCAAGGCCCTGAGTGGGGTGGAGCAGCCCTGTGATTTTAGGAATATTTGCACTGTCTATTATTTGCCTCCCTCTATTCTACTTTGTGGAACACCGCGTTTCTTCCCCCTTGATTCAGTTTGAATTTTTCAAAAAGAAGAATTTTTTGCGGCTTGTATAGGGAATTTCTCTGTGATCTTCCTTTTTTTCGGGGTCTTTTTCTCCATTCCCCTATATCTCCAAACGATTCTAGCTTACTCCCCCTTTGTATCAGGGATGTTTATTCTAGCCATTTCAGCTCCTTTTGCTATATAGCTAAAGTGACTTAAATTAGTTATAGGCAGTGCTCCTTGAAAAGTTCGTCTATTCCACATTGATATTTTCTTCGCTTAGACTTTGCCTGTGCCCACTTGTGTTCAATAGGGTTTAGATCAGGGGAATAGGGAGGAAGATATTCCAAGGTATGGCCTGCAGCGTGGATCTTCTCTTGCATAGATTTGCTTTTATGGAATGAAGCATTATCCATAACCAGAATACTTTCAGAGGGAAGTTTCGGTAGCAAGTCCTCCTCTGCCCAAATGGAAAAGGCGTCTGTATTAATATTGCACTCGAATAACGCAAGTGTAAGGAGGCTTGTTCCAAGTAATGCCCCTATTGCATTTGTTCTTCCTTTTGCTCCCCAATCATGAGTACCAAAACATCGCTGTCCTATTTTGGAGTAACCGTGGGTGCGGGGCATATCATGGGCAAACCCGCTTTCATCAATATATACAATTGGCTTTCCCAAACGTTTATATTCTGCGATTTTTCCTTGAAAGATTTGTCTTTTTGTTTCGCAGGCCTTGGGATGGTTGAGCGTTTTTTTTATAGCTAATTCTTAACCTCTTCATGGCACACCGAATGCCTGAAGTGCTTACTTTGAGACGATGTGCTCGTTCATAGTTGAAGGCATCAGGGTATTTCTTGATATCCTCCATCAAGATCTCTCTATCAATCTT
Organism: Candidatus Neptunochlamydia sp. REUL1; assembly: GCF_963457595.1. Classification (GTDB taxonomy): domain Bacteria; phylum Chlamydiota; class Chlamydiia; order Chlamydiales; family Simkaniaceae; genus Neptunichlamydia. The sequence continues at coordinate 557,573 of NZ_OY735137.1, forward strand.
TATTGCAGGTCTGATTTTAGTGCGCCTCGGCTCTAACCTCTTAGACCAGAGAAACACACTATTTACACTTACTCCAAAGCGTTTTGCTACTTGGGCAAAGCTTAATTTTTCTTTGCTTCGGATTGATAGAACTTTTTTTCTAAAATCTAGCGAATATGTCATTCAAAAAATTATAACTAAAACGAAATATTTTAGCTATAGCTTCTCACTATGTTGGAATGATTTCAGACAAGTTTGAGAAAAAAAACTCGTTATCTTAGGCTTTTTCCTTGTGCTTTTGGGGGTGTTGATCATGACATTTTTTACCGACTCAAGGCATATCCCAATGATTCTTATTGCATTGGTGTTTTTTGGAATAGGCACAGGAGAGACATTCGGTCCTTCTGCCTCGCTCGGAATCTCAACTATTCCTTGTAATTATGTAGATGTCGCTACGGGAGCTCTTGCAACCGTTCAGGAAATTGGAGGAACGGTCGGACTGTCACTTGTCGGAGTGGTGATTCGCACAATGGAAAAATCAAAGCTTTCCTTTGAACTTAATAAAGAGGGGGTTCAACTCTCATCTGCTACGCAAGCTAAAATCTGTTCACTTCTTTCGTCTTTTGAAGAGCTCCAAGCTTACCTCAGCCATATGAGCTCTCTAATGCATACAAAGATCCTCAAGGCTTTTTCAACATCCTTTATGTATGACTATCGAGGTGCTATGTGGCTTCTTGTTGCAATCTCAACTTTTGCCATCATCTCGATTTCCTTCATCACTAGAAGGTCAGGTAGGGATTCCCCTTAACATTAAATCTTTTTTAAGTTTTTCAACGGCTAGCTCTTTAGCTTTTGCCTCGACTTTGATCGTCACACTCTCTAAAGATTCCCATTCAACAGGAAAGTCCTCTATCGCAATATAATCATGATGACGCTGAGGTTTAGGGCCATCCCAACCTTCTATGGGGCTTGAAATATGAAAAAGTGGCTCACGGTTCCAAGTGGATAGTGCACGTATTGTTGCTTGCTCAACAGTCAGCTCATCTTTTAAACAACAGTGATGATGCACATCGTAGACAAAAGGGATCTGGTTTTTTTCACATAAAGGGAGAAGATCTTGTGGAGTATAACATTTATCATCATTTTCTACTGTCAGCCGAGATTGAACATGAGGAGGCAACGCCTGATAGTGCTCTTGAAAACGCTCAAGAGCTTGTGCTTTGTCCCCATAGACACCTCCACCATGAATGTTAATGACATCAACTCCTAATAGGTCTGCTAGGTGCGCATGATATTCAAGCTCATGAATAGCACTTTGAACAACTTCTGGCCTTGGAGAGTTTAAAACCACAAACTGATCGGGATGTAGGGTTAAGCGCAAACCCTGAGTATCTTTATACGCTCTGCAATGCTCAACTTTTCCCCTCAATTCATCATGGCGAGGAAGAGAAGAAAGTTGATACTTCCAATCAGGATGAGAACAAAGTGGGAAAAACTGACTCGATAGACGAAAACATCCAATCCCCGCACTCACGCAGTACTCAAGCGCTGCCTTAAGAGAATCCAGATTATGAGAGATAATTTCAGCTAGATATTCATAAGGGTGGTCAATACGCTTGAGATATGTAGCCGTTGTTGTGCGAAATTTAATGGGCTCAGAAAAAAAGATACAACAAAGACCTAGGCGGATCATAAGGCGCCTTTAACAAGCCGCCTGAGCATCCCTGGAAACATAATGAGATGAATAGGATAAAACGAATACCAATAAATGCGCCCAAAAACTCCTCGAGGACGAAAAATAGCATTTTGTTTTACTTCGTGCCTATCGTTTTTAGGTTTAATTGTAAACTCAAGCCAAGCTTCTCCTGGCAACTTCATCTCTGCTAACAACACAAGTTTTCTTTCTTCTTTGCTAACATAAAGAACTCTCCAAAAGTCGATCACATCTCCTACCTTGAGCTTTTTTTTGCTCCGCCTTCCTTTTCTTAAACCGACCCCTCCTAATAGAAGGTCTACTAATCCCCGGATCCTCCAGGCCCAGTTCATAAAGCACCATCCTTTGCTGTCTCCTAACTTTAGAATCTCTTCAAACACAGCGTCAGGAGACTTTTTGAAGCTCAATCGAGCACCCATTGATAAACATCCATTGAGAGGAACTGTAAAATCTTCTGCTGAAATTTCTGTGTGACCACTTGAAGACCAAGAGTCTTTCCAAGTGGAGATCACCGAATCGCTTTGAATTTTTTCAAAGGATCTTTCCAAAGCTTCTTGGTAGGTTAAACAACGATGAGGCAGCGCTTTGGTAATGCGGTGATCGTTACAGATTGCATCATTTTTTACACTTTCGATCAGAGCCCGCGCAAGATAATAATTTGTGGCTGTAATCAAAATAAGCCAGTAAGACGAAAGGCGTGGGGTAAGGACAGGAACAGTGATAATCAAACGAAAAAGCTTTCGCTGCTTAGCGTACCCTTTTAGCATGTCTTTGTAAGAGAGCACATCTGGACCTCCAATATCAAACGTTTGTCCTAAATATTCCCCATTTTTTAAAACACCTGTCAAATAAAATAAAACATCAAGAATTGCGATAGGTTGGCAATTGGAATGTACCCATTTGGGAGCAACCATGATAGGCAATTTTTCAATAAGATCACGAATAATTTCAAAAGAAGCACTTCCCGAGCCGATAATAATACCCGCTCTTAAAGCTGTTAATGGTGCTTTAGCCGTTCGGAGAATATTTTCAACTTCAAAACGTGACCTAAGATGCCTTGATAGTGAGTCCTTATTCGAAATAAGACCTGTCAAATAAATAACCTGTTGGCATAAAGTCTGATCCATACAAGAGACAAAATTCTCAGCAGCCCTTTTATCGAGCCGCTCAAAATCTTCATAGCGCTTTCCCATTGAATGTACGAGATAATACGCAGCGTCAATATCCTTAGGAATAGCCGCAAGACTTTCCCTTTGTAACAAATCACCCGAAATAACAGTCACCTGCTTTTTATACTTCTGGGGCAACTTAACGCTGTCAGGCCGACGAGCAACTGCGACGACCTCATGACCTTGTTCAACAAGTCTGCAAAGAAGTCTTGTCCCTATATAGCCATTGGCTCCTGTAAGTAGAATACGCATTCCATCATGCTATGGTGTTACAAATTTATTCTCAACACAATAGAGTAAAAAAATCTATTTATTCCAGGGTAGGACTTTTGAGACTTTAGTTTTATTGAAGGAATACGCTAAAATCAAGGCTATGGCTTTCCAGTACGATCCTAAATACATCCGCAACTTCTCAATTATTGCCCACATCGACCACGGCAAGTCGACGATCTCTGATCGCCTACTGCAGGTTACAGGGACAGTACCTGATCGGGAAATGCAGGAGCAGCTCCTTGATGACATGGAGCTCGAACGGGAACGGGGGATTACGATCAAGGCTCATCCAGTTACAATGTACTATGAGGCAACTGATGGAAACACGTACCAATTTAACTTTATTGATACTCCTGGTCACGTCGACTTCTCATATGAAGTCTCGCGCTCTTTGTCGGCATGCGAAGGAGCCCTTCTTATTGTTGATGCAGCGCAAGGTGTGCAAGCACAAACCCTCGCAAATGTTCACCTAGCAATCGAGCGAGATCTAGAGATTCTCCCTGTATTGAACAAAATCGATCTCCCTGCTGCAGACCCTGAAGAAGCAAAGACTCAGATTGAAGAGGTCATCGGCTTAGAAGCCCAAAATGCCATCCTCTGTTCAGCAAAAACAGGGGAAGGAATTGGCGATATTTTAGAGCGGATCATCACAGACACTCCGCCACCGAAGCCTCCTGAAGACGAGACTCTCCGCGCTCTTGTTTTTGATTCTCACTACGATCCATATCGAGGGGTGATGGTCTATGTCCGAGTGATCAGTGGAGAAATCAAAAAGGGAACCCAAATTAAGTTAATGGCCACTGATAAGAGCTTTGAGGTTCTTGAGGTAGGCATTTTCTCTCCTAACGAGAAACCCATTGACATTCTCCGCCCTGGAGAAGTGGGCTATATTATTGCAAATATTCGAAAAACTTCTGATGTCAAAATTGGGGACACAATTACTTCTTTTCGCCTTGGGGCTTCAACTCCCCTTCCAGGATTTAAAGTCATTAAACCTGTCGTTTTTGCAGGGATTTACCCCATCGACACCTCAGACTTTGAAAATCTCCGCGATGCGCTCGTAAAACTACAGCTTAATGATTCAGCATTGCATGTCGAACAAGAGAGCAGTTTGGCTCTTGGTTTCGGTTTCCGCTGCGGCTTTCTAGGCCTTCTGCATTTAGAGATTACGTTTGAACGTCTCCAAAGAGAGTTTGACCTTGATATTATTACAACCGCACCTAGTGTCGTCTATAAAGTAACCCTTTCAAACGGGGAAGAAAAAAAGATCGACAACCCGGCCCATTATCCTGATCCGGCAATTATTGAATTCGTAGAAGAGCCCTGGGTTGTGTCCCATATTATGACCCCATCTGATTTTTTAGGGCCTATCATGGCTCTTGGGACAGAAAAGAGGGGCATACTCGATAAAACTGAGTCAATGGGTGGAAACCGCCTCCTCCTGACTTTCCGCTTTCCAATGAATGAGATTATCACGGATTTTAATGACAAGCTTAAGTCGGTAACTCGCGGCTATGGCTCTTTTGACTATGAGTTTGCTCGATATGATATTGGCTCTGTGATAAAGCTAGAAATCAAAGTCAACGACGAAGTTGTGGATGCCTTCTCTTGTCTTGTCCATACCACTAAAGCTGAGGCAAAGGGACGAGCCATTTGTAAAAAACTTAGAGATGTGATCCCACGTCAACAGTTTAAAGTCCCTATTCAAGCTGCAATTGGTGGAAAAATTATCGCACGAGAAACTCTTTCTGCTCTTTCAAAGAATGTGACCGCCAAGTGTTATGGTGGAGACATTACCAGAAAACGCAAACTCTGGGAAAAGCAAAAGAAAGGAAAGAAAAAAATGAAAGAGATTGGTAAAGTTACCATCCCTCAATCCGCTTTCATGGCAGTCTTGAAAGCAGAAGAATAGCAATTTAACGAAAGGAGTCACTATTCGCTAGTATCATTAGAAAAACCGCTACTAAAGCTTTCTCAAGCCTATCCAAAGGGTTTGAAAGCCTCTCAGAATCTCTACTACCAAACGAAACACATGTTTAATCAACGTCAAGATCCTTAAGCACCTTTTCACCTTCTTCTCGGGTTTATCGCTCAAAGCTGCATCTGCATGCATCTCATCTTTTTCATTCGGTCGCCACCAAGCGTAAGCGATCGACATATTCCCCCAATAATATCAAGACTGAAGAAGACGAGGATCTATCATATCAATTCAATTGCTACGGTTTTGTAAATCACTGCATAGAAACATGTCATCCTGAAGCATATGAACAACTGGTCTGGACGATGAACCATGTTCTTGCAAAGGCAGTTCCTCCATCAAGTGATGGGCAACCCTGTCCCTTTAACTATGCATCCGCGCTCACTCACCTTCCTCTATCTGAATGGCAAACAGTGAAAGCTCTCAGTGATGTCCTTTGAGGAGATATTCTGATTTATCTCCCTGATAACTTCCTTCCTCCAAAGGAGGCAGATTTTAGCAAAAAAAGTACCGGGACTCATATCATGATTGTCGATCAAGTTCTCAAAAAAATAGGGGACACCTATCAGTTCATGATTATTGATTCGACACGTGTTCCTCACAGCAAGCAAGATACGCGCTATCCCAGTGAAAGTGGAATCGGAAGGTCCCCCGTGTTTTTAACCCCTCATAAAAATATCGTTCTGCTTCAATGGAGCTCAAAAGGAAAAAAGTATGAGAAAGAGATTACGATAGGTCGTGTGCGCCCTTTGAAACCTCTCTTCTCTATCCAGGCTTGAAACCTATACTGGGGGTACTAGCCAAAATCTCCCCTTAAGCGTAAAGTAGGCTTAAGGGGAGCACTTACGTGTCAGAGGGAAAATGTATCAAGACATTGATTATGAAGAAGCCATGAAACTCATCAACTCTCACTTGCAAGAGATGAAAGAAGAAATGGATGAAGTAGGTGAAATGAACCTAAAAGGGGGCAAGAAAAAGCTCGCTAGGTATATGAAGCGGATATACAAGAAGTTAGAAGAAATGGTCGACGTCTACGCAAAAACACAGGAACATGGAGATTTTAATAATATCTGCCGTGAACTTGAGGCTCTTCAACCTGCTTTTGTCTTGAATTACAACGAGATCTGTTATGAGCAAGGACTTGAACAACTTAATGGTACTCTTGATGAAATGGAAGAGGAACTTGAGCAAGTCGATAATCTAGAATTCTCTAGCTCACAAGAGAAACAGGTCCAGCAAATGCATGAGATTTATGACGAGATCCATAAAAAAGTAGATCGATATGCTCACTCCCATGACCATGAGGACTTCGAGTCAGCGGTCCACCAGGTAGAAAGGCTCAAACCCGATTTTGTCCTCAACTATAATGAACTTACAGACTAATCTTACGCATTGTAAGTCGAAGAACTTACATCACCACCTGTGCCGGTCCAATTCGTGTGAAAAAACTGTCCACGGGGCTGGTCCACTCTTTCATAAGTATGAGCACCAAAGAAATCGCGCTGTGCCTGCAAAAGATTTGCAGGAAGGCGGCTTGAACGGTATCCATCAAAGAAAGAAAGAGATGTACTAAAGCAAGGGGCGGGAACACCAAACTCTGCTGCATGAGACACCACCCGGCGCCACCCTTGTTCTGCTTTCAAGATTTCTCCTCTAAAAAAGTCATCGAGAAGAAGACTTTTGAGGTCCTTTGTTTTATCAAATGCTTTCTTAATCTCACCTAAGAAACGACTACGGATGATGCATCCTCCCCGCCACATAAGAGCAATGGAGCCATAATTGAGGTTCCACTTAAACTCAGCTGCAGCTGCGCGCATTAGCATAAACCCTTGCACGTAGCTAATAATTTTTGAAGCGTAAAGGGCTTGCTTGATGTCTTCGATCATCTGCTTTTTATCACCTTTGAAATCTTTGCCAGGCCCGTCAAAATGTTTGCTCAATTCAATCCGCTCTTCTTTAAGAGCTGAAAGGCACCGCGCAAAAACTGCTTCACCAATAAGGGTAAGCGGCATTCCCATATCAAGAGCACTAATTCCAGTCCATTTTCCCGTACCTTTCTGCCCGGCTACATCAAGAATACTTTCAACGAGTGCATTTCCTTCTTTTTCTTTGTAAGCAAAGATTTGGCTAGTAATCTCAATCAGATAACTATTGAGCTCTCCTTTATTCCACTCCTTGAAAACCTTTGAAAGCTCATCAGTATCAAGCCCAAGTTTTGCTGAGAGAAGCTCATACGCTTCACAAATGATTTGCATGTCCCCATATTCAATTCCATTGTGGACCATCTTGACGTAGTGACCCGCACCACCTTCCCCTACCCAATCGCAACAGGGCTCCCCATCTTCGGACTTGGCCGCTATGGCCTGAAAAATTGGCTTAACCTCAGGCCATGCATCAGGATTTCCTCCAGGCATAATTGAAGGACCATTGCGCGCGCCCTCTTCTCCACCTGAGATTCCAGTCCCAATAAACAAGATTCCTTTGTCTTTCAGCTCTTTAAAGCGCCGCTCACTATCAGGAAAATGACTATTCCCTCCGTCGATGATGATGTCCCCTTTTTCAAGGAGAGGGACAAGCTCGTTAATCGTATCATCTACCGAAGAACCAGCGCGGATCATCATCATTACTTTCCGCGGACGCTTCAATGAACCAACCAATTCTTTGAGGGTATGCATCCCAGTAACCTCAGTCCCTTTAGCAGGACCTTGTAAAAAGGCGTCAACCTTGGACGTTGTGCGGTTGAAAACAGCAACCTTATACCCATGATCGTTCATGTTTAGGACTAAGTTTTGTCCCATGACAGCGAGTCCAATTAGTCCGATATCTGCATTTCCTGGCACTTTAACCTCCAAATTCTTGAGCTTATCACTCCGTTGCGTTACAATTTTGGCCTTCAGTCCTCGTAGCTCAGCTGGATAGAGCAGTTGCCTCCTAAGCAACAGGCCGCGTGTTCGAATCACGCCGAGGACATTTCCCCCTTTATCTCACGTTCCTCTTTATTGAACAATAGTCATCGGCGATATGCCGCTTGTTTTGCAAGCAAGTTTACAATCTCTTGGTGTCCTAATCGCTGAGCCATCATCATAGGAGTTTCTTCTCCCTCAGAAGTTTTAGCTGTTAAAACCGTGTCTCGGCATTCCAGCAAAATTTTGACTCCCCCTAAGTACCCATTCACCACTGCTAAGTGGAGAGGTGTATAACCTCGACATTTGCGGTTCACATTAGCTCCGCGCTCAATCAACCGTCTGACAATCTGGATTTGCTCTCCCTCGATCGCATAATCAAGCGCACAACTTCCATCTCTAAGAGCATGATCAAGGTGAATGCTTTCATGGGCTAATAATCTCATAGCAATCTGGGAATTTTTAGATTGGATAGCCCACAAAAGAGGGCTAAGATCATTGACAATAGCACAATTTGGACTAGCCCCCAAGGAAAGGAGAACATCCACAGATTTGTAAGCACCATACTGCGCAGCGGCAAATAGAGGCGTTTGTCCTTCTTCAGCTTGAACCTCTAAAAGTTCAGGAGCATGGCTCAGTAAAACCTTCAGGCACTCCACCGAATTGCTAGCTGCCGCATAATGAGTTGGATAAAACCCTTGAAGATCAATCACTCGCAGATCAGCACCTTTTTGAATAAGTTTTTGAAGAATCGCTGGGCTTTTGCACCGGGATGCGTGGTGAACTAAACTGACCCTTGAGGGATCTTTAAAATTCCAATCCTTAATCTCTGCGCAGCTTTTCTCAAATAAAGCTACATCTTCATCAACAATGGCTTGCAAAACATTCATCACATGATTATCAAATGGATAGTTTGCAAGAGGAGGATACAGATACCCTTTAGCGACAGCTTCAGGATCCTCCCCCTCATCTATTTCCATATCCTCAACAGCAACACCGCACCCTCCAGCAACACGAATCTGGCTGCCCGAACATTCTCTAATAAATTTCACACTTCCGTCTAGCAGACTAAATAGAAATCCTGAATCTTCAAAGCATGCAGCAAGAGGGTTTGCAAACCACTTTGTAGCCGCATCTTTGATTTTGATCATCTCCAGCCTCTGGTTTCCATGCGAAGTCACAATTCTATGATCCACATGCTGAAAGAACTTTTGTCGTATACTTGCATTTGTCATTGCTCCCTCAAATTCTGTTCCCTTAAACAGGGCCGCAATGTTTTTTTCAAAGGCTTGATAGCGGTTCTTGAAATACTGGAGCACCTCAAAAGTTAAATCCCCGTATTGATCGACTGTCAATTTTTGAGATGAAGAGTGCTTTTTGACATAGGAAACCATCCCATCATGGATCGCATCATAAGCATCATGAATCATCTGTTCAGATGCAGGATTCGTATGAAGATATGTGTCGACTTGAGTAAGCTGCTTTTTAGACATTGATTCTAGTAGAGGCATGAACGGAAGTTTGAGTTCTTTTTGAAGTGAGACTGGAAGTGGGGGAAAAGCCTGAGGGCAAGAGATTTTCTCGTTTTCAGCAAGTGTACGATCTAACATGGGAATTTTGCTAACCTCCTTTAAAGAGTTACAATAATAGCTGAAGAAGTTCGCCAAATATAGTACCTGAAAGTGCTTTTTGCAAATAGGAAGCTTCGGGAGAGTCTCCATAAACATAGATTCCCCTAGCAACATCTCTTAAGACTTGGAAAGCCTCCGTCTCACTTAATTCATAGGTTGGAATATAAATCGAAAGTGCCTTTCAAATTGTCATATTTTTTCTCATGGATTTTTGGCAGTCATTTCTAAAAGAGAAAATGCTAACTGAAAGTCTTATCATAAACGACGGGTTAAATCCCCATGAACTTAAAGTTTCATCAAAGGAGGAAATCTATAAAAATGCTGTCCTTTCAGGTAATGAATTTGTTTTCTGTACAGTTTGTGGTGACCCCACTGGGCCCAGTGAGTATTTTGAAAAAATTGTCGAAAAAAGAATGCTGATTCCTATTGCTGAACAACATCAAGGGATCAAAATTAAAGAAGATATTCTTTTTCAGCTTACCATTGATTTCTGTAACTATTTCAAAACCCAATTCGAGGAATATGGAGAGGAATATTCGCGAAAAGGCTCTCTTGATTTTGCCATTGACTGGCTTGAAGACATGCAAGCCAACCCTGTAAAACACCAGAAAGAGTGGGGTATATGAGAGAAAACCATTGAATATGTGCTCTCTCCTGGTGAAAAGCATCTTATTTTCTAGGTGATATTGTCAACTAAGCTTTTTTTAGATATTGCTCGATACCAACAGCAATAGATTTGGCCATCTTCTCCACGTATCCTTTGTCAGAGAGATTAGAATGTTCTTTGGGATTGGTAATAAAGCCTCCCTCAATGAGTATTGCTGGCATATAGGTTTCCCGAATCACATGAAAGTTTCCATATTTTACTCCACGATTTTTTGCACCTGTTGCCTCAATCATCCCATGGAGAATGGTATCAGCAAGCTTCTTTGAAGCAAACTGTCGCCACTTGGATCCCCTGTTATAACAGTAGATTTCAATCCCGTGTGGCTGTATGGATTTGTAGGCATTAAAGTGAATGCTAACAAAGAGTTTACTTTTCGTATCATTTGCAATTGCAGTCCGCTTTTTAAGAGGAAGGAAAACATCTCGGCTTCGAGTCAAAATCACGCGATACCCTTTTTCATGAAGATACCTTTTCACGAGGGTGGCTGTCTGAAGTGCTAAGGTTTTTTCTTTAATATGTTTTACTTGCGCTCCAATATCGTCTCCACCATGCCCTGGATCGATTACAATTAACTGCTTTCCTTGGGACTGTTTTGAGATTGATGCGGCTGCATACATCTCTTGATCCACTCGTGTAGATTGAGAACAAGAGGCAACAATCGGAATGCAAAGAAATAAAAATTTATACCGATTGTGTTTCAAAATTTTAAATTTTGCCAAAATCAGCGCCCGAGATTTAACCCTCTCGAAGCAGACTCCTATCCAGGAGATAAGAGCGATGCATAGGGGGATAAAGGTCGGGATGCTGATGTAGGAAAAAGAAAAATGTTGAAACACAATCGGTATAAACATAGGGCTGAGTTTAGCAGTCTTTCTTATCTAGCGTCAAATGAGAAATAGCATAAGCCAGGGATAACGCATTAAAATAGAGTTGCTGAAGTTCTTGCACAGGAGGAAAGTTCAAGGTGTTCGATACAAGCAACCCCTCGTGGGTTGTCGAAGGAGAACAACGAAGAAATTTTCCCTATGGGAAATTGAAGCAACATTTTAACGCTTTGTCGCTGCGTCATAAGCCACTTGCCTATCATCAAAAGGAATTCTTCTTCCCCCAATTTTCTGAAAGGATTCATGGCCTCTTCCAGCGATGAGAACCGTGTCATTTTTCTCTGCCATAAAGATACCCCGCTCAATGGCTGAGCGCCTGTCCACTTCAATAAGAACCTCCCGTTTGAGACCTTTTGCAATCTCATTGCAAATTTTCAAAGGATCTTCTCCCCTAGGATTATCAGAGGTTACGATGACTTGATCGGAATATTTTTCTGCAGCCTCAGCCATCAAAAAACGTTTTCCTTCGTCTCTTTCGCCACCACACCCAAAGATTGTGATGATTTTTCCTCTTTTGATGCCTTCAAGCGTTTCGAGCACCTTCAAAAGCGCCTCAGGCGTATGAGCAAAGTCGACAAACAAATGGATCCCTTGAGAATTTTTAATTCTCTCAAGCCTCCCTGGTACCCCTGGAAAAGTCATGAGTTTCTTCTTCATTGAAGCAAGCGACTCTCCCTTTGACAAAAGGACAGCGAATGCAGCTAAAACATTATAAACATTATACCGCCCAATCAGGGGGGATGCGATCGTAACGACCCGATTTTTATAGAGCAAATCGAAGGTTGTCCCTTCTAGAGAAATGGAGATATTTTCCGCTTTAAGGTCGGCTGGGGAATCGATAGCATATGTTACCCCTTCTCCAAACTTTTCAACGGTAGGATCGTCCTGGTTACAAATTGCCAGCTTCGACTGATCAAACAACTTCAACTTTGCATTGAGATAGGCATCCATTGACCCATGGTAGTCAAGGTGATCTTGAGAAAAATTTGTAAAGACCCCCACATCAAACTTCACTTCCTCCACTCGATTTTGATCAAGAGCGTGGGAAGTTGCCTCCATTACAGCAGCCTTGAGTCCCTCTTCTGCCATTTCTTTTAAAACTTTATGATTTGTCACAACGTCAGCTGTTGTCAGTTGTGCGGGAAATCTTTGCTTTCCAATGATGGTTTCAATGGTTCCCATGAGTCCACATTTTGGAAGAAGGTGATGAATTAAATATGCCGTTGTCGTTTTCCCATTTGTTCCAGTAATTCCAATCAAAAAAAGAGGGCTATTCTCCGTTCCATAATAACGCTTTGCCAAGAGAGATTCTAGCTTTGTCACATTGGGAGTTACAATTTGAACAATTCCTTGCAAAAAGGGGTTATAAAAATCTGTAAGAACAGCAACAGCTCCCGTTTCTATTGCATTGGGAATAAATTCCGCTCCATCAAATGTCCTCCCTCGCTTTGCAATAAATAAGCTTCCTGGGGAAATGAATTGCGAGTGGGAAGAAATTCCCTTCACTTCAATTTCACGACTTCCTTTAACATCAACATCAAGATCTTTGAGTAATTTTTTAAGTTTCATTCGTTCCAATTTTTGTAGAGTTCTTTGAGAACCTGCACTTCTCGGCTCCAATCAGCTCGCTCTGGGTCAGCATCGGGATGCCCCTTAGGAAATCCATGGGGGTCATTAGGAGGAATACCCAAATATTTGTAAGTCTTTTCCATAATACTCTTAAAGGCTGGAGCTGCACATCTTCCACCAAAGTAAGTTTTCCCAATTCCAGGGAGATAGCGGTATTCAGGTTCATCAATCGCTACATAAAGAAGAAATTGAGGATCAAAAGCTGGTGTAAACCCTACAAAACTCGAGTAATGGTGTTTTTTCGAGTAAGTTCCGTTAACAATCTTCTCCGTCGTTCCCGATTTCCCTGCTTCAGTATGCCCTGGAATATTGGCGCGCCAACCTCCGCCTCCAGGTTTCGTCACAGATTTTAACGCATAAATGATTTCTCGGCTAATCCGGGGATTTAAAAGCTGTTTGCCTCTCTCCGCTTTATAGGTATAAATCTCCTCTCCACCTTTTACAATTTTCTTTACCAGGGTAGGTTTTACAGAGTATCCTCCATTAGTCAGAATAGCATAGGCGCGGAGAAGCTGCACAGTGTTGCTAAGCATGTTGTATCCAAATGAAAGAGAATAAGGAGTGATCTTTGACCAAAGAGATGTCTGATCTACATGAGGCAAAAGACCTGAACTTTCACAAGGAAGCTCAATATCTGTGGGAAGTCCAAAACCAAAAACTTCTTCGAGTTTTTCGCGATACCACTGATCTCCAAGTGTGGCAACAATTCTTTGGACGAGTTTAGCACAGTAGATATTTGAGGATTTTTGAATCGCTAAATACATGTTAAGGTAGCGATGATTGCCAACATCTCTGATCGGATTTTTCCTTCCAGGGAAATTTCCATCACTTACAGGAATCATATCCTTTGGGTCAAAGATAGGCTCCTTACCCTGCTGAATCAGTTCTTCATTTGCGAGCATGGCAATGGCGATCGTAATCGGTTTCATTGTCGACCCTAATTCAAAGCAATCGGTAATCGCTGAAACTTTTGTAGCATCTGTTTTATCGGGATCATTGTAATAAGAGCGATAGTCCGAAGGATCGAAGAAAGGATATTGAGCTAAGGCATAGATCTCCCCTGTGTTAGGGTTCATCATGACTGCCCACCCACTTTTAGCACCTGATGACTTTACAGCACGTTCCACTTCTTCCTCAGCAATGGCTTGGATATAATGATTGATCGTGAGGTAAACATCGGCACCATCTTCAGGTTCGTTGACAAGCAGCCCCTCTTCCATTGAATTGCTAGGTGAGCGGAGGAGAAGCCGCTTTCCTGGCTTCCCCTGAAGGTATTGGTCAAAAGCCAGCTCAAGTCCACCAGTAGGAAGGGCCTGATGGCTTTCGAGATCTCGATTATCTTGCACAGTATGAAGAACCGACCCTAGCAACTTTCCATAAGGGTAGGCTCGTTTATAATCCTCTTCAAAGTAAAGGGCATTTCGAGGAATTTTCTTCCACCGAGCATAGGGACGCCACCAGGCAGATAAAAGTTCTTTATCTTTCTCGGTAATCCACATTTTTAATCGGCGACTGCGGCAATGTTTTTCAAAGTGCGGTCGTATTTCATTCTTTTCTTTCCAATCAAGAGAAAGAAGCTCACCAATTTTATCTGAAATTTCGTCCCTTAGTCCTGGATAAATCGCAATGGGGTCAATGAAAAGATGATATCTTTTTACATCAAAAACAAGGGGTTGAGCGGTTTCAATATGCCCTTCTTTAAGGGTGTTATTTGCAAAAAACCTCCCCCTTTTGAAAGGTTCCGTTACTGAAAATTGATGCTGGGCTCGTGCTTGGCGCGCCCATTTACTTCCCTCTATGATCTGCAGTTTATAAAACTGCAAGATGATGAAACAAAAAAGAACGAGCATTCCGATAGACAATGCCAGGAGACGACGGAGATCTTTTGCATCGACTTCTTTCACTTGAGGACCACCACTTCATTGACATACGGATAGCCCAAATGGGAATATTCCTTTTCCCTTAAGAGTTCAATGAGATGACTTGGATTCTCCAAACGCTCTATCTCTAGACATAACTGATCATTTTCTTCCTCAAGACTTCTCAGTTGCTTAGCAAGCTCCGGAATCTCCATTTTGAGTTCTGTCAGATCATTTTGTTTATCAATGTATGTATAAAGAAATCCTCCAAGAGCAAAGATACAAATGAGAAGACGGAGTAGTAAACCTCGATTCACTTAGCGTCCCCACAACATGTTTAGATCCGTTCCGCGACTCGAAGTTTTGCGCTTCGGGCACGCCGGTTTGTACGACTCTCTTGAAATGTAGGAATAAGTGGCTTCTTAGTCAGTAGCTTCAGCATGGGGTAGATGTGAGTCTCTTTCATTTCGATCATTTTCTTAATAGGTTTGGATGCCGTGCGGAAAAGATTCTTCACAATCCGGTCCTCAAGTCTGTGGAAAGCAAGGACACCAATACGCCCCCCTGGAGCGAGGGTCTGAATGGCACTTTTAACCCCTTCTTCGATCGAATCAAGTTCACGATTGACAGAGATTCTGAGAGCCTGGAAGACAAGAGTTGCAGGGTGAAGCTTTTTCTTACTGCGACCAATCGACTGTGATAAGATTTCAGCAAGCTCCGTCGTGGTTTCAATCGTTTTTTTTCTTCGCGCCTCTACAATTGCGCGCGCTGCTTGTCGCCAACGCCTCTCTTCTCCATATTCGCGAAACAAATTTGCTAAATCTTTCTCAGACCACTTGTTAACGATCTCTTTCGCCGTTATACCTGTCGATGGGTCCATCCGCATATCCAAAGGACCTTCCCTGAGAAAACTAAACCCTCTTTTTTCTTCATCTAACTGCATTGATGACACTCCCAAGTCAAAAAAAAACCGTCTAACTGTTTAATTCCCCGTTCCTCCAGCTCCTCTTCCAATCGACTAAAATTCGAATGGATAAAAGTCACCTTTCCTTCGAAATCCTTTAAATTCTCTTTTGCAAGCGCCAAAGCATTTTCATCCTGGTCACAACCATAGTAGTTTTCAATTTCAGGATGCGCCTCAAGCAGCGCCTTTGCAAACCCTGCCGCGCCCAATGTCCCATCGAAAAAGGTCTTGAGCTTTTGGTCCTTAAAAATTTCCAAACTCTCCGTAAGCATGACCGGGATGTGTTTCATTAAATCTGCTCGTATTCTTCTTGCTGCTTGGGAGTCAATACCTCTTCCTCATCTCTTTCATCTAAAAGAGCAAAGGCTTCCTCAGTCATCTGAGCTAAACTTCCATCTTTCCCACCCAAAAAGCTATCCAAATCATACTCATATTTCTCTTTCGGCCAGATCTCAATTTTATTAAGAACTCCTGCGATGACGATTTCACTTTTGATATTTGCCGCTTTTTTCAGAACCGGAGGAAGTACAACACGTCCTAATTTATCACATGTAGCGTGGTGAAGAGTGGAAAAGAAGAGTGTAAAAAACTTCTGATACTTGGCCACATGCTGTTTTGACTGGAATTTTTTAACAATTTTCTCAATGTCACTTCTCTTATAAATCGCAAGGGATCCCCCAAGGCCAAGGGCAATGGTGAACTCGAGTTCTCCATTTTCTACAAGCCCATATCTCATCTGCTGAGGAAGAACAAAGCGATTCTTATCATCAAGCTTAGAGTGGGTAGATCCGTTAAAGAAGAAGTTTTTCATGAGTTAAAGTCGTTAATTTTTCCACTTATTTCCACATCCTATCATTGGTTTTGAAAATGAGCAATGTTTTTGTCTAAAAGCATTGTTCAAAAACTCCCAAATGTTTTTTAACCTACTTAAAACAAATAGGAAAGGTTTGGTGGAAATCTGTGGAAAAGTTGTTCACGCTTTTTGGTTGTACCGAAAAAAAACAGAGATCGGTATAAATAGGGAAAACACTTATTAGAAGGCATAAATGGTAGACCCTAAAACAGTAGATAATCTTGGATTGGACCCTTCTGTTCGTTGGGCGCAAGATCAGGCCTACCTCGACAAAAGTCTCGCGAAAGAGGCCCCTTTTGTTTCTCGAAGTACACAGGTTGATGTTGCTCAGCCCTTTTACAGGAGTGAGTTCGACACTCTCTTTCAAACTTCCAGTCGTTTTGCCCCTTGGGCACTTCTCTATTCCCCTGCTGGCTTTAATCTCCAAAAGATGCGGCTCTTTACCTTTCAAATCATTCCGTCACTTGGCACTCACGAGTTCCTTTCCGCTCAGATGCAAAAAATCCGCGACAAGGTGGACAACTCTCAGAAGGCACGTGCCCAAAGACGCCAAGACGGAAAGGGATCAGAGTATGAATGGGAAGATGAAAAAGAAGAGGAAGAGGAACTTCGGGAATCTAAAACCCTTATAGCCCTCCTTGATTATCTCCAAGTTCTCGACACCCTACTTTCTCAGATCAATTCACGACGCAACCAATACTCAAAAGGATAAGCGCCATGGATACAAATTGGATTGAACTTCTAGGGTGGAATAAAGATCAGATTGAAGACATTCGATTTGCTGGATACTCTTTTGCTAAACAGGGGCATTTCGAATACGCCCTAAAGTTTTTTGAAGTGTTAGCAATCCTTCCCGAAGAAAACGTTTACGATCTTCAAACCCTTGGAGGTATCTACCTTCAAGTAGGCAACAACCTCTCCGCTCTAAACTACCTTGAAAAAGCACTTTCCCTTGACCCCAAGCATGAACCTACACTTCTGAATAGAACCAAAGCTCTTTTTCTTCTTGGATACAAACGGCAAGGCCTGACTCAAGCATCTCATCTCGAGCGTAGTTCCGATTCCTATATCGCTGACCAAGCCCGCGCTCTCACTCTCGCCTATAGCTAATCCTGACTTTCCTCTTAAATTTTTAACTAAAATTTATCCATTTTGTATGAATCAAAAGTTATAAAAATTAAACATAATTTAATTTCAGGATAGGTTCATGAAGACAGTAAAAATCCTCACTATAGCTTTTATTGCACTCTTTGCCACAGCATGTGAAAAAAAGTGCAGCGAAACTTTTTACAAAAGCGCAACCGCAGAAAGTTATAGCCCAGACTTTAAGGTTTACATAAAGGGAATTGAGGACGACTACATCCCGCTTAAGTATACATACTCCAATCCAGAAAAAATGGGGATGTCTCCCCCTAATTTCTTGGAAAGATGCTCCAGAAAACACCACCAGAATGCATATTCTTGTAGAAGATGCGACATGCACTTATATGTGCAACGATTGTTGTAAATACCAACACTGGCAATTAAACATTCCCTTGGATGACACAACCTTTCCCTTTAGAACCGGATTCCCAGAAAATGCAAGCCTGAGCGATGCACTCAAACCGTATATTTTACCCAACTCTAGCAACAAAATAGAATATAGATGAATTGTTTTATTTTAGTTATAAATAATACTCCTGGAAAAGTTCATCTATTCCACATCGATATTTTCTTCGCTTAGATTTTGCCTGAGCCCACTTGTATTCAATTGGATTTAAATCAGGAGAATATGGAGGGAGATATTTTAAGATATGCCCTGCAGCATTATCCATAACTATGACGATTTCAGCAGACAACTTTGGTAACAAGTCTTGCTCGGTCCAAGCAGTGAAAGCATCTGTATTAATTGTGCAATCGAATAGGGCAAGAGTAAGAAGACTTTTCCCAATGAGTGCTCCTATTACATTGGTCCGACCCTTTGCTCCCCAGTCATGAGTGCCAAAGCAACGCTCTCCTATTTTTGCATAACCATAAGTTCGAGGCATATCATGCGCAAATCCACTCTCATCAATATATACAATTGGCACTCCCAATTTTTTATATTTTGCAATTTTTTGCACGAAGGCCTTTCTTTTTTTTTGCAAGCTTTGGGATGGTTTAGTGTGTTTTTTATAGCTGATTTTTAGCCGCTTCATCGCACTACGAATACCTGAGGCGGTTACGTTTAAACGATTGGCTCGTTCATAGCAGAAGGCATCTGGATATTTTTCGATGTCCCCCATTAAAGTCTCTTTATCAATCTTGATCGCAGGTCTATTCTTAGTTTGTTTGGGCTCTATTTGTTTAGACCAAAGAAATAAACTGTTGACGCTTACACCAAAACGTTTAGCTGTTTGTGCAAAGCTCAATTTTTCTCTGCTTCGAATTGACAGTGCTTTTTTTCTAAAATCCAATGAATAGGTCATCCAAAAGATGATAACTAAAATAAAAATTTTTATATATAGGTTATGCCTACACCAACTGCCGCTGGCAAGGTTCTTCAGGTAAAGGACACATCAATCAAGTCTACGGTGGTCTGTACGGAAGCTAAGGTTCCTGTGTCGTAAAAGGGTGTACCTTAGTTTCACGCCCTGGGAGGCTGCTACCTCCCAGGGCACTTTTGTTAAAGTATCCCTCAAGCGAATAGGGATTTTTCTATTTTCTCCAAGAAAAAAATCTCCTTCTCAGTCTTATAGACAAGTCATTAAACGACACGCATGAACACGCTGTATATCCTTAGTCAGCTTTTTGAGCTACCTAAGGATGCTTGTCATCAACTCTAAAATCCATTACGATTTCTCGTGGATTAAAATGAGGTTAAAGAATGGATATCAAAACACATCCCCAAGTTAGTGCGCGAGCTGCTGCTGAATCCAAAAAAGAGGAGCGCAGGCTTCCAACACGCTCATTTAAAGAAGTCATGTCTCAAAAGGAACCTCCCCGATTTCCCCAGGGGTCTAAGAGTGTCTTCGACTTAGCTGCTAAGGAAAAGAAAAAATCCGAGGAAAAGAAGTCTTCTCCACATGAATCCTCCCAACATGGTGAGAAGGTTCAAGAGCTCGCGCCACAAGTAGTTGCGGAAGGAATGGAAGTTTCTGAGGTTACAGAACTCCCATTGGAAATTGCCTCTTTAGTTGAGGAGATGGCTGATTATATAAAAATCGAGAGTGAGAATGGAGTGTCTAAAACCACTGTAAAGGTGGGAATGGCTGGAACAGCCTTGGAAGGTTCAACAATTGAACTCGATCACTATGATACAGCACCCCACAGCTTTAATTTGCAACTATCGGGAACACCAGAAGCTCAGGAGCTTTTCCAGGCTCATATTGGAACACTTCAAGTGTCATTGAATACACACGAAGCCCTAAAAAGTTTTCAAGTCCACATTCTACAACCTGTTCTGAGTGAAAAGTCAGAGCTCTTCAACCGTGGAAGAACAAAGGAAGAGAAAAAGAAAGCGGCCAAACTTAAAGGGGTTGGGACAGCCCCATCCTCTATCACAAAAAAATGACTTCCTAAATTGATGGAAATCCCGTATCTTGGGTTTTTATAATAACTTGATTTAAGTGTGAGTGAAATGCAACCACAAAATTGGATGAAACATGTAGAGTCGGTAGCAATCGGAGCCCAGGATATTCCTATGTGGAGTTCGGCTCCATCTTTCCCTTGGGAAGCGTTTACAAATGAGCTTCAGACCTCTTTAGGAATCCAAAAGCTAAAGATTACTGGAGGCTCTGCGGAGTGGAAGAAGGGAAGTGAAATCCTTTCAGGGATGGGACGCTCTCCTCTCCAGCTTGCTGTAGAAATGTCTCCCCTTAAGGGAAGTCTCTCGATTGTTTTCCCCTCAGAAGATTTTTCAAAACTCTCCTCATGGGCGATCCATCCTGAGGCGGGAAGCGACGGTTTTTCTGACCCCTACTTGCAAAAGGGTTTCTTTCGTTACTTAAGTATTGAAGGGATTTCAATCATTGACAGACTACAAATCTTCCAAGGACTCACCCCAAAGATGATTGATATGCCCCTGGCAAAAGAAGATGCTTATTGCGTTGATGTTGCGATCGAGCATGAAGGAGAAACAATTTGGGGGCGGATGATCTGCCCAACTCTTTTTCAGGAATCCTTTAAACATTATTTTGCTCAAGATTGGAACTTTTCCATCCCCTCTCAGCTCTACCAAGAGATGATGGTAGATGTATCTCTTTCTGCTGGAGAATCTAAACTCTCGCAAGAAAACTGGCTAAAACTTCAAGAAGGAGACTTTGTTCTCCTTGATCATTGCTCCTACTACCCTAAGCTCAAAAAAGGGACCTTTCAACTTGCTGTTGACAACACTCCTCTTTTTCAGGCAAAGGTCAAAGAGGATGCGATTAAACTTCTCGATTATGCACACTATTTTGAGGACAAACCCATGGACAACGAAAATTTCGAAAAGCCTTATGATGACTCCATGGAGGAGGAAGCGGTATCCGTTGAGGAAGCCCCTGAGTCACCGATGCTTTCCCCAAAAAAAGTTCCAATAAGTCTCACAATTCAAGTTGCGCGCCTCAAGATGAACCTCGATAAACTCCTAAAGTTGAAGCCAGGAAATGTTTTAGAACTTGGTGTTCAACCAGAGAAAGGCGTTGATCTTGTTGCCAATGGAAAATGTGTTGGCAAGGGAGAGCTTCTCCAAATTGGAGATGTTATTGGAGTTAAAATCACAAAGCTTGGCGAGTAAGTTGCAGTGGCAGCAAAAGATTTCTATAAGCAGTCGACCCTTCCTAACCTAACGGGTGATGATGCGCGGCCTCCAGATCATCCTAAACGGATAGGACCCTACAAGGTAGAGGCTCTACTCAGCACCGGGGGTATGAGTTATCTTTATCTTGGGGTTGACCCCAAAGACCATACGCCTTTAGTAATCAAAGTACTCTCTCCAAAATATTTGACCCACCAGGAAATGGTCGATCAGTTTTTAAAAGAAGCTGAAATTATTGGCCTGACCGACCACCCCAATATCATCAAATTGCGCGGGCAAGGAGAATGGGACAATGGTCTATATATTGCCATGGAGTTTGTGCAGGGAATTTCTCTCAAACAATTCATTATGCAACAAAACTTTTCAACGCGGACCTGCCTAGAGATCGTTCTTCAAGTCGCATATGCTCTTCTTCACCTACATACCCATGGGGTGATCCACCGCGATTTGAAACCTGAAAATATCCTTATTACAGAAGGTGGAAGTGTCAAAGTAATTGATTTCGGTATTGCCCAGATGATCCATGATAAAACGCTTTCTCTTCCATCGCAGAGCGGACAATTCTTGGGAACACCCAGTTACATGAGCCCTGAGCAAAAAAGAGATCCCTTGAGCGTCACTTATGCCACCGATATCTACTCTCTTGGGGTGATTACTTTTGAGCTTCTTGTCGGCAAACTGAGTTTTGGATCCGTGCAGTACTCCCTACTTCCCAAAGATTTGCAGCACATTGTGAAAAAAGCCCTTGCTCCCGCCTTAGAAGATCGCTATCCAGATGTCGTTGATCTAATTACTGACATTACAAGCTATCTGAAGGACGAAAACCGCAATCCTAGAGGAAGCGTTGGAGGAGGAATTAAAGAAGTTTGGGAACATTTGGAAGAAAGCCATTTAAAAATGCTTCCTTCAGAACTTCCTAAATGGACACCTTTCGATATTGGCCTTGCTAAGCCTGATCGAGAAAGTGACCTCTCCTCATACTATGATTTTCTCCGTTTTGCAGATCAATCCTACTTTATTGCGATAGCAGAATATATGGAGCCTACTATTGAAGGGCTTTCTTATACCGGTCTTCTAAAAGGAATGGTTCAATCCCTGACCCGTGAATACCTCACTTTAGCAGATAGCCATTTTGAACCGATACTCTTTGTAACAGCCCTCAATGAAATGATTGTGAGCCAAGGAAACAACGTTCACTTTTTGTTTCAGCTTTTCTATCTCAGCCCATCAACCAACCAATTTTCTTTCATCTCCTGTGGCTGCGGTTCTCTCCTTCATCTTCAATTAGGAAGTAAAGAGCCGCGCTTTTTGACAAATCAGAACCCTTCCCTGGGCGCTGCCCCCAACCATGGGTTCTACGAAACCACTGAGAGTTGGACAGAGGGCGATCATCTGATCGCACATTCCTTTGATACTGAGATAACCTCCGCAAAACACGGAGAAGATTTTGAAGATGCCCTCCGCCATATCATCAATAAAAATCTTCAACTCTCCGCCCAAGCTCAGGCTGAGACAATTCTCAATGACATCGCTTGTACTTTCCCCAATATTGTTGAGGCTTCGCCCAAGACCGTCCTCACTATTCAGCGCATTACATAGAATAGTATTCAAAAATCCCGTGCACTTTATTAAGAAATGGTTTAGAACCTTGTCCACGTTTTAAGATTTGGGAGAAATCATTATGTCCACACTAACCCTTGACACTGTTAGACCTGTAATTTCAGAATCGGCCTATTGTCAACTTACAAGTATGTTCACCAATGAAGAATTGCAGGAATTGTCTAGCTCAGAGGGAAGAACTCTTGCGCAAGAAGAAAGCACAATATTGTGCGCCTTGGCGTTGTTCTATTGTTGATCCTTGGGGGTTGCTTATGTTGTAAGAAAATCTCTTGCTCAACCAAAGCCAACACCACCAAAGACTCCTCCTAGCATTCCTGCAAAACCTCCTTTAGCTACCCCCCCCCTATTATAGAGCCAAAACAAGCTCGCCATTGGGGAGCTGTAGGAAGCTCTGCTAAATAACGCTCTAACTATATATCGTAAAATGCTTTGGCATTTTCATAGAACAGCTTGCGTTGAGTCTCTAGCGCGTAGCGAGAAAATGCCATGCGGAAGATGTCTATAAGCTTTCCATAAGGAAGGAATAGGGAGTCTGGAGGGATGTTGCTTCCAAAAAAGCACCGATCCTCTCCGAACTCTTCGATACCTGCATGCAGAAATCTCTCAATATTCTCTTGATCATGGGATTGAAATATAAGTCCAATCCCACTGAGCTTGAGATGAACATTCGGATTATCCACAAGAAGTTTGATATCCCTCTTCCAGGTTTCAAAACCACTGTCTGTGATATCGCGGGGCCATCCCAGGTGATCTAAAACAAAAGTCACGTCGGGAGTCGACTTAACAAGCCTCGCTACATCTGGAATTTGATGACCAAATAGAGAAATATCAAAGGTAAGGATCTGCTTCGATAGAGCTTTGAGACCCTTCTGGAAATGGGGATCGCTCATGAGATCTGGACCCGTAGAGCCTTCTTCATGAAAAAGAACCTGGCGTACCCCACGAACGTTAGAAAACTGGCAATGGTCTTTTAATACGTTTTCAATATCAGGATCCCTAAGGTCTGCTTGAAAGACAATGACATTTGGAAACCCATGGCTATCGGCAATCTTTTGAAGCCATTCCGTTTCATAAAGCGACTTTTTAAAAGCAGGATTCGCCTCTAGATGAACACTTTTTGTGACATTGTAGGGCTTGACCAAGCTCTCATAATCGGTAATCAAAAAGTTCTTGCGCAACTTATCGACCTTTCCGATAACCTCTTCGAAGTGCCCTTCTTTCTCTGTGAGCCATGGGTATTCACCGTGATCTAGATCCCACAGGTGCATATGCCCATCGATGATTTCGTCTTTATACATTGTTGATGCCTTTGTGAATAATCCTATCCTAAAATTCACATTACTGGTTTAATGGATTTTTTTACACGTGCGTACTAATTTTTGATGGGCCAGGATTCTGCAATGAGAAAAAATTCAGTTTTTATAGTAAAAAGTTGATGCAGAGTAATTCCTATCTCTGATATGAGAATAAGATCTTTCGGATAATGATAAAATACGTGATGAAAAGCAGAACAATAACACTCTTCCTCTTCCACATACTTTTGTGTTTTTCTTTATCCACCCTTTATGCTGAAAAAGATCCAAACCCACATCCCCAGGCAGATCTCTCACCAGAAAAGATCCTAGTCTCTGATATTTCCTCAGGACCAGGATATACGATTAACTTTGATAACGTTCCGATTCTGGAAGTCGTCAAGTTTATCAGCAAGATCGGAAAGGTTAACTTCCTCTATGAAGACGTGAACTTAAACTTCAACGTTACGATCGTTTCCGAAGAGCCTACTCCTCTCGTTCACATAATGGCAGCATTCATTCAAGTCCTTAGAATTAATGGCCTGGACCTTATTGAACAAGGAAACAACCTTGTGATTTCCAAGGGAGAGGGCATTAGGCAGATTGGAACAGTCGTCTCTAAAGAAGTCCCCCTTCCTGGGGATTACATCCCACCGATCATGACGCGCGTATTTTACGTGAAGAATGCAAATCCCGATACATTAGCAGGAATCATCCGGCCCCTTCTTTCTTCCTCTGCAATCATTGAGGTCTCTGAAGCGACCCGCAACATTATCGTGACTGACATCACTCAGAATATAGAGGAGGTTCAAAAACTCTTTTACACACTAGATGTTCCCAAGTCTGCTTTGAGCATTGACTCGTTTTCTTGTCGTAACAACTCTCCGGAAGAGCTAATTGCTCTTGCAAACCAAATCATGATCCCTATTTCTGAAGGGAATCCGCTAATATTTGTTCCTCAAAATCAAACACGCTCTATCTTTATAGTTTCAACGCCTTTTCTTATCGAACAATCGATCACGATCTTAGAGGACCTTGACAATCCTCCTTCTCTGTCCAGAGGAATCCGGGGGCCCCTCACAGCAAACAACATTTTAATCTATCATATTAAGCACAAGCCTGCTGATGTCTTGATGCAGGGTATCAAGGGCATTGAAGGAAACCTCCAACAGCTAGGCCCTTCTTCTCAAAATTTAGTCGGTGCATTGAATTCGATGAAGTTTGTAAAACAAAGTCACTCCCTGTTTTTTGTTGGGGATACTCAGTCCCTTGATGAGGTCAAAACCATCTTGGATAGCTTAGATGTTCCCTATAGTGAACAGGAGCTCGAATATATTCGAGGGGGCTTCTACATTTACAAGATTCAATATAATGACGAGCAAGAAATTGCCAACTCTCTTGACAAGCTTGTTAAAAACTTAAAAAGTTCTGATCATCCAGATAACGATCTCATCACCACGATTCAGTCAATGAAGTATATCAAAGAAAACGACTCTTTGATGTTCACTGGAGACCAACGATCCATTAACCGCTTAAAAGAGCTGCTGCCAACCTTTGATGTCCCTCAACATCAGATCTCGAAGCTCCCCATGAGCAACCACTTCTTCATTTATAGGCCCACGAATGAGACTGCAGAAGACTTGCTAACTCAGGTAAAAAACACCTCTAAGAATCTTAAGAATTCTAATTTCACCGATACAGCATTCCTGAAAGCGCTAAGCTCTGCAACCCTTTCTGATAAAGGTAAATCCGTCACATTTACTGGAGACCAACAATCCCTTGATCGGATTAAGGCTTTAGTCGCAGGGCTGGATCAACCTAAAGGGCCCGCCCCTGTTGAAACAAAAAACTTTGTCTATCAGATCCAATTTGTCAACCCCGAATATATTGAAGATGGGCTTCAAAGCATTGCAAAAACACTCCCCTCTGATAACCCTCTAGCTCTGACAATCGATAATATGAAGTATGTCAAGCAATCAAACTCGATTGTTTTTAGAGGATCGGAAAACACGATTAATGAGCTCAAAACAATCCTGCCAACTCTGGATAATCAACAAATTGCTCAAAATCAAGCAGCTGGAAAGTCTACGTATTTTGTCTATAAACTGCAAAATGCTTCCGGTAATCAAGTCATTAAAGAACTCAAGCAAACAGCTCAATCCATCAAGGGCTCTACTGCCCAAGATAAAGAAGTTGTCCAATCAATCAACAATATTGATTGGATTCAGTCAACGAATTCCTTAGTTATTACAGGCCCTCCCTCTGTTATTGATCGTATTAGGGGCATGATTGAAAAATATGACACTCATCGTGCAGAGGCAACTTCATTCTACGTCTATAAACCAACAGGTATCACTGCTGAGGAATTTCAAAAACGTGTTCTCAGCGCTGCAAAAGAAATGAATGCTGCTGGACTTGATAATAGCAGTCTGATCGAAACTATGAGCTCAGCCAAAGTGGTATCGAATGGTTCTGCTGTAATGTTTATTGGTGCTCCTCAGAGCATCGAAAAACTCAAAGAGATGATTGCATCTTTTGACACCTACAAAGCAGATCAGCCAAAAACCTCAGAGTTTTTTATGTACAAACCTAAGGTGATTTCTGCAGAACAACTTAGAAGTGACATCCTAAAAGCTGCCAAACAAATCGAGAAATCAGGACTCGAAGACCCTGAGCTCATTAGCGCCATGGACTCTGCTAAGATTTCATCTAGTGGAGATCGTGTTGTATTTACGGGAACACCTGAAGCTATTTCAAAAATAAAAATGATGGCTGAACAGTATGATAATCAGCAGGAACAAACCAAAGCCTCTCAGTATTTTATTTTCAAACCTCAGCACCAAACTCCTGAAGAGATTATCAAACAGTCACGACATGCTGCCGATCAAATGGAAGATAGAGGCCTTACCGATAGGAGTCTGATTACAGCTCTAAACTCCGCAACAGTTGTTTCTCAGGGAACTGGCGTTCTATATACTGGAACCAAGGATGCTATAACCCAAATTGAGGGCCTTGTTCCAACCTTTGACAATACAAAGGCTATCTCTCCCGACGCAAATCAGTTCTTTGTGTATACTCCTGTTCATATTACTGCCGATCAACTAAGGCAACACGCACGCCGGGTTGCAGATGATATGGAAGGCGCAGGATTTAGCGATAAGAGCTTGGTCAGCACCCTGCAAAATACTCGCCTTGTTTCCAATGGAAAAGGTGTTTTATTTACAGGAACTTCTGAATCAATTGCCAAAGTTCACCAGTTACTCCCTTCTTTAGATAGTCCAACCGATGATCAGCCCAAGCAAGTTGGGAAGACTACGTTTATGATCTACAAGATCAAGTATCTGACAGGGCAATCCTTAATGGGATACTTAAGAAATATGTCTTTAGACTTGCAACGTGCAGGCTCCACTCAAGACGATTTAATGACAACCTTGAATAATATGCGCTATGTTCAAGACACAAATTCAATCATCTTTACTGGAACTCCCCATGCCGTTCAAGAAGCGCTGGCTCTGGCTCAGAAATTTGATATTCCTTCGCTTGCTCAAGAAGCTCCTGTTCGTGCCCCTACTGGCTACTTGATTTACAAACCTAAGTACGTTCCTGGAGAAGAGTTAATTCGTGTACTCCACGATTTTGAGCAAAATTTAAGAACATCTGGTGTCAGTGATAAAGAACTCTTTGATGTGATTAATAATCTCAAGTGGATGGAAAGGACCTCATCGATTCTGGTCTCAGGTGATGAAAAGGAAACAAAAAAGGTTTTTGATCTTCTAGAACGTTTTGATATTCCCGGACCAGGAATTCCTGAGGGTGAGCCTGGAATTGAAACTGTCTCTGATATGAGTTTCCTCATTTACAAGCTGCAATATCATTCAGGAGAAGAGATCCAGACTGCGATTAAGCTTATCGGAGTAGACCTTGGAAAATCAAAATCAAATAGTGATCTAGCTCAAGCAATCCGAACACTTCAATGGATCGAAGTCACCAATTCCCTCGTTGCTACAGGACAAGCAGACTCCTTAGGGAAACTCAAAGAATTGATCAAGAGCATTGACATCCCTCTCAAACAGGTCTTTGTAGAAATCCTAGTGATTGAAACGCAAAATGCCGACACTCTAGAATTTGGTCTTCACTGGGGATCTCAAGGTGTTTACCGGAATAAGTTCTCTTATGGCACATATGGTCAACCCATAAATACATCCAACAACGTTGATCCATTGGCAAGCTTTAACAGCGCCGTACAGAACGTTACCGGTTCAGCAACTCCAACAGGGACCATGATTCCTATTGCATCAGGGGGAGATCTTGGAGTGATTGGAGATATTATTCTCCATAAAGGCCAAACCTATTTTGCACTAGGTTCTTTGATCAATGCACTCAAGAATGATGGTGATTCTACGATTGTGATGAACCAGAAGATCATCACTCAGGACAATAAAATGTCTACTATCTTCTCAGGGCAGAACATCCCGTATACTGGATCTCTTGTCACACAAAATGGTGCGAACCAAATCACAACAGCCAATCTGGAATACCGCGATGTAGGAATCAGCCTGAGTATTACTCCTGTTGTTGGGAATAACGACGTCATCACTCTCATGATTGAGGAAGATATTTCCGAACAAATCAATACCGACCGAGGAAGTAGCGTAAGCTCTGATCAGGTTCAAGGAATCACAACAAGTAAAAGCAGCACAAAGGTTGTTGTCAGTGTTCCAGACAAAAGCTTCCTTGTCTTAAGTGGATCAATTCAAGACTCTAAAACACGCACTAAAACAAGCATCCCCTGTCTTGGGGGGCTTCCTCTGATTGGCGCAGCTTTCTCTGATGTCAGTCTAGATAGCTCGGTTGCAAATATTGTCTTCTTTGTGAAACCACAAATTATCAAATCCTTCGATGTTTACTCTGAGATTACCGAAAGACAGGAAGATATCTTCCGCGGTTACTCAGGCGATCCCGAAGATTTTGATATTGGTGTCGAACTTGTCAAAACCCCAGACGATACTTATTAGTTTCAATCTGAAGTTGATAGAACACTAGCCCTAAGAGGGTCTCTAAACAGCTGGACTTTTCGTTCGATGAATGCTAGGCTATCCCCCAATGAAGTATGCAAAATTAATCCTCACTGTTCTTCTATTGCTCGCCATAACAGGTTGCTACAAAGTCCCTGATAAGATTGAGCCGCAGGTAAATTTTTCAGTGCAAGACAAGTATTTAAAGCAATTGCCTCCGGCTTTCCCACCGCTAGATGCAAGTGAGAAGGGAGAACCATGGGGGCAGGAGTATCTGATTGCTCAAAAATTTGTAGAATATTTGGACCTTTACCGCGCAATCACAACATTTAAACGTGCAGAGTTTCTATTGCCAGCAGGGAAGCCTCAGCGTCTTGAAGAGATTCAGTATCAGATCCTCTTGAGCTACTATTTAGGAAAACGATATGAGCAAGTAACACAAGAGTTTACCCACTCGTCTCTATATTCAGCGACAGAGAGTTTTCCTGCGTATCATGATCTTCTGATTATAATGTATGAAAGTTATATGGAAGTCGGAGAAGAAAAAAAAGCAGATTATGTCTTTAAGGTGATAGAGCACCATTTTCCTGAAACGGCAAAAAGACTCAAGGTTTCAACAGCACTGATTGAAGGGGACCTGAACACACTCCGGACGATTCAGAGGGAAGACCCCTCGAAGGAATACATTACACAGCTTCTAGACACTTACGAAGCAAAAAAAAAATCTGTTAAAAAAGCACAAACGCTCAATGCCCTTGTCCCTGGTGCAGGGTTCTTGTATGTCGGACAAAAACAATCAGCGCTTACCTCCTTTCTCTTAAATGGCCTCTTTATCTGGGCATCGGTTCACTTTTATACTAAAGGAAACTACGCGGCGGGAGCAATTTTCACAAGCTTTGAAACAGGCTGGTATTTTGGAGGGATCTACGGAGCTGGAGAAAGTGCTAAGCTTTATAATGAACGTCTTTATGAAGAAGAAGCCTATCCCATCCTCAACAAACATAGCTCCTTCCCTGTCTTAATGCTAAGGTTTGGGTTCTAAATGAAAACACTTCTATTGTTCGTCTTGTCCCTTCCTCTATTTGCTGAAGTGGGATTCGTCGAGCCATGGGGAAAAGATAGTGAACTCGTCCCAAGCACCAGTCTTATTCCTCCTCTTCCGGAACAGTCAGGACTCATGACCAAACTGAGCGCAACTATTATCTTCTTTCATCAAAATATCATCTCCCCTGTTGATGGCCCTCGTAGTCACTTCCGTCCCACAAGCTCACGCTATATGCTTCTAGCAATGAGAAGACATGGCTTTATTAAAGGATACATCATGGGGTGTGATCGCCTCCTTCGAGAAAATAAGGAGGAATGGGTCTATCGCACAGTGACAATCGATGGAGAGATTTATAAGTGGGATCCAACTTTCTCATCATCAAAAAGAAGAGGATCCTCCAAGAAAGCCACTTCATCATGAGAGGATTTTTTCTTGTCTTGCCTCTTTTTACCTTTAAGGTAAAAGGTCAGAGGAACACCCGTATATTGATAGGTCTTGCGGAACTGATTGATTAGGTATTTCTTATAGGTATCACCTAACAGATCTATCTGATTGACGAAGAAGACGAAACGGGGGGGAGCGGAGTCAACCTGCGCCATATAATAGATACGGAGGCGTTTCCCTCTAAGCATTGGAGGATGCACCTTATGCATCACTCGCTCAATAAACTTATTGAGCTGCCCAGTGGATATTCTTTTTGTAAGATTTTCATAAACCTCTCGAATCAAAGGGAAGAGGTCATCAATTTTTCTACCCGTTAGGGCAGAACCGAATAGAGTAGGGCAATAGTTGATAAAGGATGCTTCAATCTCAAGACTCTTTTTGCAATGCTCCATTCGAAATCCTT
Source organism: Candidatus Neptunochlamydia sp. REUL1 (assembly GCF_963457595.1). Lineage (GTDB taxonomy): Bacteria > Chlamydiota > Chlamydiia > Chlamydiales > Simkaniaceae > Neptunichlamydia. The sequence continues at coordinate 588,654 of NZ_OY735137.1, forward strand.
TTACAAGGTCCCACTTATTGAGAAAAATGATGCACCCCTTTCCTTTTGCTTCAATAGAATTGGCAATCCTTTTTTCTTGAGATGTCATCCCCTCTTGGGAATCCAGCATGAAGATACATACATCTGCTCGCTCAATGGCGCGTTCGGTCCGAATGGCAGCAAATTTATCAACGACTTCAGGCTCAGACTTTTTTCGACGAATCCCTGCGGTATCAATAAAGGTAAAAGTCTCTCCTTCAAACTCAACGACAACATCAATCGAGTCTCGAGTCGTTCCGGCAATAGGGCTTACAACGCAGCGAGACTCATCTAAAAGAGTGTTGATAAGGGTTGACTTCCCAACGTTGGGGCGACCAACGATAGCTACCTTAATTCCCTTAGCATCATCTTCTCCATCAACAATGGGGCAAGGTTCGAGAGCTATCTGCAACATCTCAACAATATTATTCCCTTGAATCGCAGATACAGGAATCATCCTTTCTATCCCTAATGCATAAAATGGCGCCAGGATCGAAGGATCTTCATTATCCATTTTATTCACAGCAAGGGTAAGTGGCTTCCCACTTTTCAAGAGGATTTGTGCAACATTTTTGTCCAAATTGGTAAGGCCAGTCCGTGAATCAACAACCATGATTAAACTATCGGCTTCTTCAATCGCAACTTTTGCCTGAAGCTTGACCTCCTCAGCAAAGGGGATCGTACTGCTTTCATCAATTCCACCAGTGTCAATAATCTCAAAAGGGCGCCCAAATAGATCTGCCTCAGCATAAAGACGATCACGAGTCACACCTTCCATCTCATCAACAATAGCGATCCGTTTTTTGGCAATCCGATTAAAAAGGGCCGATTTTCCCACATTAGGGCGCCCTATCAAAGCAATTTTTGTTTTCATAGGCTCCTATCATACCAAATCCTTGCTTAAAAAAAAATATTAATAAAAAATCATGGAGAAGGTAAATAGTAGGGAATGGAAAAGAGATACCGCTTCTTACTTATTTTTTTCTTGATTGTCGGCATCATTGCAATTGGAATTTCTTTCTATGTCCAATATGGAATGGAGATTCCCCCCTGTATCTACTGCAAGGCACAACGATGGGGATATTTTTTTTTAGTTCCCCTCTCGATTATTGGCCTATTGATCAGAAAAAAACGGGGAATGCTTCGGTTTATCCAGGCGATATTGATGGTAATCCTTTGGTTTGCCGCTTTTCATACGTTCAAGGAATTCTTTGGAAGCATATGTAGCTGCGTAGTAGGGGCTACAAAGTGGGAAATATTGGGGTTAACCGCTTCTCTTTATAGCGCCATCTTCTCTATCGCTCTGTTTATAATGGTGCAGCTTTTTCTTAAAAAAAAGAAATAGACTTATTCCATTATTATTTGGCTGTTCCACAATAATAGCATTTTGTTGTCCCTTCATAATTATGAAGTCCACATTTTGAGCATTTCCATTCTTCTGCTATGGGTACTACGCGACGTAACTCTGAAAAAACAATCACGGGAGAAAAAGATGCCACAAGTATTAAAACGAATATTGCTAGATGTTTCATATATATTCCAATTTGAATAATTATCAAGGTTGCCTATTTTATTTCTTGAACGATACAACGTCAAGGTTATTTTTTTAAGGATAATTTTTATGCATAGGGTGTGTCCCTGAAGTCCTCTCCAAGGAGTTGTGCCTAGATTTTCTCATCTGTTGACGTGTGGAGATTGATAGCAACTTGGTAAAGTTGTTGAGATCGAACACAAATACAGACGGGGAAAGGTGGTCCAAATCCTGGAAAGGAAGTTTAAGGACACGCCCTAGGAAAATCTTACCATATATTTCTCAAGTTCTAAGAAAGACTTTTTAGAAGTCTGATGAGATCTTCGCGATCTAAGTGTTTAATTTGATCTTTATCATCATATCCAATGACCCCCTCGGTAAGGCTGATCTTCCTCTCAATAAGCGCGTGGATATGTTCCTCAATAGTTAACTTATTCACCATCTTAAAAACTTGAACCCCACGATTTTGTCCAATTCTATGGACCCGGTCGGTTGCCTGATTTTCTTTTGCTGGATTCCACCATCGATCATAATGAATGACAACGGAGGCTGCAGTCAAGTCAACACCTGTTCCCGCAGCTTTTAATGAAGCAACAAAGACCTCGCATTCAGGATCTTCCTTGAAAGTCTGGAGCTGCTTTCTTCGATTTTGAGTAGATCCTCTAATGGTCGCATATCCAATCTTGTTATCCTTGAGATAGTTCTCAATCAGAGTCATCATGTCAAGATACTGGGAAAAAACAACAAGCTTCTGCCCGCTCCCTCGAGTTTCTTCTAGAAGCTCAATAAAAAGATCCCATTTTCCGCTTCGGTACTTTTTGTAATTTTTAAGATCTTTATTAATCAAGCAAGGATGATTACATATTTGCTTTAAGCTATTTAGGAGTGCAAAAACATGCATATATGGGACGGCTTTATCAGGATTCGAGACGTCATTTAGCAAAGCATCGCGGGACTGATTCACAGTATCCATATAAAGTGTCTGCTGCTCTTCAGAAAGATAGGAATATGCAATTTCTTCAATCTTCTCAGGAAGGTCCTCAAGAACATCACTTTTTTTTCTTCGAAGGACAAAAGGGTAAGTCAAACGAGAGAGGAGCATCCTTTTTTCTTGATCGTGAAGTTTTTCAATGGGATTAACAAAGAGTTCACGATACTGAGCCTGCGTTGGCATATATCCTGGAAGAACAATATCAAAAAGAGCTTTGAGTTCTTGAAGACGGTTTTCAATTGGAGTTCCTGAAAGACCTATTTTAGTCTTGGCATCCAGCTTTGAAAGGGCTTTATGGGTTTGAGACTGCGCATTTTTAGCAATTTGGATTTCATCAAGAATCGCTACATCAAACTCAATTGTCGATAATTCTTCTCTCTCACTCCGCAGCGTTCCATAAGAAGTGAGAAGAATATCGGCTTCATAATTAAAGGACTTCAATGTGCGCTGTGTTCCATAAAAAACGACAACATTCATACCGGGAAGAAATTTCTCTAATAGATCCTCCCAATGATAAATTACAGAAGTAGGACAGACAACAAAGAACTTTTTCTTTTTTTTTCCTTCCGAATTTTTAGCAGCAGCGAGGAGAGCCATTGCTTGGTGGGTCTTACCTAACCCCATATCATCACACAAAAGTCCTGAAAGGCCATAGGAGTAGAGAAACCATAACCACTTGGCACCCACGTCTTGGTAAGGACGGAGCGTGCTCTTTAACCCCTTTACACTAAGAGTATCCGTCGTCTCAAAAGAATCAAGCTCTTCAAGAAGTGAGCGCGTCTTAGAAGACTCCTGTGTTTCCTCCTTAGGTGGCTCGATATTCTCAAAGGTCCGAAGACGCATCCATTGCAAGGTTGAAAGAGTGAGGCTGTCTTCTTCAATCTTTCCAACTTCTCGAAGCCAATTAAATCGAGGATCCTTAAAAAAGAGTAGTCCTGCCTCAGTAATAGCATAGGAGCGGTGGCGGTCAATTGCTTCTTTAATAGTACTAAGACTTTCCTCTCCAAATTCACTGACATACGCTAACTGCACTTCCCACTCTTTTCCCTCAGTCCTATCGATAGTATTCACTTTGAGCGTCAGATTGTGAGGTCGTTTGAGTCGGCGATCGATCTTAATGATGTAAGCTTTAAGTTTTGTCAGTTCTACCGTGATGAAAAGAGGTTCTCCTGTTTCATCAATATGAGCTCTTTTCCGATATTTCTCCGGAAGACGTGCAGAAAGGGGAATTTCACTAAAACCCTCTCCGGGTACATATGCATAATCCCCGTAGTAGTGAATCTCGCGCCCCTGGTATTCTGAACGATAAAAGTACTCAGGCTCCACTACAATGTGTCCCTTCTCGTCGATCAAAATATTAAGACCGGCTTTTTCTAAGGGGCAAACAGGGCTAAAGAAGTTCTTAATTTGTTCAAGCTCTTCTTGATTTTCATGAATGAAAAGAGGGATTTCTCTTGCCTTTATCGCTTTACTTGAAGAGATATTTCCAAGACCACGAGCTCGAACTTTCCGATAAAACCCTTTTCTGTTCATATAGAGCCAATCTCCAAAATCAAGAATATCTTCATTCCCTTCAAACGTTCCTGATTCACTTTCAAAAGTGAGCATTTTCAAATCAAAGGCATAGGACAAACGAAACTCTACATTTGAGAGATGAATCTGAAATCCTTCATGTTCATTAAGCCATAGGCGATGCTCATTGATAAAATCCCCGATATTATCAGCAGGAACAACCGTATCAAGGTCTTCAAACAGCATCTCTTTGAAGGGATAAAATCCCTTTCCATCAAGGTAAACCCACGAAGAGAACAGTGCTGCTCCTTCTTTTTGCAAGTCTCCTTTCTCAAAAGCGTAACACTCGATATGAAGCTGCTTTTTTTTATCAAAGTGTAAATCATAAAGCGGCGTCACCGCTTCTCGAGAAAGTGTCGCCCCTTCCAGATATCTTTGCACAGCTTTAAAGTTTTGCTGCAAAAAATCCCCAAGATTTTTCTGCGAGACAACCTTTTTCTTCAATAAGGGACTTGTCTTTGCTGGAAAGAATCCACTTGTAGGAAAAAACTCCCAGTCATCTAATTTTACCATTCCCTCTCCCCGTTTTTCTTCTAGAGGCTCTGAGGAAATGTGAAGCTCCTTCGCACCCGCGTCGTAGCGCATTTTCTGCACTCTCACGTCTCGAAACTCATGCACAGGAAGGGGAGATTTTACAAAACGAAGAGACGGGATAATTTCTTTCCAGTTCACTTCGGCAATATAAAATTGAAACTCTAAATCTTTGAACGTAACCGTTACCATTTTTGGAAGCGTCTTTCCCGATGTGCTAAAATCAATCGAGTACACCTCATTAAATTCATCAGCGAGAATCATCCATTTTGCCAAGTCGGACCAAAAAGAAAGCTCATATTGAAGCGCTTGAGTAGGAGTTCCTCTCTTCCATAGGGCAAGCTCTTCCGCCGGAAGGTTGGAGAATTTTAAAGATGTTTCTTCAGTTTCTATCGCTCGATTAAAAACTATTTCATTAAGAACCTTCGCCCCTTTCTCTGTTTTGATTTTTACAGAAAAGAGCGTTTCTCCTCCCTCAGCCGCGGAAACATACTCTTTCTCCCCTTTTTTCTTTAAAGAGTTTTGCTGTGTCCCATGTCTTTTAAAGCCCATAAGGCAAAGCTTATTCCAAAGAGAGTCCTCAAAGCGGATGTGAAGGGGCTCTTCCCCATCAACCTTAAGAAACGCTGCGGCTAAATGAGGACATGATCGGTGCTTTTCAGCCTCATTACAAGTACAGAAGGCATCTTTGACTTCTCCTTCATCACCAAGTTGAAGAAAAGGCCAATACTCCTCTCCACTTTTGGGATCATGGACTTCGACCTGATATGTTCCTCCGGAAAAAACGATGCTTTTGACCTCACCTTCCTTGATCAAGGCTTCCCCTTCTAAATAGTGCTGGTTTTGAAAGACCCCCTTAGTCAAAGCGCGTTTAAGACCTCTTCAGGTTCATGGAAATCAAGATTTAAATCATGAGCTACATGCTCATTCGTCACTTTTCCTAAACAAACATTCATCCCGGGGAGAAAAAGGAAGTCAGAAAGAAGCGCCTTCTTATACCCAAGCTCAGCAAGTCGAAGTGCATAGGGAAGGACACTATTCGTAAGCGCAATGGTTGCAGTACGAGCACAAGCTCCTGGCATATTCGCAACACAATAATGAACAACCTCATCTTGAACATAGATAGGATCGGAGTGAGTCGTGGGACGAGAGGTTTCGCAGCACCCCCCTTGATCGATTGCTACATCTACAACAACAGCTCCATGTTTCATCTTCTTAATAAGACCTTTTGTCACAAGCTTGGGAGTAATTTTTCCAGGAATAAGAACCGCTCCAATCACAAGATCAGCAGCAATGACCTCTTCTTCAACAGTCGCTGGGGTCGAGTAAAGCGTTTTAAGTTTTCCATCAAAGAGATCATCAAGCTCCCGCAGACGATTGAGGTTATTATCTAAGATGGTAACATCAGCGCCAAGGCCTACGGCCATCTTTGAAGCTTGCGTCCCCACGATTCCTCCACCAATAATCACCACTTTTCCTGGAGACACCCCAGGAACTCCCCCAAGGAGAACTCCTCGTCCACCATTTGACATATGAAGCGCGTAAGCGCCTGCTTGGATCGCGATTCTTCCCGCCATTTCACTCATTGGAGTTAACAGTGGAAGTCGCCTTTTATGATCGACAACCGTTTCAAAAGCGATGCCAACGACTTTTCGTTTCAAAAGCGCAGCTGCTTGCTCAGGATCAGGTGCCAAATGGAGGTAACAAAAAAGGATCTGGTTTTCTCTAAGAAGAGGGTACTCAAAAGGTTGAGGCTCCTTCACCTTAATCACCATTTCAGCAGCGTAGACCTCTTTAGGCCCAGGCACAATTGTTGCTCCTGCCTTCCGATAATCTTCATCTTCAAAGCCAATTTTTGATCCAGCTCCTTTTTGAATAAAGATCTTATGCCCCCCTTTGGCAAAAGCTTTGACCATCGCAGGAGTTGCTCCAACCCGATACTCATGGTCTTTGACCTCTGTTGGAACCCCAATCTTCATCTTTAAATCATCCCATTGTACACATGGCAGACATCACCCGACATGTTGATCTCTACAAGTTTTTTGTTTTCAGTTAGCATCTCGAATTGAAGTTTCTCCGTGCTACCAAAGATGACTTCGATAGATCCAGAAATCCCAAAACGGTGCCATGCAGCCATACAAACAGCTGTTGCGCCACTCCCACATGAAAAAGTTTCTTCTTCTACGCCCCGTTCAAAAGTACGCACATGCAGAGTATTAAGGGGATCGAGCATAGCATAATTGATATTTACTCCTAAATCAGAAAAACGATCTCGAGCCTCCAGATCAAAGCGAGCAAGATTATCAGTAAAGACAACAAGGTGAGGAACACCTACTTCGAGAAGATATTCTGAGTCCTTTTCTTCTACAATCTTGGGAACTCCCATTTGGACAGAAATTTCCCCCTGACTAACCTTGCAGGTGTAGACTTTTTTCATTGTTTCAATCTGAAACTTTGCTTTTTTATCTCCTAAATCCTGAATAAACTGAACCAAGCACCTTAGGCCATTGCCACACATTTCCGCCTCCGACCCATCTGCATTGAAGATTTGCATTGCATAATCTCCCTGATTGGAAGGTCTCAAAAAAATGACCCCATCGCCTCCAATCCCATATTGCCTATGACAAATTTTTGCAACCATGCCCGGGCCGACCGAAATCCCCATTTCTCGGTTATCGATCAAGATAAAGTCGTTCCCCGTCCCATGGTACTTGGAAAAAGAAAATGTCATTATTCAAAACCGAGTTCCTGGAAGGATCCTACAATCCCATCCAAGAGCCCAAAGTCCTTTGCTTCATTGGCAGTCATCCAGGTATCGCGATCAATTGTTTTCTCGATCAAACCGGAATCCTTTCCTGTTGCCTTTGCATAAACATCGACAATTTGCTTACGCGTTTTGATAATTTCTTTTGCTTGGATCTCCAAGTCCGTCGCCTGTCCCTGAATCACTCCAGCAATAAGAGGCTGGTGAATCATAATGCGCGCATTTTGGGTTGCATAACGCTTTCCTGGAGCCGCAGCCAAACTTAGGACAGAACCCATCGAAGCCGCAAGCCCTGTTACTACAGTTACGACTGGCGATGTAATCATATGCATCTGATCCCAAATCGCAAACCCAGAATCTACAGACCCTCCAGGAGAATTGATTACAAATAAGATAGGTTCTCCGGGAGCTGTATGCTCTAAGTACCAAAGCTTGCGGATCACATCCTTTGCGCTTTGATCAGAAACAGAAGTAGAGAAAAAGATTCGCCGTTTTTTTAGAAGAATCTCTTCGATCTTTGTATCGAATGGTTTGGAAGATTCTTTTTCGTCTTCATCATCTTCCAGTCGAATGGGATTGAGTTGAGTCGTCACTTTTCTATCCTTTGTTATACCATTAATTTTTGTACTTCATCTAAAACAGAAAGCTCGGGATAAAGCGGAAATCCTTCCAAAAGAAGTGTGACTTCTTGCTTCACTTTCTCTAGACAAGGTCCGTCAATACTCACCTTTGCTTTGCTCAGTTTCCTGGTGCGTTCTACTATCCTTGCTTTTGTTGCTTTTAGCAGATCTACCATTAAATCAGCAATGAGTCTCATTTCTTCTTCTTTAAGGCCACGAGATGTTAACGCAGCTGTCCCTAAACGCACTCCAGATGTATACCATGCTCCATTGACATCATTAGGAATTGTATTACGGTTTACCGTCATGTTGGCCTCAATCATGGCCGTCTCGGCTTGCCGCCCTGTCATTCCGAAGCTTTCCATGACATCGACAACAACCAGGTGATTATCAGTTCCCCCAGTAAAAAGCTTTGCTCCTCGGGACATTAACTGATCTGCCATTGCCTGGGAATTTAAAATGACTTGTTTTGCATACGCCTTGAATGCAGGCTTGTTTGCCTCTCTAAAAGCAACTGCTTTGGCCGCCATGACATGAGGGAGAGGTCCCCCAAGGACAAGAGGACATCCCTTATCAATCACTTCTCGAAACTCTTCTTTGCAAAGAATCAATCCACCACGCGGGCCACGAAGCGTTTTATGGGTTGTCGAGGTAATAATATCCGCATAAGGAACAGGGTCAAACTCCTCAGTGAGAGCCTTTCCCGCAACAAGACCTGAAAAGTGGGCCATGTCAACCATAAAAACAGCGCCGCATTTATCTGCAATCATCCTCATTTTTGCAAAGTTAACGAGCCTTGGGTACGCAGAATATCCAGCAATTAAAATCGCAGGTTTTTCTCGCATCGCCTGCTTTTCAATAGCATCGTAATCCATGAGCTCTGTCTTTGGATCGACGCCGTAAGAGGTTGCCTGCATCATCTTTGACGAAACGTTATGCTTAAATCCATGGGTCAAATGACCTCCTGAGTCTAACGCAAGCCCCATCATTTTCTGCTGAAGCATGAGCATCCGTATCCGTTCATATTCCTCAGAAGAGATCTCATCAAGACTCTTCTTTCCAAGCTTTTCAACCTCTTTATTTTGAACGCGATGAACAAGAATTGCCCAAAATGCAACTAAGTTAGCGTCTGCTCCAGAGTGGGGCTGCACATAAGCATGCTCCGCGCCAAAAAGTTTTTTAAGCTCTTCAACAGCTAAAGCCTCAATCTTATCGACATTTTCACACCCGGCATAGAACCGATGGTACGGATACCCTTCACTATATTTATCGGTTAAAAGGTTTCCCATTGTCAGCTGCGTTGCCAATGAAGAATAATTCTCCGATGCAATCAATTTCAAATGCGTTCTTTGATCTTGAAGTTCTTTGACAATCCCGAAGGCAACCTCAGGGTTTTCCTTCTGGATATGATCAAGAGCTGCCAGATAGGCAATGGCTGCAGAGTCTCTCTCCGCCTCTACAGTCTTCTCAAAATAACGGCTTAAATAGGACATACGGGCATCTCTCCACCTTGTTCAACCTCTCAATATGCCACATTCCCATTAAACCAGCAAATTGATCTTTTTATTGCTACAACTCAGACCCAGTGATTTGCTAGAAAGTCTATGCGGCCACAACTTTAGCCCGACACGCCTAAATAAAATTTAATTTACTACGTAGCCTCAAAGACACAATAATAGCTTGAAGAATACGGCATGAAACATCATTTTTTACAATTATCCATAGTCGCCTCTCTCAATGGGAGCTTGAGTTTTCTCTTGAGAATTTTTTGGAAAAAAGATACGCTGTTGGTCATAAGCAAACTTCAGAGAGAACTAGATGCACGAAGCAATAAAGCCACTACTTGATATTCAAGAATTTGATATAAAGATGATTCGCCTGATGCGCGTAAAAAAGCAGCGGCAAGGGGAGCTAAAGCAGATTGAGTCTCTCCGCATCGAGCTGAATGAACAATTGAAACTGAAAGAAGAAGAAATCGGTGATCTTGACAAACAGGTCAGCGGCCTTGAAGAAAAGATTCAAGGACTTACAGAGAAGTATAAAAAGCTCGAATCACAACAATCAAGTGTTAAAAAAATTGAGGAATTCAACGCCCTCACTCAGGAGATGACAACTGTTGAAAGAGAAAAAGTCGCTCTTGAAACTCAAACATCCAACATTTTAGATAAAAAGGTCGCAGAGGAAGAGATCCTTGAGAAAATTAAAGAGAGCCTCTCCTCAACAGAAACCAATAGCCAAGAGCTAGAAAAAGAAATTAAAGAAAGCATCGATCAGATTAATGAAGAGGGTCAGCGCCTCAAAGTCGAACGCGATGCAATCGTCGGGAATGCTGAGCCCGAAACCCTTAAAATTTATGAACGCCTTCTCCGCAACAAAAAAGACCGCGTGATTGTTCCGATTGAAAATCGGACATGTAGCGGGTGCCATATAGCCCTCACCCTCCAACACGAAAACCTCGTCCGCAAGGAAAAGGCTATCGTCTTCTGTGAGCATTGTTCGCGGATCCATTTCTGGCAAGAAAGTGAAGCAGCCGAAGGAGCGGAAGCGCCAACGCGCCGCCGTCGCCGTCGCGCTGTAAAGGCGTAAATCTCTGATCACGATCGGAGACTAAAGAAACTACGGAGCGGGATGCAATCGCTGTTGTAGAAGCTCGGCTTCTATGAGAGAGGAAAGTCCGGACTTCAGAGAAAAAGGTGCCAGCGAAATGCTGGGGGCCGTAAGGCTACGGAAAGTGCAACAGAAAACAGGCCGCTGATCTGCAAGGATTGGATAGGATGAAAATGCTGGGTTAATGATCTAGCCCCGAGACAGCGATGTCCCGGAGAGGCAAACCCCACCTGAAGCAAGAAAAGAGTCTAAGCTGTTTTTCGCAAAGGGACTCTTTCAATGTCGCTTGAGGGTCTTAGTAATAAGGTCCCTAGATGAATGATTGCAACCTACGGTTTGTGGGTGACAGAATCCGGCTTACTCCCCTTCCGGGAATTTGAGCGTCAACCTTGGTTGGCGCTTTTTTTATTGCTCTTCAGCAGCAAAAACCGCGTTCATCTCTTTTGAGTCACGATTGGATCAACGTCAGGAAACTCTACTTGCTGCAAGATCTGCGATAGTTTTTTCTTGAGGTCTTTGCTTCCACAGATTGGGCAAGCTATTAGTGGAGAAATCACTCGCTATGTCACTTTTCCTTGTGGCAAGAGCTTCCAAAAATGCCCTTTGTGTCCTTCTTTTGCTCCTCCCTTGACTGAATGCATACAGTTACAGCCCCAATAATACCATTCGTAAAAAATAACGTCATAAAATAGCCCACGGTCTTGAGCAGAGCCTTCTCACTCTGGTTGGAGTGTCAACAAATGCATTCCATGCATCGCAGCAGGCCATTGTAATCGCATCATAATCTTCATAACAGCGATTCGCTAGATGTTCATCTTGAAGCGTTTGCCATACTTGTTCTGTTGGATTCAACTCTGGCGAAACCGGAGGAAGAGGTAGAAGGCTTATGTTGCTAAACCTTTTAAGTCGCTTTGTTGTATGCCAAGCAGCTCTATCCAGCACAATAACTGCATGCCTTCCTTCAGGAATCTTCATGGAAATGTGCTCAAGATGCACAAGCATTGCTTCTGTATTTACAGCTGGCATTACAAGGCCTACAGCTTCATCTCTGACGGGGCAAATAGCTCCAAATATGTAAGCGTATTCAAATTGCTGCTGACGTGCGAGCCGAGGACGTGTTCCTTTATTGGCCCATGTACGGGTTACAGTGCCTCTTTGCCCCACTCTAGCCTCATCTTGGAACCAAATATCAACAGACTCTATTTCTACTCCTGCTGGCAATGCCTCAACTACTTTTTCTGAGAAGTTTTTTTAAAAGTCTCTTGGGCTTCTAAGTCTGCCTTGGGGTGAATTGATCGACCCGAGATCCAGACGAGGTCAGCCCTTTTCAATGTATTGTATACCGTCTTCAAAGATGGGTCGACTCCATATTTTGTTTTCATCAATTCCAAAATGTCTCTCCCTTTGATACGTCCACCTACTTTCTTCTCTTGCAGCTCTAAAACAGCTTGCCTGAATGCAGCTTGATTTTCTAGAGGTATCAATGGCTTCTTACCTCTACCCGGCTTATCTTTTAACCCTTCGAAACCTTCCGTTCTAAATCTCTTGATCCACCTCATCAAAGACCTGAGTTTCACCCGTACAAAGGCTGCTGTTTCTGTAAACGTCTTCCCTTCTTGGAGATGGGCAAATGCCAGAAAATGGTATAATGCCCCTATTGCATTTGTTCTTCCTTTTGCTCCCCAATCATGAGTGCCAAAACATCGCTGTCCTATTTTGGAGTAACCGTGGGTGCGGGGCATATCATGGGCAAACCCGCTTTCATCAATATATACAATTGGCTTTCCCAAACGTTTATATTCTGCGATTTTTCCTTGAAAGATTTGTCTTTTTGTTTCGCAGGCCTTGGGATGGTTGAGAGTTTTTTTTATAGCTAATTCTTAACCTCTTCATGGCACACCGAATGCCTGAAGTGCTTACTTTGAGACGATGTGCTCGTTCATAGTTGAAGGCATCAGGGTATTTCTTGATATCCTCCATCAAGATCTCTCTATCAATCTTTATTGCAGGTCTGATTTTAGTGCGCCTCGGCTCTAACCTCTTAGACCAGAGAAACACACTATTTACACTTACTCCAAAGCGTCTTGCTACTTGGGCAAAGCTTAATTTTTCTTTGCTTCGGATTGATAGAACTTTTTTTCTAAAATCTAGCGAATATGTCATTCAAAAAATTATAACTAAACCGAAATATTTCAGCTATAACAATAATACAAAATTCATATGAAACTTATTTTTACATAAGAAATTTTAAACTAAAAGACAAAAAATGGAATAATCATTATTACGCATTTTTTGTGCACAATATCCTGAGTCGAAACTTTAAAGAGCTTATTTTTCCTGAAGCGGAGATCTTAAAGCACGATAATCTTCCGCTGTGAAGAGCTCTTGAATTTCCTCTGGACGGGACGCTGTGATTTCAAAAAGATATCCTTCTTTTTCGGGAAACTGGTTGAGTAAACTCACATCTTCTTTGAGCTTCCTATTGACAGCCGTGACGGTCCCTGAAACCGGGCTGTAGATGTCAGCAGCAGCCTTGGTAGACTCTAAGACTGCAATTTCTTCCCCAGCCTCTACTTTCTGCCCAACCTTGGGAAGCTCGATATAAACGATTTCTCCAAGCTCCTGTTGAGCATATTTAGAGATTCCTACCTTTCCATCTAAGTACCATTCATGTGTATCTGTATACTTCATCCCATAAGCTCCATTGAGGCCCAAAGGGCGGGGTGTTTTTCAAGATTAAAATAATCCGAAGAAAGGTTAAAGTGCTCCTTTTCTCCATTTTTTCGCTTAAAGCGGTAGCAAAATCCGAGGCGCTTAAACTCTACCGGATCATACCCATATAAAATCTCTTTGGGAAGTGCAATTTCAACCCTATACGAGCTCCTTTTCACCTCTGTTTTCATTGTGATGAGCTTAGAGTCCGCCAATTCGTGGCTATCCTCACCTCGAAAACGGGTCACTTCAGCTCCAGTCTCTTCCTCCAAATCAAATGAGAAATGGTGGCAAAATCGGGTGATCACATTAGATGTCTTAAGATCTCGGGTATCCATAAATAACTCTAGCTGATCCCCACTTTCGATTCCCAATTTGCATCCCATTTCCACATAGATTCCCACAGGACTCCACAAGAGGGCCAATGAAACAAGCCGACCCTCTCCAGTCAAACCTGTGGTATTCGGAAGAAGTCCCTTCTTAAACTGCCGCTTCTTTTCCGCTTTGGGGATTTTTCCCCTGACTTCAAAAAATGCCGCTGGACTTAAGGGCTTAAGGTCTTTCAGCACTGACATCGCTAAGCTTTATCGCATTTTTCTTCTGAATCCGCTCAATCAAATCAGTCATGAGATGACGCTCTGCCTCTTTCGAAAGAATCGCTTGCCCCTGCTTCATTTCTGCATTGAAATTCCCACTGGGGACCGACTTTTCCTGAAGCTGGAAAAACGAAAGACGGTTTTCAGAACGATGTTCCACATCAGACCAGCTCTTTTCTACCATTGAAAAGAGCTCCGAAGAAAACCAAGGGCTACGCTCATGATTTTTGAACATTATATTTTCTTTCACAAGAGACCATTGGGAACAAAGATCTTCCTTTACTCCAAGCTTTCCATCCTCTTTAAGAGGCTCTACTTGCTTCAAGAATTGACTCCCTTCACCAACCCTACGAACGTCCTTTTCTGCCACCATCATATGTGGAAAAAGGCGATATTTAGGGTAGAACTCATCAAGTCTTACCGCGCGGTCTTCAGGAAGTTCAACCCCAAGCTGCGATATTTGAAAATCAATCTTCTTTAAAATCTCTGCAAAGAGGATCTGACCCACTTCTTTCTCCACCTCACTTAAAGGCTTCCAGTCGTTGTCTTCTGTTTTGAAAACAGCAGGGTTCTTGGTCCGCACTTTAGGGTAAGAGGCCTCCAGATGCATTTGAAGTAAAGTGTCTAAAATACCGCGCTCACTAGCTTCTGCAAAGGTTAAAACCGTTCGAGTGAGATCCCGGTCCACCACTTGAAAACGGTAGTAGGTTTCTCCATCCCCAGTAAATAATTCCAACTGATTTTTTGCTGCAAGAGCTTCGGGATCGCTATCGAGTTCTCCCTTTAGCACTGCTATAGAAAACAGATTGGAAAGCTTCTCTGTAGACTCTACTCCTTCGAAAGGAGAATTTTTTCCACTCGGTGAAAAACTCACACTGCGAATATTTATATGCTTTTGATTGAGCGCCTCTTGAATCCATTCAGGATGACTTTCAACAATCCTTCCTCTTGAGAATCGGTCAATCTTTCCGCGAAGTTCTGGCCCTAGCCCTTCAAGCGCTGCAAAATATTCTTCTGCATCCTCAACATTTTTAAGTTTCAGTTGTGGAAACTCTTTTGTTAAAAGTGCAAAATTCTCTTCTTCAAGCTGCCATTCCCACATTTCCTTAAGACTTACGCCAAGAGCGACTTCATCTTTTTTCACTTCAGCAACTTCTACCAAAAACCGTTGTTCAATGAGCTCAGGGCAATTTTGTTCAATCTCACTGACACTTGCAAATGTTTGTGGAAGCATCAATGCTTCCTTTCGATTTTGCGAAACTTGGTCAAGATAGAGCTCGAGTTTCATCAAAGTAGAAAAATTTTTGATATCCAAAGAATCGGGTAAGTGATACAGATCCACTTCAGCAGCCTTCGAAGCAAAACTATAGAATGTCTCGTAGACATGAGGATCAACAAAAACAGCTCCACCTACGTCTTCAAATAAGCGGCGAAATAGCATAACTTTTTGCCATACTCCAACAGCTTCTTTTTCGTTCATTCCAAGTGTGTATAGCTGCTGCTGCCAAAGCTGAGAGATTTCCTCTTCAGAAACCTCTGCTTTTCGAAGCTGCGTTTGCATTGCCTCGTAACCATTACGAATCAAATCAACGCGTGCTTCTTCAAAGCTGACTTTATATCCCCGCTCCTTGGCAATAAGCTCCGCATTGATCACAAACTGCGCCGCTAGCTCAATAAACCGAGGTCCAAACCATTCTTCTAGGCTCCGGCAGTGAAAAACATTTAAGTTCACTCGTTCTAATGCTGGGTCAGGCTCGATCCAGGTGTAATGCCTTTGCTGAAACATTAAATATTCGCGCAGAATATTTGGAGGAAACGCAGATTCTCCCAGGTACAAGTTCACAAGAAGCCCAAAAGCATCAGGATTCATTTCGTCTGTCGTATTCAAAAAAGCATCTAGATGAGCTTTCTGTGAAGGGAGAACTTGCGACCACAGGTTCTCTACACTGATAAAGGGGGCTGTCGGATGACGATAAGGGTGAAACGCCTTATGATGGGTCATGCGCTCGCTAAGATCTCCCTTCAAATCTTCAAAATAAGCATTCGCGAGCAACACTCCAATGCCAGTTCCTAAGAGATCCTTTCGTACCACTCCATCATTGAAAAAGTTGGGCATCATTCCTTTTTCAGTAAGCGCCAAATCGTTTCGATCACTTGATAAGAAGCGCACCATATGGTCCAGTTCGCTTTTCATGATTTTTGATCCATCGACCCCTTGGCCAATACATCTATTCTCAGCTTTTTGAGGAGCATTAATTGCGCTATGCGTTCCGAAAAAGGAAAAGGAGATGACGATGACAACAGCGATAACGATAAAAAAATAGCGTTGGTATTTGCGAAAAAATTCCAGCATGACGGTTATTCCAATAGATTATAAAGCAATCCATCGTATCAAACCCTCTCCTTTCCCGCAACATCCCTCAAACAATTCTTCACCCCATATAGTTGACTTCTATTCCTCTTCCAATAATGGTGAAGTTTATGGCACGTGAGAATTCGAAACAGCGGGTGCTTCTGGCCGTTATCAGCGCAGTTGCTGCAATTGGAGGACTCCTCTTTGGATACGATACTGGAGTTATTTCGGGAGCAATTCTTTACATAAAAAAATAATATGTCATGACAACCCTCCAAGAAGGGTTCTGGTGCAAAAATTTTATCTATGGAAAAAGGCTTACTCAAGGCTGTTTCCGTTTCAGTGAGATCAGGCTGCTATCCCAAAAAGACCCTATACAAATATTTTTTGAGATAAAACATCTTTCTTTCCTATGCCTTGTACTTGCCCCTTATAGGAGGCTGTTTAGAACCAAAGAGATTCAGAAGTTTCAGGATGTAAAACTTTTGAGTTCGAAAAAAACAGGTGCTTTTTAATAGGTTTTGTAGTTTGTAAGTGTTTAGAAATGGAAAATTCAGTCCATTTGGACACACCTCTCCCTAGGAGAGACACAAATTTGGGGGATCTAGAACCGCTAGCCTCTTCAGATTGTAACAAATAGCTTGCATAAAACTTGAAAACTGATTTTTCGCGATTCCTCGATGCCTCACTCGTTTCTCTATTTGCGAAAAGACCCGCTCATGAGGGGCCCTCACGGAACTGTACCACCGATCCTGATCTTTATTTTTGCCCTTCATGTTATTCTTTTTGATAGCGCCTAGATGTACCCCCTTTGCCTTAGCTATTCTGGGCGCGGGACTTATACAATAGCCCTTGTCCATATAGCTAGCTCCCTGAGAGGGACAGACGTGTTTGAAACCTGAGGCATCTGTAATATTAGCCGGAGTAATCGCAACCTTATTGATAAGACCTGTCTGCATGTCTACACTGGTATGCTGACAAAAGACTGTGTGATCTGGGGTATTGTCTCTCAGGTTAAACCCACAAAACCATCGAGCTGCAGTGTTTTCTTGGATAAAGCGTTCTAATTCTCTATCGCTGCAGTTCTCCAGAAACTGCAGCAATAAACACTTGAATATCCGCAGCAAGCGATACCCTTTATGGGGATTGTCCTTTTCCAGTTTCCTGAGTCTTTTCTCCACAAAACTAAATGACCAAATCTTGGCAAATTTACGGTAATTGTAGCTTTCTGGAACCAAGTCTTCTAAGCAAATCATCTCAACTTGTTGCATGGGAATCCTCCATCTAAAAAGAGAAAGAGCTTAAATTATTTTAGAAAATTATGCCAGTTCTCAACAGTCCCAATATGGGAATTCTTTGATATGTGGTTGTAAATCTTTGACTAGATAACCGCTATCGATTAAGCTCTTATGGCATCTTGATCAAACTAGTAGCATGAGCCGATGCAGAATTTAACACATCTTAGAGTCCCTCCTCCCTCCAGCTCCTCAGCAAGCTCCATCTCTAGTGACAAGTCATGCGGTTATAGTTCTGCATCTAGTTCTCCAGAAAACTCTCCTCCGGCAAGACATTTACCACTAAGACTTCCAGAAGCAAAGTATCAAGAGCTATTTGACTCTATAGATCCCTGGCACCCAAATCCCGAGCAAAGACTATCTGCCAATACACAGCACATGAAAACCCTGCAGACAACAATCAATAGGAAGATTCAAGAAAGTTATTTCTTTGTTTTGGGAAAGCAGCAGGAAGATGAGCGCTTTCAAAAGGTTTTTGTTGATTTCTTCCGTGAGATACGTGGTGTTAACAACTTAGCTAAAGAAGCATCTATTCTGTTAGCTGATCATTTTCGAGGCTATGCAGACGTGAGTGAAAAAGTCGAATACACCATAGATGCTGGAGACTTTTCAGATATCCACTGTACTTATCATCAACCAACAGAAGAAGTGATTCTTGAGCTCAAGAAGATCCTTGAAGAAGAGTATGGCCTGAAGGGGCAGCTTATAAAATCTCTGAATAAAGCAGGACAAAAGATTGGAGATGTATTTCAACTAGATACTCACGATACCTGTTTGCGAGAGTTTTCCATATTTCCTAGATTATTTCCCAAATGCATGAAAGCACTGAAGGAGATATTCAGCAGCCTATTGGTATCAGAGTGGCTCAAGAAAGACATTGAAGAGGTTAAGATCTATCTCAAGCAATCCCCCTCTAAAGAAAGCATCGAAAGACCAAGACTCACAAAGGAAGATCTCACTCGAGCGATAGCACTCTGGACAGCAGCAAAAGATACGAGATCATCAGCTCTCAAATAAACATAGAAACGAGCTAAAAGATGATCTATGTAGTGCCTTGATCTCTGGAGGATTATCCTTTATAACGGGAGATCCAAGCTTAGTAATTGGACAAGCAGCAAAAACGGCAATGAACTCTTTTGGCAATACAATCGACCCTGAAGGAAAAGATCAGGCAGTGCAAGTCTTAAAGCTATTTGGAGGCTTTGGTCTTGGTAGCGCAATGGGAAGAAATTCCTGGGATCTAGGAACGGCTCTTGGTGTTGATCTTCTTGACCTAGCAACTCGAGCAGAAAAGACAGGAAAAGGAGAGTCTGCCTTAAGAAACCTTGGTGGATCTGTACTCAAAGGCGCATTAACGCAAGATAAGAAAAAGCTAGTCTGCCAAGCACTAGGTTGTAGCGTAGCTGAGGCTGTTAATCAGCTTCCTGAGACAGATGAGACAACGCCGCTTGACATACGCATCGCAAGAGCATTGATATCCAATGGAGATGTTCAAAGTCACTACATTAAGCAGTACGTTGACCAAAAGTTCAAGGAAGCTCCTAAACCAAAAGTTGGCGGAGAACTTACTCCAGAAGAACAAGAAAAATACCCCAAGCAAGAACCAACTCTGGCAGACTTACAGCAGCAAGAAGACAGCAAGCAACATGCTCTAAAGATCCAAGCAGCACAAAATGAGCTCATACAAAAAGAAGCTGGTGTTGCAGAAGCAAATAAATACCTCAATGAGAAATTTGCAAAGTATCAAAAAGCCTGTGGTGCATTCAACTCTGCAACTAAGGAATTGAGCAAAGTCATCAAGGGAAACGAGAATCTATCAAAGGCGATAGAAGAAAGAGATGACGCCCAAAAGACACTAGATAGTCTACAAGGGATAGAGAGAATTCCAGTTCCAGAATCTAAACCTGAAAAGCCCAAGAAACCCAAAACAGTAGTAGGAAAAGCATGGAATTGGATAAAAGAAAACGTTGCAGTAAGCGGTGAAATATCTGCAACTAAGATGCCGCTGTATACCACGAATCCATCTACCTCTTCAGATAGATATGTGCCAAGAGAATTGTCTCAAGCCCCTCCATCTCCGAATAGACCACAGATAAGGGAGCCTAATGCAGGACAGTGGGAAAATGTTCAGGCGATGCAACAAGGCCAACTCTTCAACAAAAACATGCAATACCAAACGCCTGTTGTAGATAATAGCCCTAAAGCCCCCTTGAATTATCAAGCTTACTGGGGGCAAGGTCTGGCAAACAATGTGCAAGTGCCACCAATGGAGCTTAGAAGTCTTGGGAGGAGTAATCCTGTAGATATAAGACCAGCGCATAATAGACCACTTCAAATGGCTGGTTTTTCTGGATCTATGGAGTTTGCATTAATGGATGTAACTCTCCAGTCAAGGTCTGCTATAGATGCTTTAAAGACGGTGAAAAGCGCTGCTGTTAACGACTTCACAAAAAGCATTCCAAAGGGTGGTGCTAAAATTCTCCGAGGCATCTGCAGCTTAATGCTTCCTGATATGTCTGACGTGTCCGGAGCTGAATGTCCAAAAGAACACTTTAAAAGATTCTCGGCTAGCGCGCTATTGAAGTATGACAAGCTTGTACATATCAAGGACCCTCATTCTTTCGGAGCAAGAGCTGGGGAGTTCGTTGGTGAGATGATTTCTTTTGGAGGTGTTGGAAAGGTCATAAGAGTCGCAGAAGGCATTAGCGTACTGGGCATGGCTTGTGAAGGCGGCGTAGTAGGCCTCGTTATGGCAGAAGCTCATGACACCAATAAAGCAGCTGGGGTGGCCTTTGGTTTTGGTTTTGGTGGTGCAGCAGGTTCGATACCGAAAGCATTTAGAGCTTTAAAATCTATGAGCACTGTTAGTCCACTACAGGACAGGGCACTGTCCACGGTAGCCTTTAGGCATGAAGTGGGTAGGCAGTTGATAGAGAACCGCATACTACGATGTAGTTTTGTTAGTGATAAGACTGCGTTAAATCTTGCTAAAAGAAAACTCACATATATAAAACCCTTCGATATACCATACGTAAACAAGGGCCCAGAGCTTGAGTGGTGGAAAGTTGCTTCTCCAAAAATTGATCGTCTTAAGAGAGTAGCTAAAACACCAAAAAAATTCTATGAGTCACTAACAAGAGAGTTTTCAGGTGATAACCTCTCAGAGTTACAAATACGTAGGGTTTTAGATTATTCTGGATTTAAGTCTTTTGAGAATCCAAAGCTCTTTCCCACTGAATATGTAGCGGAATTTGCAAAGAAGAATGCAGGTATTGTTTTTAGAAAGCCTGGGACTGTATACGAAGAAAACATTTTAATCAGGATATGCCCAGGTCTTCGCAAAGAGAATCCAGTGACTGCGATTATTGAGGGTAAACAGATGAATGGTACTATGAGACAGCAGACCCATTATGTGGTTCAGTGTAAGAATAATAAATTCTTAACCACAGATGGTAAATGGATAACAAAACCAGATGAAACAACCCATATTCAATTAACTGAGTATCAATTTAAGGGATGGGAATAATGATACCTGAAGAGATAGAAAATGAAGCAAGAGATCTTAGGGAAGATAAAAGCATATATCCTCTATTTCTTGTAGACGAGTTTAGAAAGGCGAGAGAAGAAACACGCACAGAAAAAGAAACAGGAAAAAGCATTCCTTACAACCCAACTAAAATCACCGATTTTTTACAGCTCATTCGCACTACATGGGTCATCTCCAATGCAGAATACCAAGAGCGCTTCTGGGTAAGGCAAGAGCCTCCTATGATGGGAGATAACTATATGGAAACCCTAGAGACTTTTCTGTCCAATGGAGAAGCTGTTCTTCTGGCGAATGATGCTGGAAGAGTTTCTATGACTGCTAAGCAACGAGAAGTGCTACAGAAGCTATACGATATGATAAAAGACTTTGAAGCAGATGACGAAGTTCCAGACGACCCAGGATACGGCCTTAACGACTCTGCAATTATTGCTGATCCAAAATGGCATAAGATACAAGCATACGCCAAGCTCGTATATGAGGAGATCACAGGAGACGACCTCGATGCATGGGAAAAGTCTCGCCCCCCAAGAGAAAAACGTCCAGAGATAAAGCAAAGAGACGCAACAACTGAAGAAGTTCATGAAGAAGAAAAAAAGATTTACCCAAGTTTTCTTATTGAGCAATTCAAAAGACGCCAGCATATCCCTGAGACGAGTCTTGAGCACTGCCTGATCAACGTGTATTTAGAAATCTGGACGATATCCAAACAAGAGTATCAAGAGCGCTTTTGGGTGAGGAAAGAGTTTCCCCTATACGACGAGGAAAACTGCATGAAAACGTGCTCTAGGTATCTATGTGATGTAATAACAGTCATACATGGTGCTGAAGATAACAAGCTTGATGTGACAAATAAGCAATGCAAGGTGCTCAAGAAGCTCTCTGAAATGATCGAAGACTTCAAAAAGGACCCTAATAGACCCAATGACCCAGGATATGGAATCAACGATGGTGAGCTTATCGAATGTAAGCAGTGGCAAGAGATTCGAGACTATGCTAAGCTCGTATATGAAGTAATTACAAAACCCTAAAAATCGACGTCCATATTTGCGTTCTAGATAGTGTCGTCAAGAAATTTTGAATTTGATATACTTTGCTGTCTTATACCAATGCAACAAAGGATGTAAAACCAGAATGAAAAATCCAAAGCAATCAGAATCCTTTAATAGGTTAGAAGAAAGCACAAATTCTTATGAAACAAAAAATATTGACCCTAACACATTCGAAATCAAAATAGTGACCTTGCCCCGATTTTGTGGACGGTTTTAATATAGGCTTTTTTGGTACTTTTCTTCAAATTTTGTTGGGCTTAGGTATCCCAATGTTGAGTGTCTTCTTTTAGTATTGTAATAACACTCTATGTAGTTAAATATTTCATTTTAGTTATAATTTTTTGAATGACATATTCGCTAGATTTTAGAAAAAAAGTTCTATCGATCCGAAGCAAAGAAAAATTAAGCTTTGCCCAAGTAGCAAGACGCTTTGGAGTAAGTGTAAATAGTGTGTTTCTCTGGTCTAAGAGGTTAGAGCCGAGGCGCACTAAAATCAGACCTGCAATAAAGATTGATAGAGAGATCTTGATGGAGGATATCAAGAAATACCCTGATGCCTTCAACTATGAACGAGCACATCGTCTCAAAGTAAGCACTTCAGGCATTCGGTGTGCCATGAAGAGGTTAAGAATTAGCTATAAAAAAAACTCTCAACCATCCCAAGGCCTGCGAAACAAAAAGACAAATCTTTCAAGGAAAAATCGCAGAATATAAACGTTTGGGAAAGCCAATTGTATATATTGATGAAAGCGGGTTTGCCCATGATATGCCCCGCACCCACGGTTACTCCAAAATAGGACAGCGATGTTTTGGCACTCATGATTGGGGAGCAAAAGGGAGAACAAATGCAATAGGGGCATTACTTGGAACAAGCCTCCTTACACTTGCGTTATTCGAGTGCAATATTAATACAGACGCCTTTTCCATTTGGGCAGAGGAGGACTTGCTACCGAAACTTCCCTCTGAAAGTATTCTGGTTATGGATAATGCTTCATTCCATAAAAGCAAATCTATGCAAGAGAAGATCCAGGCTGCAGGCCATACCTTGGAATATCTTCCTCCCTATTCCCCTGATCTAAACCCTATTGAACACAAGTGGGCACAGGCAAAGTCTAAGCGAAGAAAATATCAATGTGGAATAGACGAACTTTTCAAGGAGCACTGCCTATAACTAATTTAAGTCACTTTATCTATAGAGTGTTATTACAATACTAAAAGAAGACACTCAACATTGGGATACCTAAGCCCAACAAAATTTGAAGAAAAGTACCAAAAAAGCCTATATTAAAACCGTCCACAAAATCGGGGCAAGGTCAGCTTTTCTATAATAAGGCTGGAGATATAATTATAGAGTCGAAGGATGGTTTGAGACAGTTTAGGATTGATTTGCTGCGAACCCATCCCCATGACAATCCTCATTCTCATCTGATAAAATATAAAGTCAAAAAGGGTCAAAAGAAAGAAATTATCAATGAAAGAGTTTTTCCAAAAGACGTTAAACAGAGGTAATTATGGAAGAACAATATAGCATGGTTCAAGAGTGTACAGACAGCTACCGCGTAGAAGAAAAAGGTAACAAGGGAATTGAGATACATATGAAAATCCCCAAGAGATTTGAAAATTTATGGATATGTAAGTTATCTGATTTAAGAACAACAATGGAAGAAATTAAAGAGATGGAAAAGGATGAATAGGGCTAAAACACCATGAGCAGTTGCCCATTTCCGCTCTCGTCTTCTATTAAGAACAAATCCTGCTGATCATCGAAGTTTAACTCCAAAGACTCCTGAAGTTTCTGCAGCATCTCATCATCTGTTAACATGTCTTATAACATAGCAAAGAACGCTATTTTTCAACATGTAGCTTTTTATGCACGACGGGTCTAAAATATTTTTGATTTTGAACGACTTAACGCCAAGATTCTTAAATTTTTAATGTTCCGAATCTGCGCACGAATAAAAAATTTGAAAACAACCTAATTTCTTCCTTATAGCTAAAGTGACTTAAATTAGTTATAGGCAGTGCTCCTTGAAAAGTTCGTCTATTCCACATTGATATTTTCTTCGCTTAGACTTTGCCTGTGCCCACTTGTGTTCAATAGGGTTTAGATCAGGAGAATAGGGAGTAAGGTACACCCCATTGTCAAGACAGTTTTTTTGTGATTTTCTAGGAGACTTTTCGTCTCGAATGTTTCTTCATTTTACGGACGTCTTCCTCAAGGAATGTCAAACGATTAGTGATACCGTGATTGGAATCTATGGCTTGTGAGTCCTTATGATTTATTCTTCCAGCTGTTTTTAGTTTTATGTGTTCCAATAATCGACTTCTTTTAGAGAGGTTTTTAATTCATCCAGCTTTACCAACCAGACATTTTTAAACTTCATCGGAACAGCTATTTTGATTTCGAATGTGTTAGGGTCAATATTTTTTGTTTCATAAGAATTTGTGCTCTCTTCTAACCTATTAAAGGATTCTGATTGCTTTGGATTTTTCATTCTGGTTTTACATCCTTTGTTGCATTGGTATAAGACCAGGGACTTTTCATAAAAAAGACTTTACAGAGGTGTCGTTGATTAATATTCCAAGTAGTTTAATAAGATAGCTATCGTTCCACCCAGCTAGGCGCCGTCTCTTTGCTATCCCTTTTGTTCCCTTTGCATCTACCTGAAGTATCGACTGCGCCATTCGCCGAAAAACCGCAAAATTCTCAGGGGCATTACCCGTGCTTATACAACAGGCATCTTCTTTGAAAACTACGTCCATCATCCAATGAAGATGGTTCTCTATTCCCCAGTGCCCTCGCACTAGCTTTATCGCCTCCTGAGGAATTAAAGAAAGGCTTGAGATGTAGTGACGTTTTTCTACGCTAACTTTCCCCCTAACTTCTCGTCTTGAAGTTACTTCGATAAGAGTCTTTAAGTCTTGCCACTCTTCTCGACAGTCTAACCATTCTAGGTTACTGGCTACAGCAACTTCTCGCTCCTCGATTCTTCCATGAGCTTTTTCAATTTTCTTGGCCCTAGCACACTCTGCCCCTTCATATTCAACCTCCCTTGCCTGATCGAAGAAGTTTTGGGCTTCATCATGTAAAGTTCCTTGGTTGCCTTTTAGAGCTATCACGTAATCGCCTCCTGCCCTGCGAATGTCTTCCACAATTTTTTTCTGACAGCCTGCAGCGTCAATAGTGATAATTGATCCTTTGATATCTATGGCTTTTATCAATTCTGGAATGGCAGTAATTTCATTTGATTTTTCCTCTGTTTTGACTTGGCCTAGCAACAAACTTCGACCTGTTTCCCAAGCCGAGACAAGATGAACTGTTTGCTTGGATGCCCCATTGAGCCTTTTACCATCGATTGCGATAATTTGCTTTTTCACTTCAACAGGAAGAGCTTTCATCCATCGAATGAAAGTCTCTTGTAATTTTTGGGGGTTTAGCATAACGAGAAGCCACCAAAACACTGTATAGCTGGGAGGTTTTTTGATTCCAAGAAGCCGTTGGAATAAGCTGATTTTTGTACATGCATACTCATGAATATGGATGATAGCATTAGCCCCAGCTATGACCGCTGCTAAGATAATGACTAGTAGGGCAACCAACGGATACGACAAGTTATCTTTAGCACGTGGATCTTGGATATCTTTGAATTCTATTTCTATGGACTCAATGAAGGCTTGCTGATCTAGGGGTTGATCTACTTCAGAATAGAACTTGGCCACTTGTTTCTTTGACATAAACACCTCTAAGTTAATCAGAAGTGTTATCTTCTGTTAAATCTTAGTCGATGTCAAAACTTTTTTATGAAAAGTCCCTGGTATAAGACAGCAAAGTATATCAAATTCAAAATTTCTTGACGACACTATCTAGAACGCAAATATGGAGGTCGATTTTTAGGGTTTTGTAATTACTTCATATACGAGCTTAGCATAGTCTCGAATCTCTTGCCACTGCTTACATTCGATAAGCTCACCATCGTTGATTCCATATCCTGGGTCATTGGGTCTATTAGGGTCCTTTTTGAAGTCTTCGATCATTTCAGAGAGCTTCTTGAGCACCTTGCATTGCTTATTTGTCACTTCAAGCTTGTTATCTTCAGCACCATGTATGACTGTTATTACATCACACAGATACCTAGAGCACGTTTTCATGCAGTTTTCTTCATCGTATAGGGGGAATTCTTTTCTGACCCAAAAGCGCTCTTGATACTCTTGTTTGGATATCGTCCATACCTCTAAGTACACGTTGATCAAGAAATGCTCAAGACTCGTTTCTGGAATATCCTGACGGCTTTTGAATTGTTCGATTAGGAATGCTGGATAGATCTTTTTTTCTTCTGCATGAATTTCTTCATCTGTGGCGTCTCTTTTCTTTATCTCTGGGCGTTTAGCTCTTGGGGGGCGAGACTTTTCCCATTCATCGAGGTCGTCTCCTGTGATCTCCTCATATACAAGCTTGGCGTATGCTTGTATCTTATGCCATTTTGGATCAGCAATAATTGCAGAGTCATTTAGACCGTATCCTGGGTCGTCTGGTACAGTCGGATCTCCATCAAAATCATCTACCATCGTGTATAGTCTCTGTAGCATTTCGCGTTGCTTAGCAGTCATAGAAACTCTTCCAGCATCATTCGCCAGAAGAACAGCTTCTCCATCAGACAGAAAAGTCTCTAGGGTTTCCATATAGTTATCTCCCATCATAGGAGGCTCTTGCCTTACCCAGAATCGTTCTTGGTATTCTGCGTTTGAGATTTTCCAGATCTCTGTACACAAAGGATAGAAATCGGTAATTTTTGTGTTTGGTTGGTCATTGATTTCAGGGTATGTATTTAATTCTATGATTTTTTCAGATATGAAGTGCGGATAGAATTCTATTGTATCTCGTTTTTGACTCTCTGTCATTTTTTTAGGCTTAGGTATCATTATTCCCACCCCACAAATTTATATTCAGATAATGGGATATGAGTTAATCCCTCTTTAGATTTATTTTGAACAGCTTTTGGATCAATCCATTCACCTTCAGTCGTAAGCTTAAACTTTCCTTTTGTCTGAACCACATAAGGCGTTTCCTGCCTCCAGTTGCCCTTTACGACCTTACCCTCAATAATTGCAGTCACTGGATTCTCTTTGCGAAGACCTGGGCATATCCTGATTAAAATGTTTTCTTCGTATACAGTCCCAGGCTTTCTAAAAACAATACCTGCATTCTTCTTTGCAAATTCCGCTACATATTCAGTGGGAAAGAGCTTTGGATTCTCAAAAGTCTTGAACCCAGAATAATCAAGCACTCTGCGTATCTTCATCTCTGATAGACTGTCACTTGCAAACTCTTTTCTAACAACTTTGTATAGTTCTTTCTTATCGGAAACTACTCGCTTAAGAGCATCTATTTTAGGGCTTGCAACTTTCCACCACTCAAGCTCTGGGCCCTTGTTTACGTATGGTATATCGAAGGGTTTTATATATGTGAGTTTTCTTTTAGCAAGATTTAACGCAGTCTTATCAACAGTGAAACCAGATCTTAGCGCATGATTTTCTAGTAACTGCATGCCTGCTTCATGCCTAGATATGGATAAGCTCAATGCTCTATCTTGCAGTGGACTAGCAGATTTCATAGTCCTCAACGACCTGAATGCTTTCGGTATCGAACCTGCTGCACCACCAAAACCAAAACCAAAGGCCACCCCAGCTGCTTTATTGGTGTCATGAGCTTCTGCCATAACGAGGCCTACTACGCCGCCTTCACAAGCCATGCCCAGTACGCTAATGCCTTCTGCGACTCTTATGACCTTTCCAACACCTCCAAAAGAAATCATCTCACCAACGAACTCCCCAGCTCTTGCTCCGAAAGAATGAGGGTCCTTGATATGTACAAGCTTGTCATACTTCAATAGCGCGCTAGCCGAGAATCTTTTAAAGTGTTCTTTTGGACATTCAGCTCCGGACACGTCAGACATATCAGGAAGCATTAAGCTGCAGATGCCTCGGAGAATTTTAGCACCACCCTTTGGAATGCTTTTTGTGAAGTCGTTAACAGCAGCGCTTTTCACCGTCTTTAAAGTATCCATAGCAGACCTTGACTGGAGAGTTACATCCATTAATGCAAACTCCATAGATCCAGAAAAACCAGCCATTTGAATCTGTCTTTGAGGAGAATCTCCTCGAGGAAGATCTGCAGTTCTCTCTAGCATTCTAAGCTCCATTGGTGGCACTTGCACATTGTTTGCCAGACCTTGCCCCCAGTAAGCTTGATAATTCAAGGGGGCTTTAGGGCTATTATCTACAACAGGCGTTTGGTATTGCATGTTTTTGTTGAAGAGTTGGCCTTGTTGCATCGCCTGAACATTTTCCCACTGTCCTGCATTAGGCTCCCTTATCTGTGGTCTATTCGGAGGTGGAGGGGCTTGAGACAATTCTCTTGGCACATATCTATCTGAAGAGGTAGATGGATTCGTGGTATACAGCGGCATCTTAGTTGCAGATATTTCACCGCTTACTGCAACGTTTTCTTTTATCCAATTCCATGCTTTCCCTACTACTGTTTTGGGTTTCTTGGGCTTTTCAGGTTTAGATTCTGGAACTGGAATTCTCTCTATCCCTTGTAGACTATCTAGTGTCTTTTGGGCGTCATCTCTTTCTTCTATCGCCTTTGATAGATTCTCGTTTCCCTTGATGACTTTGCTCAATTCCTTAGTTGCAGAGTTGAATGCACCACAGGCTTTTTGATACTTTGCAAATTTCTCATTGAGGTATTTATTTGCTTCTGCAACACCAGCTTCTTTTTGTATGAGCTCATTTTGTGCTGCTTGGATCTTTAGAGCATGTTGCTTGCTGTCTTCTTGCTGCTGTAAGTCTGCCAGAGTTGGTTCTTGCTTGGGGTATTTTTCTTGTTCTTCTGGAGTAAGTTCTCCGTCAACTTTTGGTTTAGGAGCTTCCTTGAACTTTTGGTCAACGTACTGCTTAATGTAGTGACTTTGAACATCTCCATTGGATATCAATGCTCTTGCGATGCGTATGTCAAGCGGCGTTGTCTCATCTGTCTCAGGAAGCTGATTAACAGCCTCAGCTACGCTACAACCTAGTGCTTGGCAGACTAGCTTTTTCTTATCTTGCGTTAATGCGCCTTTGAGTACAGATCCACCAAGGTTTCTTAAGGCAGACTCTCCTTTTCCTGTCTTTTCTGCTCGAGTTGCTAGGTCAAGAAGATCAACACCAAGAGCCGTTCCTAGATCCCAGGAATTTCTTCCCATTGCGCTACCAAGACCAAAGCCTCCAAATAGCTTTAAGACTTGCACTGCCTGATCTTTTCCTTCAGGGTCGATTGTATTGCCAAAAGAGTTCATTGCCGTTTTTGCTGCTTGTCCAATTACTAAGCTTGGATCTCCCGTTATAAAGGATAACCCTCCAGAGATCAAGGCACTACATAGATCATCTTTTAGCTCGTTTCTATGTTTATTTGAGAGCTGATGATCTCGTATCTTTTGCTGCTCAGCGTAGTGCTTTGCTGCTGTCCAGAGTGCTATCGCTCGAGTGAGATCTTCCTTTGTGAGTCTTGGTCTTTCGATGCTTTCTTTAGAGGGGGATTGCTTGAGATAGATCTTAACCTCTTCAATGTCTTTCTTGAGCCACTCTGATACCAATAGGCTGCTGAATATCTCCTTCAGTGCTTTCATGCATTTGGGAAATAATCTAGGAAATATGGGAAACTCTCGCAAACAGGTATCGTGAGTATCTAGTTGAAATACATCTCCAATCTTTTGTCCTGCTTTATTCAGAGATTTTATAAGCTGCCCCTTCAGGCCATACTCTTCTTCAAGGATCTTCTTGAGCTCAAGAATCACTTCTTCTGTTGGTTGATGATAAGTACAGTGGATATCTGAAAAGTCTCCAGCATCTATGGTGTATTCGACTTTTTCACTCACGTCTGCATAGCCTCGAAAATGATCAGCTAACAAAATAGATGCTTCTTTAGCTAAGTTGTTAACACCACGTATCTCACGGAAGAAATCAACAAAAACCTTTTGAAAGCGCTCATCTTCCTGCTGCTTTCCCAAAACAAAGAAATAACTTTCTTGAATCTTCCTATTGACTTCTCTATGCAGGCGTTGGATGTTCCGTGTATTGGCAGATATCCTCTGTTGAGGGCTCGGATACCAGGGATCTACAGAACTAAACAACTCTTGGTATTTAGCCTTTGGGAGCCTTAATGGTAAATCTCTTGGTAGCGGAGATGTCGATGGTGAGCTAGATCCAGAACTATAACCGCATGACTTGTCACTAGAGATGGAGCTTATGGAGCTTGCTGATGGACTTGATGGAGGCCGGAGGTCCTGCGGTGGTCTAAGATGTGTTAAATTCTGCATCGGCTCATGCTACTAGTTTGATCAAGATGCCATAAGAGCTTAATCGATAGCGGTTATCTAGTCAAAGATTTACAACCACATTGACCTTTTTTCAAGAAAGATCGTGGGGCATGCTGTGGAAGGA
The DNA here is from genome assembly GCF_963457595.1 of Candidatus Neptunochlamydia sp. REUL1. GTDB lineage: Bacteria > Chlamydiota > Chlamydiia > Chlamydiales > Simkaniaceae > Neptunichlamydia. The sequence goes on from NZ_OY735137.1 coordinate 619,324, forward strand.
CATATGAAGAAAGAACTTGTTATCAAAGCTCTTAAGCAAGCAGTAAATAGAAGAGGAGCTCAAAAGAAGAAAGTGATTTTTCATAGCGACCAAGGGGTGCAATACGGAGCCAATGAGCTGAATAAATATATGAAGCAACTAGGTTTTGTAGGAAGCATGAGTGGGAAAGGTAGTTGCTTTGATAATGCGGCTATGGAAAGCTTTTTCAGTTCTTACAAAAGAGAGTGTGTTCACAATCAGGCTTATGAATCACTAGAAGTTGCTCAGAAAGAAACGTTTAACTATATAGAATGCTATTACAACAACAAACGCAAACATTCAACATTGGAGTATTTGAGCCCAAATGAATTTGAGAAAAAACATGAAAATAGTCTATGTTAGAAGTGTTTACAAAATTGGGGGAAGACCACTCTCTATCAATCTTTATTGCAGGTCTGATTTTAGTGCGCCTCGGCTTTAACCTCTTAGACCAGAGAAACACACTATTTACACTTACTCCAAAGCGTCTTGCTACTTGGGCAAAGCTTAATTTTTCTTTGCTTCGGATCGATAGAACTTTTTTTCTAAAATCTAGCGAATAGGTCATTCAAAAAATTACAACTAAAACGAAATATTTTAGCTATAGGAGCCGTATGAATCGAGAGGTTCACGTACGGATCTGTGAGGACGTGAGGGGGAAGTTCCCTTGCGTTACTCGACCAATATCTCAAGGGATTAAGTAGAAGGCTTTAGCCCAATCCTTCAGAAGCACTACTCGGCTTTGTTTACCTTTTCGCACACTTTTTACGAAGCTATTTATCTGTAAAACCATGTAAAGCAGTCTCGAAATCTCCTATAAAGGAGGCTATGGGAGCGCCTGAGCGGATCAAAATAATTTGATCTTTTTTAGAGATTTAGTGATGATTAGACTCTGGTTGTATTAGAATTTTAAATGGGTGGATTTTGAAGGACTTTGACTCTCATAAAAATCATGTTTTAGAATATAAAAAATTGGCGAAGAAGTAAAGGTTGAGTAATCTTAAAGCGGGGCTTAAGCAAGTTATAGCTTTAGTAAGTTTACAATTGATTTCAGGAATGGATGGCTACTATGTGAAGCCTCTTGCCATTTTGCTTGGAGCTTTTTCGATATTTTCTATTGTGCAAGATTATGTTATTTCTAGGTTCTTGGACCGAAAAGTTGTTGCTACTCTTTTAGAAGGGCTAGACTTAGAGAAGAGAAATACGAGTTTACAAAAATTTTTCTGTATTCAAGATTTTGGTAATCAGGGTATTGACTACGGTTTTGTTTGTTTCTATACTAGCTCATAAGATGAACAAGATTCTTTTTGGCGAAGCAATTTACACAGAAAAGAGTCGACTGATTATCGGGATTATTGGTGTCTTAGTGGGAGTGGTAACATGTGTTTTGTACTATCAACCATATGATTCTCTTGAAGAGGCAAAAAGAACAGTCAGTATTTTGATCAAATAAACCAAAAAAGGGAGCTTGCTATCAAAGAACTTATAGAAAAGGAGAACAATATTTGCGATAACAACAATTCAGTCTTCTTTAAAGAAGATCTCCCAACTCACTCCAGAGCTTTGTCACTAGAAGTCTTTATTATGAGTTTAATATGACACAGGCTACACTCAAGCAGCCAACCAAATACTCCAGCCTATGGACTGTGCTTTATTATAACCCTGAAAAAAGAAAAGAAAGGGACTTAAAAAAGGGGTTAATAGAGTATGATTTTTTGCTTTCGATTGTTAAGCAGGTAGCTATTCATATAAAAAACCATGAGCTTGAAAGATTCGATGCTTTAGTTGGAGAAAATTCATGTCAAATTAGAGCTATAAAAGTAGCATTAGCAGTATCGACAATCACATCCACGCGTCTCAATCAACTTATTGATCAAATTCAAGATTTGATCGTCCATGTAAGAAAGATACTTAGTCAGCGTTCTATAGAAGTGTTGATGAGACAGGGTGTGTCATTACTTCATGTTATTATAGAACATGGAGTTGATATTGCTCTAACCTCTGATGAACTTTTTATTTTAAGGTCATTCCTTTTATGTGAAGCCAAGTCATCTGTTCCAGATGACGCATTTATGCCCGCACTATTGAGAAAAGAGAAATATTCTGCGAAAGCATTAAGAAATAAGTATCCCCACCTTTCTTACTCCTTCATTGCTAAACTTACAGATAATTTGAGGGTGCAACTTGCTAGAGACTCAGTAAAATTTGTCAGAAAAGTGGCAGCCAAAATAGGAGACAATGACCTTAAAAGAATGGTATCTTCAGATTACGAAATCGTACATAACAAACTTGCCTGCATTCCTGCCTTTTGGTCTTTTAAGGCATTATTCTACTATGCCCAAACCACAGGCTTACCATTAGCATTTCATGCAAAATTCTTATCTTATGGGAAAGAGCCATATCAAGTTATCGATGAAGATCTATTGTTATTCAAAACCTGTGGTTCAGTAAAGCACTATCAAATAGCTGATTGCTCTAGTTTTGATTCCAACAATCCTGTGTGTGTCGTTGAAGGTGCGTTAAATGCTAGAATTAATAAAACTGCGTGGAGAAAATCAATGAGAACAATGACTCCTTTAGATGTTTTAATGGCAGCAGCAGCAGATCATCGACAATATCCTAAAGAAGGTCACCCACTTCCAGCGAATAAAGAATATAATTATTTTAAACACCTCGCTGGAAAATATGGATTTGCCTTGTCCAATCCAACGACTTTTTTCATTCGCCATATTTATCCATCAACAATTTCCCATGTAATTAATAAAGTTGATATAACAAATTCTGACAGATTAACCATAGAAAGGTACGTGTGAGATAATTTGTATATATAAAATTGAATAAAAATTGTATTTACAAGTTAATTGTCTTTTAAAAGAACGGAAAGGATTTTTTAATGGTTTCCTGTAAGCCCCTAATTCGGGACCAAAAATGGGTTGTTTTAGCTTTGATTCTAAGCACTGCTTATACACTTCCAATGCTTAAAGTGGGTGAGCATATTTCGCTGCAATATGGGAAAGTCTCCGCAATTTCTGCTATAATTATTGGCAGTCTGATCATATGGGCAATTGGATTTGCTGTAATATCTATGGCTGATGAAGACTCGTCAAATGCGATAGAAAACATCCGTAGCTACATCGGTAATTATAGTTCGATGTTCCTTTGGTTGATTTTAATGGCTGCAATTCTGAACTGGTTTGTTCAACAGCTTCATGGAGCTATGTCAGTAATTGCCCCTGTCTTTGGACTGGAAAAGGCGTCTACAATATTGCGAATAGGCGCTAGCCTGGGACTCCTTATAACTTTCTTGTCTGCAGGAGGGATTCGCGTGTTGAAAAGAGTAACTCTTATCAGCTTCCCTTTTGTACTTGTGTACCACCTTCTAAGTTTTTTCCATCCAGATCATTCAATGACTACAATTTCTAGTTCAGTACTGCCCACATCTTCTGGAATAATTTCCATAGTTCAAACACTTCTTCCAGGAGCACTGAATCTGCCTACACTTTTTCGTCATGCAAAATCCAAAGAAGATGCTATTCTAGGCCTAGGTTGTATGGTAGCACTGATTACAGTATTTCAAATTTCTGCATTAGGGTTAAATTTCAAATTTAGTAGTCATTTTCTTGGTTCTAATCCAGACTATTTCAGGATACTGACTGTCGTGTTTTCAATACTAACTGTAGTTTGTATTAACATAGTTAATATTTACTATGCATCTGCTTGTTGGGAAACATATTGCCCTAAATTTGAAGGTGCAAGAGGATCTGTGGTTATAGGCCTAATTGGTGTTGCAATATACATGGTTTCTCAAAATCCTGAAATCTCACAACTTGTCACTGTACTGACTAGTTGTTGGTTAGGAACTCTATGTATAGTCTTGTTAGTAGGATATCTCATTCGAGTTACATTAGGCCATAGGCTTAATTATATAGAAAGATTGATTAACTTGTTATGCTGGTTAGCAGGATCTGTTGCAGGTACTATATCAGTAATAAAAGGCTCTCAAGAAGGGGCTGTTCCTCTATTGCTTGGGGTTTCTATCACATGCATCATGTACCTCTTATTTATCTTTCTAGAGTCTTTATTTTGGGCTGCTAAAGGAATATTTGCGAGGGAAGATGACTCAAGAAAAGGTCAGTGAAAACAACACTCTTACTGATAAACAGCAGACTGCATGGCAACTTTCTTCTATTCAGCTTGTGGTATGGTCCGGCCTTCCTCTGATTACCACTAGCTTTGTTATCTCACAAAAAAACAGTTTGTTAGGAGCTTTATTAACACTCTTTATTGGGAATCTTATCTTAGGAATTATTCGGTTTGGCGTGTTGTCTATGAGCTACAAAAAACGGCATAGCACCCTTGATCTTGCTGGTAACTATATGGGTAAGTGCGGACGATATATTATTGCAATACTTCTTCTTGCTTCTACACTGTTTTGGTTTACGGAGCTGATGAGTATCGGTACAAGATCAATTATCAAATTAATTTTCCAAAACGAAAATGTAAAAAGCAATCAATGGATTCGAATTAGTGTTTTGCTTGGTATCATTAGTACACTATTTTGCATAGGCAATATGAAACTAATTCGTAGACTTTGTACGTTTACATTCCCGGTTCTCTTGATCTTTCTTATCATATGTACATATTTTATTCCTGTTAGCGAAATAAATATGATTCAGGCACAACCTTATATCCCCTTCTCAGGATTTGGGTTTTTAATCGCCACAGGATTAGGAGTAACAGCAGATTTCCCCACTTTTTTCCGACATGGAGCGTCTTGGAAAACTGCAATAAGAGCACTAATCGCTACTCAGATAATTTGCCTAGGATTAGGAGTAATCGGAATTTATATTGCTCCTGTTTTTTTTGAGTTAATGCATGGCCATGCAAATGATTGGACAGGAACTACCCTCATATTAAAATATGCTCTATTGGGATTTACTATTCTGTCAACAATGTCTTCCAATGTTACTAATATATATTCTGCTTCAGTTGGTTGGGAACTTCTTGCACCTGAATCGTTTCTAGGAAAAAAAGAACTCCTAATATTAGGGCTGGGTCTAACAACAGTCTTTACGACAGTTGGAGACTTTTTACCTGCCAAGCAATTTGCTGAAGCAACAGATCTTGCACTTGTCAATTTGGCTTGTATATTTATTTTTGCATATATTGTTAAGCTAAAGAGGACAAATCAAGTCTCTAGCATTGATCAACTGGTTTATCTTACTACATGGATTTTAGCTACAATAATAAACAGCTTACAGTTTTATAACGTCTGCTTGACTCAGTTTTCATATCTATCCACTAGCCTTTTGATAATTACAGTTGTAGGGGGAGCTGGATCTTTAGTTAGAAAATATAAGAAAAAGCGTTAAAGACAATATCTGAACCAGGGACTTTTCATAAAAAAGTTTTGACATCGACTAAGATTTAACAGAAGATAACACTTCTGATTAACTTAGAGGTGTTTATGTCAAAGAAACAAGTGGCCAAGTTCTATTCTGAAGTAGATCAACCCCTAGATCAGCAAGCCTTCATTGAGTCCATAGAAATAGAATTCAAAGATATCCAAGATCCACGTGCTAAAGATAACTTGTCGTATCCGTTGGTTGCCCTACTAGTCATTATCTTAGCAGCGGTCATAGCTGGGGCTAATGCTATCATCCATATTCATGAGTATGCATGTACAAAAATCAGCTTATTCCAACGGCTTCTTGGAATCAAAAAACCTCCCAGCTATACAGTGTTTTGGTGGCTTCTCGTTATGCTAAACCCCCAAAAATTACAAGAGACTTTCATTCGATGGATGAAAGCTCTTCCTGTTGAAGTGAAAAAGCAAATTATCGCAATCGATGGTAAAAGGCTCAATGGGGCATCCAAGCAAACAGTTCATCTTGTCTCGGCTTGGGAAACAGGTCGAAGTTTGTTGCTAGGCCAAGTCAAAACAGAGGAAAAATCAAATGAAATTACTGCCATTCCAGAATTGATAAAAGCCATAGATATCAAAGGATCAATTATCACTATTGACGCTGCAGGCTGTCAGAAAAAAATTGTGGAAGACATTCGCAGGGCAGGAGGCGATTACGTGATAGCTCTAAAAGGCAACCAAGGAACTTTACATGATGAAGCCCAAAACTTCTTCGATCAGGCAAGGGAGGTTGAATATGAAGGGGCAGAGTGTGCTAGGGCCAAGAAAATTGAAAAAGCTCATGGAAGAATCGAGGAGCGAGAAGTTGCTGTAGCCAGTAACCTAGAATGGTTAGACTGTCGAGAAGAGTGGCAAGACTTAAAGACTCTTATCGAAGTAACTTCAAGACGAGAAGTTAGGGGGAAAGTTAGCGTAGAAAAACGTCACTACATCTCAAGCCTTTCTTTAATTCCTCAGGAGGCGATAAAGCTAGTGCGAGGGCACTGGGGAATAGAGAACCATCTTCATTGGATGATGGACGTAGTTTTCAAAGAAGATGCCTGTTGTATAAGCACGGGTAATGCCCCTGAGAATTTTGCGGTTTTTCGGCGAATGGCGCAGTCGATACTTCAGGTAGATGCAAAGGGAACAAAAGGGATAGCAAAGAGACGGCGCCTAGCTGGGTGGAACGATAGCTATCTTATTAAACTACTTGGAATATTAATCAACGACACCTCTGTAAAGTCTTTTTTATGAAAAGTCCCTGTATCTGAACACCCTCAGATATTGTCATAGAGGTATAACCGAATGTTGTGTCTGGGAATAAATAAGCATATCCTTGGAAAGTTGAATAAATTTTCCATAAATAAGGAGATACGCTCAAGGAAAAGATGCTGGAAATATGATTGGGTGATCGATCTTGATATTCAAGGATTCTTTGATAATCTAGACCATGAGCTGCTTTTAAAAGCGGTAGCTAAACTATACTGCTCCCCATTAAGACAATAAAGGAAAACGTAGAGTAAACTGGTCAAAAAAACAATAAGGAGACGAGTTTATGAAACCAAGAAAATGGGATGGGAGAACCAAAGCCCGAGCAATTCTAGAGGGGATTAAAGGGAGAAAAGTTGCCGAAATCTGCAATGATTATCAGATTAGCCAAGCCCAATACTATCAGTGGAGAGAGCAGTTTTTATCTAATCTTGACAAACCTTTTGAAGCAAAAAAGCCAACCTCTCGGGAAGAAAGATTAAAATGTGAGAATCAGAAACTTAAAGCTCTTATAGGAGGGTTAACGCTTGAGTTAAAAAAAACCGAAGAAGAGTTGCTATGAGAAGAAAAACCTCCATAGCTGTCATCGAGAGAAACAAGCCGATCTTGAAGCGAATGGAAGAGCTGAAAAAAGAGCATCCATTCTGGGGTTATCGAAGGATCTGGGCTCATCTTACGTATGTAGATCAAATAGTTGTAAACAAGAAGAGAGTTTACAACATAATGAAGAAGAATAACTTACTGGTAAATAAAGAGACAAAGCTGAGAGCCAAAAGAGGCTCTTTAAGGCCAAAGCCACAGGCGAAAAAACCTAACGAAATCTGGGGAATCGATATGACAAAGATCAAAACTGAAATCGGTTGGGTGTATGTTGTAGTTGTGTTGGACTGGTACAGTAAAAAGATCGTTGGAAAACAGGTAGGACTAGTCTCAAAAACAGAAGACTGGCTAGAAGCCTTGGATGAAGGGTTATCAAAGCAATATCCTGAAGGAGTGTTGGGCAAAGAGCTTAACCTTGTATCTGACAATGGTTGCCAGCCAACGTCAACACGGTTTATGAAAACCTGTAACACCCTGGGAATAAATCAAATATTTACAAGCTATAACAATCCTAAAGGAAACGCTGAAACAGAAAGAAGCATCCGAACGTTGAAAGAAGAGCTCTTTTGGATCAAGGAATGGAAAGGGGTGAAGCAAGTAGAGGATGCACTAAGTGAATGGGTAGAAAATTATAATCGGACTTATCTTCACTCTGCTCTAGGATACAGATCTCCAGAGTGGGTAGAAGAGAATTTTAGTAAGCAAGAGGTAGCATGATAACGTTCCCCCTCAATAGAAAAAAAGTGAAGCTGTCATAAACAGCAAAGACAAAATAAAATACTCACAGTTTTTTTGCTTGCTTAATGGGGAGCACTACAGTCATTAGCCCCCTATTGGCAAATCTGTTTCTTCATTATGCTTTTGATAAATGGATGGAGAGGAATTTTCCGCAAAATCCATATAAGCGGTATGCAGATGATATCGTTATAGCTAAAATATTTCGTTTTAGTTATAATTTTTTGAATGACATATTCGCTAGATTTTAGAAAAAAAGTTCTATCAATCCGAAGCAAAGAAAAATTAAGCTTTGCCCAAGTAGCAAGACGCTTTGGAGTAAGTGTAAATAGTGTGTTTCTCTGGTCTAAGAGGTTAGAGCCGAGGCGCACTAAAATCAGACCTGCAATAAAGATTGATAGAGAGATCTTGATGGAGGATATCAAGAAATACCCTGATGCCTTCAACTATGAACGAGCACATCGTCTCAAAGTAAGCACTTCAGGCATTCGGTGTGCCATGAAGAGGTTAAGAATTAGCTATAAAAAAAACGCTCAACCATCCCAAGGCCTGCGAAACAAAAAGACAAATCTTTCAAGGAAAAATCGCAGAATATAAACGTTTGGGAAAGCCAATTGTATATATTGATGAAAGCGGGTTTGCCCATGATATGCCCCGCACCCACGGTTACTCCAAAATAGGACAGCAATGTTTTGGTACTCATGATTGGGGAGCAAAAGGAAGAACAAATGCAATAGGGGCATTACTTGGAACAAGCCTCCTTACACTTGCGTTATTCGAGTGCAATATTAATACAGATGCCTTTTCCATTTGGGCAGAGGAGGACTTGCTACCGAAACTTCCCTCTGAAAGTATTCTGGTTATGGATAATGCTTCATTCCATAAAAGCAAATCTATGCAAGAGAAGATCCACGCTGCAGGCCATACCTTGGAATATCTTCCTCCCTATTCCCCTGATCTAAACCCTATTGAACACAAGTGGGCACAGGCAAAGTCTAAGCGAAGAAAATATCAATGTGGAATAGACGAACTTTTCAAGGAGCACTGCCTATAACTAATTTAAGTCACTTTGTCTATAGCCAATGGTTACAAACATTCAGGACAGCAGAAGCAACGATCTCTGGATATGAATCGATTCATATGATCCGTAAAGGACAAATAGAAGGCATAGGGAGAAATGACATTTTATATCAAAAAATGTTTATGAATGGATTGTTTGGGATTGCGGCTTGATTTCTAAAAGACAAAAAAGGGAGGTAAAAGCAGACTTTCCCTGAAAAGAATTTTTTGCACCAAGACCGTATTATTTGGCTCCGACCCGAGACTCCCAATCCTTGATGTATTCAAGAAGTTCTTTCTTCTCAGGTTTCGAGCGAAACAACTCCAAAGCTTCATCACTGCTACTAAGGTGAGCAAGCTTTGCTAAGAGATGAAGATGCCTTTTGTCATCACAGCCAAAAAGAAAAAAGAGTGTGTGGACAGGGGCTTCATCTAGGGCGCCCCAATCAATCGGTTCCTTTGGGAAAACAATCACAACCACATCTGTGGGTCCTTTCAGCAAAAAATCTCGTGTGTGAGGAACAGCAATCCCATTATTCAAGGCTGTGGGCATCAATTTTTCTCGATCGAGTAAAAGGTCGGACATAACCGAAGGGTCCATCCCCAATTCTCCCGAAACACAATCCATAGTTTCTCGAATAATGGCATTTTTTTTTGTAGATTTTAGATCTGTGAAAACCCCACCTTTGTGCACTGCACGATACAGGCTAAACTGTTGCATTCCCTTTTTGCTATCTTGTTCTTCATTCTTTTCTTTTTTGGGAGGGAAAATTTGTTCTTCTGTGGAAGGAAGGAAGTTTCCTGTCTCTTTTTGAAGACGGCAGCTAAGCATCCAGTTTTCGATTTCAATGCGACTAAACCGGTATTGATGATGAAGGCGATAAGCAGGGATCTTTCCTTCTGCAAGCCACCGTCGAATGGTTGTTTCGGAAACATTCAGCAACTCTGCTACATCTTTAATCTTTAGATCCATCTCACACCCTGGTTTATCACCTTTGACTCTATGATGACAAACCTATATTAATTTTGACTTTCTTGCAACATTTCCGCCATGAATTCTTTCTAGTGCAAGCAGTAACAGCCCAAACATAAGGCGGGTCGTTAAAATGAAAAAGATGACAAAAGATGGATAAAAATGGGTAAAGTCGAGACTATAAACCTTCAAACAGGGCGAGAACGTCTTCTTTTGTCTTAGAATTGATCAAATTTTTTCTTCGATCTTCATCTTTAATCGCTGCTGTTAAAAGAGAAAGAATATTTAGGTACTCTGTCTGCCGATTAGCAGGCCCTCCAATCAAAAAGATCAAGCGGACAGGAGGTGTATTTTCTGCATCCCACTTAATCCCTTCCTTTGCTTTTTGAAGCCCCACAGCTAAAAAGAACCGGCTGAATGTGGGAAGTTTCGCATGAGGGATAGCAACCCCCATTCCAATTCCAGTCGATACGATTTTCTCTCTTTTGTAAATAGCTTCGCGAAATTCTACTTTATCACCGAGCTCACCTGCATCTGCAAGAGCTTCTACCATTTGATCTAGCGCCTCATCTCGACTTTCTGCTTCTAAAAAGCAGATCACTTCCTCTTGGATAAATTCTGAAAGAGTCACGTCTTCTCCTTTCTTAAAGAGATGGTTAATGCGTTCCAGTATGGCCAAAACCGCCTTCCCCTCTTTCTGTCGTTCTTAGCTTGTCTTCTTCTCTATAGCATGCCTGCAAAACTGGTGCAAAAACTAGTTGCGCTATTCGCATTTTTGGCGTGACTACGAAGGGATCCCTGCCGTGATTGATTAAAATCACCCCGACTTCGCCGCGATAATCAGAATCAATTGTACCTGGGGTATTTAAGACAGTAATGCCATGCTTTAACGCTAATCCACTTCGAGGGCGAACCTGAACTTCAAAGCCCTTTGGAATTTCTAAGCGAATCCCTGTACGAACAAGCTTACTCTCCCCGGGAACTATGACAAGCTCTTCTTGGAGCAGCGCACGGACATCCGCCCCCGCTGCCTCTTCGGATCCGTAGGTGGGGAGCTCTGCCCCCTCCTCTAGTTTTATGGGGACATCATGTTGTTTCATGGCTTACTAACTTTAATCGCGTTTTTTTCCCGCTCTTTTTGTGAAAGAGCGATGAGATCGTCAAGTTTTTCTTGCTCTACTTTCTTACCATTCTTTTCAGGGAGTTTTTGGTTTCCTGTTAAGAACTCAGTAAAGAAAACGATTTTTTCTTTAAGTTCACCCCGCTTAACAATGCAGTCTATCATTCCTTTCTCTAGAAGAAACTCAGATTTCTGAGCTGTATCGGGAAGCTTTTGGCGAATGGTTTGCTCTACAACCCGTGGTCCTGCAAATCCAATCAAAGCATCTGGCTCCGCAATCATAATGTCTCCAAGAGATGCAAATGATGCCGTCACTCCCCCCGTTGTGGGATTAGCCAAAACAGAAATATAGGGAATTCCAGCATTGTGAAGTCTTGCGAGTGCTGCAGAAGTTTTTGCCATCTGCATCAGAGAGTAAACTGACTCTTGCATCCGTGCTCCTCCAGATGAAGAGACAAGAATAACTGGAATACTCTCTTTTAATGCATGTTCAATTAGGAGTGTGATTCTTTCCCCAACAACGGATCCCATCGATCCGCCCATAAATCCAAAGTCTAAAATCCCAAGAGCGACTCTATTCCCTCCCATTTCACAGGTTCCAGCCAGAATCGCTTCATTCCGGCCCGTCTTCTTCTGCGCTCTTTCTAGGCGCTGAATATAGGGTTCGGAATCAACAAAGGTTAAAGGGTCTTTAGGATGGACTTCACTGAATAGTTCCTCAAAAGTTCCTTCATCGGCAAGAAGATCGGCGCGCTGTATTGCTGAAAGACGGTAATGATGTTCGCATTTTGGACAGCAATTGTGATTCGATTGAAGTTCATTAGCATGGACCATCTCTTCGCATTTCGTGCATTTGATCCAACCACTAAACCCGTCTTTTTTCGTCGACTCGACTTGAACCATCTGTCGACGACGTGTAAAAAGATTTAAAAAATTCATATCAAGCCATCTTGATTAAGTATTTGCCGAAAGGTTACCAAACCGGTCAAAAGAACACAACCTTGATCATCCCTAAGCTTGTAATTTAATTTTTAAAATATTGCGCGTAATTGCTCCTATCGCCGTCAATTTAATTCCTTTGGGTACCGCTGTAAAAGTTTCTGAAAAAGCTTCAACTGTTGAAGGGCTCGTAAAAATAATTTCGTCAAAACTTTTTAAATCTGGTTTGACACCTGGAATCTTTTTCTTTGTATCATAAATGGACACTTTCTGATGACGCACTCTCCGGAGCATCAAGGAAGAGGAAAGTGCAGAACGTGCTCTTGAAGATTGCGGCAGAAGAACATAGGCATCATCCAAATCTTCCATTGCCAAGAGGTGAATCACTCCTTCCTGGGTCTCTTCTACTGCCACTTCATCAACTTTTACCCCTCTCTCTTCTAGAGCTTTAGCAGTTACCTTCCCTACCGCAAAAACCTTTTTTCCTTGAAGTTTCACCTTGTAATACTCCATGCAATCGCAAAAAATTCGCGCCCCATTTTTACTTGTGAGTATCACGTGGGTATACTCAGAAAAGTCGGCCATTGCTGTTTGTATTTCAAACCCCTGAAAATCGCGTGGAATAATCTCTATAAGCGGAAGGTGCTCCATCCCCTTTTTCCCTTCTGTTCCTAAATAAAGAACCCTTTTCTTTTTTCGAGAGTCTAAACTTTTAAATACCTCTTCCATTTCAAAGTCCCCATCTCGCGCGACCACAGCAAGTTTCCCTTGGAGCGGTGCTCCCTTCCCAGGAAGGGTTACCCGATTTCGACCTGTTAAGCCCAACCGGATCAGGGCCGCCTCAGCAACAACAAGTGCATCGACTTCTCCTCGGTCCAGCATCTCTAATCGCATGTCAACGGGCCCACGCAACTCTTTGCAAAGAAAATCAGGGCGCAGCCCTTTAACGACCTTATTGCGACGAAAAGATGAAGAGCCAATCACAGCTCCCCTCTTTAGAGTCTCTAACCGATCTCCGTCTCGCATGACTAAGCTATCACTTGAATCAATTCCCCGTGTTAGGGCAACAAGACTAAGCCCCTTTGGAATTGGGTCTGGCAAATCTTTTGCTGAGTGAATCCCCACATTGTATTGTCCCCCTAAGACTTTTTCATCTATTTCCCTCGTGAAAAAATCCGTCTTATCCATCGGACCTAGCGATGAAACAAGGTCTCGATCCCCCACAGTTTCTTCCCACCTGCACTCATACTCGATCCCGAGTTCTCCTATAATCTCTTCCACCTGTCGCTGCGAAAGCTTCGATCCCCGTGCTCCCACCTTTATTTTCATCAATAAACGCTCCTCCAAAAGACTCCCAAAGCCCCGAGCATAAACTTTTTTTTTTCACACCACAAGAGTAATTTATTAAGAGCCTGTCAGGAATGTCACTAATCGCATAGGTTTTGCGATTATCCCAGCAATGTCTTGATCGCTTCTTCAACACGAGTGACGCCTTGGAGTACAATTTTTTCTGAAAGTTTCTTGTTAAGGCCTTTGAGATTTTTAGTGCTGAGAATACACCGCTTGAATCCCATGTTAATGGATTCTTTAATACGACTTTCAATGCGAGGAATACTTCGCACTTCACCGCCAAGCCCCACTTCTCCCATCACAATTGTGTCTGAGGGAATAGGCTTGTTACAATAACAAGAAGCGATGGCTAGAATCGTACCAAGATCGATCGCCGGCTCGGTAATTTTCATCCCCCCAGCAATGGAAACAAAAACATCGAGAGCATGAAGTTGATACCCCATCCGTTTCTCAAGAACGGCGAGAAGAAGGGTCAGCCGTTTAGGATCAAGACCTGTGGAGCGCCGAGTGGAGGTTGCAAAAGAGCTGGGGGCAACAAGAGCCTGCACCTCAATTAACAAAGAGCGGGTTCCTTCAATCGTTGGAATGATAACAGACCCCGGAGCGCCGGTCATTCTCTCTTCTAAAAAAGTCAATGAGGGATTGAGAATTTCAACCAATCCCTTTTCATTCATCTGAAAAAGAGCCACATCATCTGTCGGTCCAAAACGATTTTTAACCGAGCGCATCAGACGATATCCATGTTGACGATCCCCTTCAAACTCAAGGACGGTATCGACAATATGCTCAAGCACGCGTGGCCCCGCGATATCGCCGCTTTTCGTCACATGACCTATAAGAAACGTTGTGATTCCACTCCCTTTGGCAAGGTGCATACATTCCATGGCAATCTCGCGCACTTGCGTCACAGAACCAGGGGCAGAGGAAAGCTCACTTTTATAAACAATCTGAACGGAATCGACAATCAAGACATCAGGATGAATTTTTTCGATTTGTGCACGAATTTGAGAAAAATTCGTTTCGCTATAGAGATAGATTTTATCACTCTTAATGCCGAGCCTTTTGGCTCGAAGAGAGGTTTGTTCTGCCGACTCTTCTCCGCAAATATATAAGACTGTCAGTCCCTGATCAGCTAAGCGCTTGGAAAGTTGGAGGAGCATCGTAGATTTTCCAATCCCCGGCTCGCCTCCAAGCAAGTTAAGGGAACCTGAAACAATCCCCCCTCCCATTAAGCGATCAAACTCTCGGTATCCTGTATGCATACGCTTGAAATTTGCGGCATCGACATCTTCGATTAATACGGGCTTGGTTTCCCGAGAAACCTTTGCTTCAAACCGTCCGACTTTTTCACTGACTTCAAGCTCTTCAGCAAGAGAATCCCAACTCTTGCAAATATTGCAACTTCCTGTCCATTTGAATTGCTTATTACCGCACTCATTGCACACCCAAACCGACTTCTGCTTGACCATTTATAACCCTAAGTTTTCAATTGCGTTTTCTGCAGCGCTTTGCTCTGCCTCTTTTTTGGAAGACCCTTTCCCCTGACCAAGCTCTCTATTGTCGAGGTGCACTTTAATAAAAAAGGTCTTGAGATGATCAGGTCCCTCCTCTTTGAGCACTTCATAATCTGGGGGTTTTTGGTGGTTTTTTTGGCAATAATCCTGAAGCTCAGCCTTCCAGTTTCGATGAGGCTTTTCAATGATTGAGAGAACATCCTCCCTGAACTGATCAAAGAAAAATGTGCGGGCTGCTTCAACTCCTCCGTCAAGATAAAGTGCTCCAATGATTGCTTCAAAAAGATCCGCAAGAATCGTCCCACGTCCCTTTCCTTCATTCATAGCCTCCCCTTTTCCAACCATGAGAAACTTCTCTAAATCAATTTTTTGAAGATACAACGTGCAGGCTGGAGCTTCAACCAAACGAGAGCGGAGATATGAAAGCTCTCCTTCAGGGCGATCAGGAAGATAGTTGTACAGAAAATCACTGACGATCAACCCAAGAATAGCATCACCTAAAAATTCTAATCGCTCATTATGCCCCTCAACAACATCGCGATTCTCATTGGTAAATGAACGGTGAATAAAGGCAAGCTCGATCAACGACTTTTCTTTAAATATATAGTTAATTTGTGCTTCAATCAGAGGAACGCCTTTCCTCAAATGATCATACGTATTCATTGGACTTCTGGCTCTAAAATCATTATAATGATCCTACCAAATATATTGTAAAAGGTAAACATGCGGTTTGCGCTTACTAAAGATCATCTTGATTTCTTCTATCGGAACCATTACATCGAGTTTGAAGATCTTCTGACTCTTGAAGACGTGCTTTCGCTCGAAGAGGCTGTTGAAGATGTTCTCACAAAACGGATGGGAAAGAACCGCAACCCTAAAAAGGTTTACCTAGCAGGGAGCCACTGCTGGCAAGACGACCCCCGCATTACAAAAGCCGTGCTAAGCCCTCGCCTTGCCGAAATCGTCTCGCAGCTTACAAAAGAGCGCACCCTCCGTTTAGCATCAAGCCAAATCCTTTCCGGGAGCCTCTCAGAGGAAAAAGTTTTCAACGAACCGATGCCTCTTGAAAACCTCTGCTCAGTTCAAAAAGTATCATGCGGGGTCATTCTCCACCTCTCCTCATCCGAAGAGCTCGACGATCCTCAACCTAAAAAACCTGGAAGCGCCACCTTCTTCTCTACAAGGCTTCCCATCTCATTCGACTACCTTACCAAGACCTCTCAACTCACCCAACTCTTTTTTATCTACTCAGTGGAAAATGCTCTCTACACCCTCACTCCTACCGATCCTCATACCCATGCTCTAAAAAAGCTCGGCTATGGCTTCGGCGATCACGTGCGCCCAGACACGCATCCCATTGCCATCACTCCATAATAAATAATTATTCTTCTATTTTATTAGTTTAAATCAATTCCATTTCTCAATAGAATTCCCCCAAATTTATTTACATGATGGAGGGAATAATCATGTCAGTTGTCAGTTCAAGCATTACTCCCCTTAGCAATGTGCCTAAGCTAAACGGATCACACTACACACAACTTAATCAAAATAGATCTATAGACCGGGCTCAGATTGCTTAACTAAACTCAATGAGGCTCAATCTATACTGATAAGAGCTTTTGATATTGAGCCAAATAATGCCTTAATATTACGCTCAATAGGTCGAAGATTATTGCTGGAAGAACACTTTCTCTCTGGATTTTCTCGTCTCTTTGTACTTTGCCAAGCTCGGGACACCTTTGAGAAATCCCTTGCTATCAAACCCGAACACACCTCAACACTGCGCTTATTAGCGAAACTTAACAAGGCTCAGAAAAAGCTTACAGATTCTCTTGCCATTGCGCCAAAAAACGCTTTTGGTTTGCAAACGTTAAGAAACGTGCTCAAAGCAAAAAAAACTCAGGTTGAATCCGAAGAAACAGCTTCTTGAAGATACACTCATAGATTAGGTTTGAAATTATTTTTCAGGGGGCGTACTCTGTTAGGGTGAGCAAGTACGAATTTTATCAGACTTCGCTTGAAAAAAAGCAGGAACAAAAAGAGTACAGGCAACTTAGGTGCGTAGCTGCGTTGGAGGAAAAGAACGACAATAGTCGTCTGAACTTCACCTCAAGCGACATCTTAGGCCTTTCTCGACACCCTTATGTGAAAAAAAATACGATTAAGTATGTTTTGGAGTGGGGCGCAGGAACAACACCTAACCGCCTTGTGACGGAGCATTTGGAATGTCACCGCGCTGTAGAGGAAAAACTTGCTGACCTGGTTGGAAAGGAAACCTCTCTTCTGTTCCCATCGGCATATAATGCTCATCAGCAAATCCTATCGACTCTTATGAACAACCGCTGCATGATTTTTATCGACCGGTACTGTCATCATGGATTGATTCAAGCGGCAATTAGCTCGGGTGCTCAAGTCTTCCGCTATGAGCATAATAATCTAGAGCAGCTGCGAGCTTTACTTGAAAAAACAAATAGCACAAACCACAAATGGGTTGTGACTGAATCGTTATTTGGAATCAATGGCATGACTGCTGACCTGAAAAAAGTCGTGGAGGTGGCGGATCAATATGGTGCGCTTACTTACGTCGATGACTCCCACAGCGTGGGTGTTATGGGAAAATACGGAATGGGTCTTGCATCTCATCGAAAAGGAATCGATGTGGTGTTTGGAAGTTTTGGAAAGCAATCAGGAACGTTTGGCGCGTACCTTGCAACCAACCAACTTTTTCGAAGCTACCTTTTAGCATTCAATCCTGAGCTTCTTGAAATAACGATGCTTCCTCCTGCAGGACTTGGGGCAATAAGCGGCTCCCTAGACTTAATTCCAGACATGCACGTAGAAAGGCAAAAGATAGACATGCTCAGCCATACTCTTAGAGAGCTCCTTACAAATAACCACTGGGATATCGGGAGTGGAACCAGTCATATCATCCCTCTTACTTGCTCAAAAGAAAGTGAATGTCTCAGGCTATCAAATGCTCTTCTCAAAACAAATATTTTGGCCACAACGCTCCGCCCTCCTCTTGTTCCCCAAGGAGCAATGCGCCTCTGCTTCACGGTGAATGCATTGCATATTCCAGAGGATATAAATCTTTTAGTCGAAACTCTCCAAAGCCTCCGCGAGGAACCCAGCCTCTCTGTTGTATAGGAAGGAATACTCTTCTATTCTAGAAGATCCTGCCATACCAATGCGGCAAATGGGCTCTTATATTCTTCAGCTTTTAGACAAAGCCCCCCAGGAATTTTTTAACCCAATTGGTGCCTGTAATATATATTTATTAGTATACAATATTAGTTTTTTTTAATTTAACTAGTGTTGTGTGAGTTGATCTTTTCTCTAAGCTGAAATAAGAGGAAGAAAAGATGTATACAAAAAAGCAAAAGATCGAAGTCTACATTAATTTCTTTCTAGCTGTCTTTGCTATAGAAATTTTTCATATTTTTATTGCCCGCAAGGGAATCTTGAAAAGATATGAATCAGGGCAAGATTTGCCTTGGACTCTCCCCCTTCATGTGCTCTTTCCCCTTACGTTTAAACGATTGGCTCATTCATAGCAGAAGGCATCTGGATATTCTTCGATGTCCCCCATTAAAGTCTCTTTATCAATCTTGATCGCAGGTCTATTCTTAGTTTGTTTTGAAAAAAGAGGCCTGTCTTTTAAGCCTTCTAACATGGCGGCAGCGGCTGCTCGCGTAAATATTGCCGAACCAAAACCTCTAAATGAATCAGAACACATTGAGACAATGATTGAGTGGGCTCAGAAAGCTGGTAGAAAATTCCCTGAGTCTTACATCCCAACTCTAAGAGATCATACAGAAAGCCGATCACCAGAAGCCTTTCAGCAAATCGTTAGAAATCTACTTGATACGAAACGTCTTTAAGCAAAATAATCGCTTTCTAAGCGAAATTATAAGGCGCACATCCTATGGAGACTGCGCCTTTTTTGTTTTAATAGGACTTTGCAAAGAGGACTCTCTGGGAGCTCGGATTCCCAGTAAATGGGCAAGTTCCTTCTTCTTTAGGACCGTCTAGTGGGATACACCGGATCGTCACACTTAAGTCTTTTTGAACCATTTCTTCAACTGCAGAGTCTCCTGACCAATGGCAGCTGGCAAACCCCGTATCCTTCTTAAAAAAGTTATAGAATTCTTCTTTGGTGTTGACCTCTTTTACGCGGCTATCACGAAAAGCCTTCGCTTTTTGATAGAGGTTCTTTTGGATCTCCTCAAGTTGATCAACAACAGAATTAAGAAGTTCTTCTTCTGATTGCTTTTCAAAATCCTTATGTCCTTTATTTCTCTTAGCAATAGAAAGCTGATTTTGTTCCAGCTCACGAGGTCCCACTTCGATACGGATTGGCACCCCTTTCTTAATCCAAGACCACACCTTCTCCCCGCTCCGCATATCGCGCTCATCAAGATGAACAGTGAGAAGATCTTCGCAGTAGTGGATCGACTGCAATTTCTTCTTTAGCTCGCGGCAGTAGGCAAGAACCTTTTCTTTGGCCTCGGGCTTATGGATAAGGGGAAGGATTACAACCTGAGCTGAAGCGATACGAGGAGGGAGAACGAGGCCATCGTCGTCCCCATGCACCATCACCATCCCCCCGATCATGCGAGTGGTCACCCCCCAAGAGGTCGTCCAAGCAGGCACTTGGTTTCCTTCCTTATCTTGAAAGGTGATATCCTGAGCTTTAGAAAAGTTTTGACCAAGGAAGTGGGAAGTCCCCCCTTGCAGGGCCTTTCCGTCTTGCATCATGGCTTCGAAGGTAAAGGTCGCAACGGCCCCAGGGAATCGTTCGCTTTCGGTTTTTTCCCCCTTAAAGACAGGAATCGCAAGCTTGTTTTCTACAAAGTCAACGTAAATATCGAGCATCCGACGGGTTTCTTCTTGCGCTTCTTCTTCCGTCGCATGCACGGTATGCCCTTCTTGCCAAAGGAACTCTGCTGTGCGAAGGAACAAACGTGTACGCATCTCCCAACGGACAACGTTTGCCCACTGGTTGATAAGAAGAGGCAAGTCGCGATGAGACTCGATCCACCTAGAGAACATATCACCGATAATCATCTCAGAGGTAGGCCGCACAATAAGAGGCTCTTCGAGTTCTCCACCAGGAACAAGCTTTCCGTCTTCTCCCTGTACCAAGCGATGATGAGTCACAACCGCGCACTCTTTAGCAAACCCTTCAACGTGCTTTGCTTCTTTTTCCAAGTAACTCAAGGGAATGAAAAGAGGAAAGTAAGCATTTTGGTGCCCCGTTTCTTTGAACCGACGGTCCAAGATCCGTTGGATATTTTCCCACAGAGCATAGCCCCAAGGCTTGATAACCATACATCCTCGCACGGGAGAGTGTTCGGCAAGTTCTGCCACTTTGATTACTTGTTGATACCATTCTGGATAGTCTTCTTCCCGCGTTGGGCTTACTGCAGTCCTTGGCTTATTCATTGCGTCAGTTCCTTCTGAAGTTGGCGTTTGAGAGTTTCTCGCACCTGTATTAGATCGTTTTGAGTCCATCCTTGCCCTAAAATAGAGAAGGTATTGGAAAGCATTGCTTCCTGGACCTGGGTATTAGGAAGGAGGATCGAGTTTAAAAAAAATTCTTTAGGGAGAGCGATTGCAATGCTTCCTTGATGAAGATATCCTTGTTTTCGTCGTCTTTGGGCAGCTCCAGCCACTTTTCTTCCCTCTAGCATCACATCATAGATTGTGGGCTTAGCCATGCAGAAGTGACGACAATTCTCATCGAGAGGGGTCGGCTCATCTGGGAGAAGAGAGGGTTCGTTTTCAAAAAAAGTCTTTACTCCCCTTTTAACCGCGCTATTGATAAAATCATAGTTGTCGAGTGTGTTAAGTGAGAAATGAGGATGATCTGCGGGGACTAAGACTGAAAAAGCTAAGTCGCTGACATGAAATACGATTCCACCACCGGTAGGACGACGGGCTAAAGAGAGGCCCATTTGACCTGCCGCCCCTAAGTCTAGGAACTTGCCCGGATCTAGAAAATAGCCATGAGTCGCCGCATCCCCCTCCCAATCATAGAAGTGGAGAATGGGAGCGTCGCTTGGTTGCATTCTTTCAAGAAGGTCCCGGTCAATTTCCATGTTCTTTTGAGCGGAAGCGGTGCCGGTATCTAAAATTTTCCACATTGCTAATCACACCTGGTAAAGAGGTTAAAACGTATCAGAAAAGGAGATAAAAAAACAGGGCACAATTTAAATTCCCAAAAAAATGATAACATGGGCAGAATACAAATTATGGAAGGGGAATATAATCACTTGATTAGTTTGGCTTAAAATATTAATCTTTAATGAGATTAGTGTTTCAACTTAGACTAATAAAACCACGGGCATCATGATGTTTGATAAGTTCACAAACCGGGCCAAGCAGGTCATAAAACTCGCTAAGAAAGAGGCTCAACGCCTCAATCATAATTACTTGGGAACGGAACACATTCTGCTCGGCCTCCTCAAGCTGGGGCAAGGGATTGCAGTGAACGTACTGCGCAATCTCAATGTCGATTACGACACTGTCTTGGCTGAAGTGGAACGCCTTGTGGGCTTTGGACCTGAGATTCAAGTTTATGGGGACCCAGCTCTCACTGGAAAGGTGAAGAAGGTCTTTGAATATGCAAACGAAGAAGCGGCCGCTCTAAACCATAATTATGTGGGAACAGAGCACCTTCTCCTAGCACTCTTAAGACAGACTGATGGTGTTGCCACTCAAATCCTAGAAAATCTCAATATCAACCTAAAAGAAGTTCGAAAAGAGGTTCTAAAAGAGCTTGAAACCTTTAACCTTCAACTTCCTCCAATGGGAATGTCTGGGTCTCCTTCAACGCCTCGGCAAGAAAGAGCTTCATCTGCGCCTGGATCAGAAAAGCTCCCAGCACTTCGTGCTTATGGACATGACCTGACAGAACTTTGCCGGGAAGGAAAGCTTGACCCTGTGATTGGAAGAAAAAATGAAGTCGAGCGCCTGATCTTAATCCTCTGCCGTCGCCGAAAAAACAACCCTGTTCTTATTGGAGAAGCCGGTGTTGGTAAAACGGCAATTGTTGAAGGGCTTGCACACTCAATTGTGAATGGAGAAGCCCCCGATCACCTGACAAAGAAAAAGCTCATTTCTCTTGATCTGACCCTTATGATTGCGGGAACGAAGTACCGAGGACAGTTCGAAGAGCGTATCAAAGCGGTCATGGATGAAGTGAAGAAGCATGGAAACATCCTTCTCTTTATCGATGAACTTCATACAATTGTGGGAGCAGGAGCTGCTGAAGGCGCGATTGATGCTTCAAATATTTTAAAACCCGCTCTTTCGCGTGGAGAAATTCAGTGTATTGGTGCCACAACCCTTGATGAATACCGAAAACATATTGAAAAAGATGCCGCCTTAGAGCGTCGATTCCAGAAAATTCAAGTCGCTCCTCCCTCTGTGGAAGAAGCAACAGAAATCATCACAGGACTCAAAGAAAAATATCAAGAACACCACAAGTGTATCTATACCGAAGAAGCAATTCGAAGCGCTGTTTACCTTTCTGATAGGTACATCACAGGACGGTTTCTCCCCGATAAAGCAATCGACTTAATCGATGAAGCAGGTGCAAAAGCGCGGATCTCGATGCTTCACCAGCCTCAAGAGATTCATCAGCTCGAGATTCAAATTGAGGAACTCCGCAAAGCTAAAGAGGAGTCGATTGGTAAGCAGGAGTATGAAAAAGCTGCAAACCTTCGCGATAATGAAAAAAATCTGCGCGAAAAACTCGCCAAAGAAATCACCCTTTGGGAAAAGAATAAAGAAGAGAATCAAGTTGTTGTTGATGAAGATGATGTTGCATCTGTCGTAGCAAAACACACCCGCATCCCCATGTCTCGCTTGACAGAAGGGGAGGCATCGAAAGTTCTCAAAATGCACGAGATCCTAAAAGATTATATCGTTGGACAGGAGAAGGCACTCGATACAGTCTGTCGCTCTCTTCGTCGCAGCAAGGCCGATATCAAAGATCCTAATCGTCCCATCGGTGCCTTCCTCCTTCTTGGACCCACAGGGGTTGGTAAAACCCTCCTTGCCAAGCAACTTGCCATTCATATGTTTGGTGGAGAAGACGCCCTGATCCAAGTTGACATGTCTGAATACATGGAGAAGTTCGCGGTGAGCCGCATGACAGGATCGCCTCCAGGATACGTAGGGCACGAGGAAGGTGGCCAGCTTACCGAACAGGTCCGTCGTCGCCCTTACTCTGTTGTCCTCTTTGACGAAGTCGAAAAAGCTCATCCTGATGTGATGAATCTCCTCCTTCAAATTCTTGAAGATGGAAAACTCACTGATTCTATGGGACGCAAAGTGGATTTCCGTAACACGATTATCCTCATGACGTCTAATCTTGGCTCTGACTTAATCCGCCGCACAACTGAGGTTGGCTTTGGAGTTAAAGAGGGGATGCCTGACTACAATACCATGAAAGATAAGATCGACAAAGCGGTGAAAAAACACTTCAAGCCAGAATTTATTAATCGTCTAGATGACCTCGTCATCTTCAAAGCTCTTGATAAGGATAACCTCATGAAAATCATTGAGATTGAGGTTGCAAAACTCAAAGCGCGACTCGAAAGAAAAAATATCATTATTCAGCTCACCGGTAATGTGAAAACCCATCTTGTTGACAAAGGACATCAGCCTGAAATGGGTGCTCGTACTTTGCGTCGCTGCATCGAACAACTCCTTGAAGATCCTCTTGCTGAGAAACTTCTTCTCGAAGGTGATGAACCTAAGCAGATCGTCATCGATTTTAAGGATGAAAAGATCACATTCACCGATGAAGATCTTCCTAAAGAAGAGAAGAAAAAAGAGAAAAAGAAAAAACTCGCTGGCTCAACAACCACGAAGGATGAAGAAGAGAGTTAAAGTTGGGCGCTATAACTCTATACTTAGTGTGGTATTTCCGGTGATAGCAAAAGTTCCTGCTACCGGGATGGCTATGCCAAAGTTAGCATTGGCATTGGCCACACTTGGGTTCTGGTGCAACTTTTCCCTTTTGTTGAAAGAAGAAGGGATGAAAGTAATGGATCGTTTCATTTCCCTCCTCTTTTGTCGGAGACATATACATATCATGGATTATTGACTTAGCATCAACCTGCTTTGATACAACTATCCAATGACACTCCCTCAAGATAATTGCCAATACAGGTCACATGAGGATAATGCTCTTTAAGATGTTCTTTAAAAACGTCGACTCTTTCGAGATGACCCACTCCATATTGCGGAACGGCATGAGGATACGTTTTGACATGCACTGCTGAAGGAAATGATTCGATCCTTAGATGTCGTTTGAGTGCAGAAAGGGCTTCTTCTCTCCCTCCATTGCGGAGCATAACAGTCAGACGTGTTTCCCCTTCTTGGTCTTGACTTGGAAAGATTGAGGAATCAAATACAACTCCTAAAATTGTTTCATTTTCTTTGGAGGGAACGAGATACCCAAATCCTTGTGGAGTAAGTCCTGCTTCCTTGAAGGCAATATTCACAACAGTTAAGGGAACAGAGGGGACCGATTCGAAAAAAGTTTCCACGACAGCGTCTCCTTTAAAAAAGGAGGGAACAACTGAAGATGGAACGGCAAGAATTGTCCTCTCTTTTGGCAGTTCCTCTAGTGGAGTGTTCACATGAATCGCGCCTTTTCCTTGTTCGACAAGTCGATCGATAAGGATTTGAAGTCCTCCCTTTAGAGTCAGAAGTCCTTTTGTTTTTTTCTCTTTTTTTCGTTTAAAAAATGCGCGTGTCAGCGATCCATACCTTTGCTCCATTGCTTTAAGCTCTGGGAAGCAGGCAGAAATCGAAAGGTGATGGATATCTCCTGCAAAAATTCCCAGGGTCAAAGGATCAAACAACGTTTCGGCTGCAAATTTTCCAAGACGCCGCTCTACAAA
The DNA here is from genome assembly GCF_963457595.1 of Candidatus Neptunochlamydia sp. REUL1. Lineage (GTDB taxonomy): Bacteria > Chlamydiota > Chlamydiia > Chlamydiales > Simkaniaceae > Neptunichlamydia. The sequence goes on from NZ_OY735137.1 coordinate 644,228, forward strand.
AGAGGCAATCGACTCATCGCCAGCCCAAGGGTAAGGTTGGCGCCATTCTCTAAGAAGCGCTGGAATAAGCTTAGGAATAAAAGAGGAAAGAGAACGAAGTTTTTGGTCGACCCAGAGATAGCGCTTTCTTGCATTTTTGCTTGAATAAATGATTTCCGATTGAAGGTCGAGCTCCTCAATGAGCTGAAGAAGCGCGCCACTGCGCGATGCCTTAATTGTTCGGGGCCCCCTTTCGAAGAAATAAGGATCTTGCGACGACTCAATACACCCCCCAAGGCGTCCACTTTTTTCATAAAGAGTAATTTCTGCCTCTGGGAACTGCCTTGAAAGCCTGTACCGTGCAGCAAGACCCGAGATTCCCCCACCAACAATCACAACTTTTTCCATAGCATGTATCCTTTGTATAACGTAAGACTAACATGTGACAGATTTTTATACTTAATGGAGTTCAATAGTCTCTTCAAGAATTTTGACTCTTTCGTCAAAATTTTTAAAAAAAACTCAATTGATTTAAGCTTACTTTCAATCACTTTCTGAAAGACATTTAGGCTATCAGAACTTCTGACCTCTACTCCCTCTTTGCGCAATTCATCAACAGAAACTTTTCCTTGGGTATATCTTTCAATCTTAAGGGCTAATTCTAGTGATGCCTTTCTTTCTTTTTTAAGCAGTTGATAGAGCTATGATGCTGAGATCCCTAAATCTGCAGCGAATTTTTTTACTGGTAAATCGTGTTTGAATAGACAGTCTCTCATGGTCATTTATATAAAAAAGGCTAACTTCAAAAGAGCTTTTTTTCATGTGTAATTATCACACATTTGTGTAATTCCTTGACTTTACTCCCGTGTCAGTTTTTAATCCAAGGGACGCACACAAGGAGGTTAGCCATGATGCAAACAATATGCGAAAGGGAAGAAAAAATTGTTGCCGATTTGAAATTGCTTCGAGATGAGATTATTGCGGGTTTCGAAAATTTTGAGCCCACGGCACTCTTCGAAAGAAAAGAGTGGGACCATCATAGCGGCGGCGGCGGCGAAATTTCGGTGATTCGCGGAGATGTTTTCGAAAAGGCTGCGGTTAATTGGTCTGGAGTCAAAGGAACAAAGCTCCCTTTTAATGACGAGGAAGAACCTTTTTTTGCAACAGGAGTCAGTCTAATCACCCACATGAAAAATCCTTTTATGCCTACGGTTCACATGAATGTCCGATACATTCGAACCGGTGACAGGTGGTGGTTTGGAGGAGGATATGACTTGACGCCAATGGGCTTTGATAAAAATGAAGACACGAAGCATTTCCACGGAGTTGCAAAAAAAGCCCTTGGAGAGTCTCTCTACAATGAATTTTCAAAAAACGCTGCAGATTACTACACTATTAAGCATTGGAAAAAAGAACGTGGCGTGGGTGGAATTTTTTTTGATTATTACAACACGGGAGACTTTGAGAAAGACTACGGGATGTGGAAAGAGGTAGGCTCTACCTTTTTAGATGCGATCCTTCCTGTTTATGAAAAACGGAAAGATACTCCTTATACCGAAAAAGACAAAGCGGTGCAAAATCGATTGCGCGCCCACTATGTGGAGTTCAATCTTCTTTATGATCGGGGAACAAAGTTTGGGTTTACATCAGGAGGCAATCCAGAAGCAATCTTATGCTCCATGCCTCCCACTGCTACGTGGTGAGAAATTTTTGACAGTGTCAACAAATGCCCGGACATGATCAACAGGAATATCGGGCAGGACCCCATGTCCTAAGTTTACAATATATCCAGGGTCCCCTTCCATGCTTCGAAGCATTTTCTCTGTCTCTTGTTGAATCGCTGCTGGGGGAGCATAAAGAATCTCGGGATCAAGGTTGCCTTGCACGGCAATGGTTCCTGGCACGCGCTTCCGAACCTCATGAAGAGGATAGGTCCAATCAAAACTAATAGCATCAGGTCTCAAAGCAACAAATTCCGAAACAAAATGCGAAGCGGCGCGCGAAAAAAGAATAACGGGAACATCAACAGCTTCGACAATTTGCTTTAAAAATGGTTGAGCAAAGCGGCAAAACTCCGTTCGCGAAAGGAGGTTTGCCCATGAGTCAAAAATCTGAATAGCATCAACCCCCGCCTCCACTTGCATCTTGAGATAAGCAATACTCTGATTGGTAATCACCTGAAGAAGCTCAAAGGCGCTTTCAGGATCGGAATAAAGCCACTTCTTTACCTTCTTCCCCGTCATATACGTCATAACAGTAAAGGGGCCTCCACAAAAGCCAATCAGAGGAACATCGATTTCCTTTTTCAATAGATGAATCCCTTCTTTAACAAATGAGAGCGCTTCTTCCACAGGTTTTGGTTGGACGTGAAGAAGATCATTCCCCTCTCCTATTTTGGGAGAAACAACAGGCCCCCCCTTTCCAGGAAAAGAGACATCGAGTCCTAGAGCTAAGGGAACATGAAGGATATCTGCAAAAAGGATCGCTGCATCCACTCCAATAATATCGAGTGGTTGCTTCGTAATTTCAAAAATCAGCTCAGGATTGCGAAACATTTCCTCGAGAGGATATTTTTGGCGGATTGCCTGATACTCTGGAAGATAGCGTCCGGCCTGCCGCATGATCCAAACAGGAGGACGCTCAGCCGTATTTTTGCATGCTAGGGCGTTTAAAAACCTAGGAGGTGAGGAGACGGCTGAGGATATCATCAACTGTAAACCCAAATTCTTTTGCGATATCACTCATTGGAGCAGAACGGCCAAACTCATCAATTGAGATCGCAATTCCATTATCTCCAATAAAGCGGTGCCAACCAAAACTGACTCCAGCTTCAATTGAAACTCTCTGTCCTAATTCGCCACCACTAACGCTTTGTTGATATTCTTTATCTTGGAGATCAAAGAGCTCCCAGCAGGGAAGCGAGACAACACGCACCTGTTTCCCTTGCTTTTCAAGTGCCGCAGCAACATCCATTGCAAGAGAAATTTCGGACCCCGTTGCAAAGAGGCAATAGTCACATTTTCCGCTTTCTTTCTTCAAAATATATCCACCGCGCCCAGCTCCTTCGTTAAAGGGAAGGGCTGTTTCCTTAAGTGTTGGAAGATTTTGTCTCGTGAGAACCAATGCCGTGGGGTAGGGATAATTTAGCGCAGAGAGCCAAGCTGCTTTCACTTCATTTGAATCTCCCGGACGGAAGACATGAAGGTTTGGCATGGCACGGAGAGCTGCTAAATGTTCAACAGGCTGGTGCGTCGGACCATCTTCCCCCAAAAAGACTGAGTCGTGGGTGAATTGATAGATCACATGGTACTTTGCTAAACACGCAAGGCGACAGGCATTCCGCAAATAGTCTGAAAAGGTAAAAAAAGTTCCCACGTAGGGGAGGATCATATGCGTTTGGAAAAGGCCCGATGCAATCGTTGCCATTCCAAACTCGCGGATTCCATATTTAATGTTGCGGCCTTTAAAGTCATTTTGACCAACAAGAGGGAATTGTTTCATCATGGTACAATCTGATCCCGAAAGATCCGCCGAGCCACCATAAAGAAAGGGAAGTTCATTTCCTAAAACTTGGATCACTTCCTGTGAAGCTTTCCTCCCTGAAATGGAAGCGGGAAACTCAATCTTATTAAGCCTTGCTTCTAAGTCAGCAGGAATAACCCTCTCAAGCATTGCTTGATATTCTTTTGCTAAATCAGGGTGCGCCTTTTGCCACGTATTGAAATACTGTTTCCATTCCCCTTCTAAATTCTCTTGCTTAGAAAGTTTTTCCTCAAAGAAGGTTTTTACCGACTGAGGAATATAAAACTCCTCTTCAGGAAGCCCCAATGCTTCTTTTGCTGCTATGACTTCATCAGGTCCAAGTGGAGAGCCATGGGCTTTCGATGAATTGGCTTTGTTGGGAGATCCTTTTCCGATAATGGTGTGGCATTCGATATAAATGGGTCGGGTTTGGCTTTCTCGAATCGTACTCATAACTTCATCGATCGAATCAAGATCGTTTCCATCCATCTCTAAAACTTCGAAGCCGTAAGCCTTGTACCGCGCCTTAACATCTTCAGAAGAAGATTGATCGAGTGTTCCATCTAAGGTGATCTTGTTAGCATCATGAATCAAAATAAGATTATCCAAACAAAGATGCCCAGCAAATGAGCTTGCTTCATTCGAAACCCCTTCCATTAAGCATCCATCTCCTGCTAAACAAACGATTTTTGCATTCAAGATTTGGTGCTCTTCTTCGTTAAACTTTTGCTCAAGAAGTTTGAGACCAAGTGCTTGTCCTACGGCATTTCCAACGCCTTGTCCTAAGGGTCCAGTTGTCGATTCAACTCCTGGAGTTTCTCCATACTCCGGATGCCCTGGGGTCTTTGAGTGAAGTTGCCGAAAATGTTTGATATCATCAAGAGAGAGGTCAAACCCCGATAGGTGAAGGCATGAGTAGAGCCACATCGATCCATGTCCCGCAGACAAAATCATCCGATCTCGATTCATCCACTGTGGATTTTTGGGATTATGGCGGAGAAAGTGACCATAAAGGTAAGCGCCCAGCTCAGCGCACCCCATTGGGAGTCCCGGATGTCCTGAGTTTGCTTTTTGGACAGCTTCAAAGGAAAGTTGCCGAATCGTATTTGCCGTTTTCTCTAAAATTTTCTTGAGTGCGCTATCCATTTTAAATGATCCTTGCATTTCTCCTTCAAATAACCTATTTTTAGGGCTAAACCAGATAGATATCAAGAACAAATTTACAGGCTGTTTGATGCTCTCCCAAGAAATACGAAAAAAGTTCCTCGCCTACTTCAAAGAAAAGGGACATGCAGTCGTTCCCTCCTCTCCAACGATTCCTCATGATGATCCTACCCTCCTCTTTATCAATGCAGGAATGAACCAGTTCAAAGATGTCTTTCTTGGCAAATCAGAGCGCGACTACACAAGGGCAACCTCTTCTCAAAAGTGTATCCGTGTTGGAGGTAAGCATAACGATCTCGACAATGTGGGGCATACCTCGCGCCATATGACCTTCTTTGAAATGCTAGGGAATTTTTCTTTTGGAGACTATTTTAAGAAGGAAGCCATCGACTTCGCTTGGTATGTTTCCACAGAAATTTTTCAATTCGATCCCAAAAGAGTTTGGGTCTCCGTCTTTGAAACAGATGATGAAGCCTACGAGCTATGGAAACCCCATATTGATGAAAAGCGCATTATTCGGCTTGGAGAGGAGGAAAACTTTTGGTCGATGGGCGACACGGGCCCTTGTGGACCTTGCTCTGAGATTCTCTATGATCGTGGAGAAAAATTTGGAACGGGCTCAAGCCCTTTTGAAGACCCCACTGGCGAACGCTATCCTGAATTCTGGAATCTGGTGTTCATGCAATATAATCGCGATCAAAATGGGAAAATAAACCCCCTTCCCAAGCAAAGTGTCGATACCGGAGCTGGACTCGAGAGGGTCGTCTCTTTCATGAAGGAACAAGACAACGTCTTCCAATCTGACATCTTAAGTGCATTGATCACCCGCGTTGAAGAGCTGTCGGGGAAAAAGTATGACGCTAACGATAAACACTTCGCCCCCGCTTTTCATGTGATTGCCGATCATGTTCGAGCCCTTGCGTTTGCTATGGCAGATGGAGCGCAACCGAGCAACATCGAAAGAGGTTACGTTCTGAGAAAGATCCTCCGTCGCGCCGTCCGTTATGGGCGCCTTTTGGGGTTTCAAAAACCTTTCCTTGCAGAGGTTTTCCCCACTCTTGTTGAGACGATGGGAGATGATTATCATGAGCTCAAATCCGCACAAAGCCAAATTAGTGAAGTTCTTTCCATTGAGGAAGAGGGGTTTTTCCGCACACTGCGCCGCGGAGGAAACATCCTAAATTCGATCATTGAAAAAGCTGAAAAATCAGCGCGCAAAGAGATTAGTGGAGAGGCTGCCTTCAAGTTGAAAGATACCTATGGATTCCCTCTTGAGGAAATCCTCCTTATTGCGAAAGATAGTGAACTCTCCGTCAATTTGGATGCCTATGAGCTTCTTGAGAAACAAGCGCGCGACCGTTCGCGGCAAACGCGCACCTCTCACAAACAGATTGCCGAATCTACAATTTTTGAGGAATTTGTCAAACATCATGGGACCTCAGAATTTTTCGGGTACGATAAAGTAGAACTTGAAGGGACAATCAAAGGACTAATCGTTGAGGGAAAAACGGTTGATACAATGGAAGGAGGGCAAGAGGGCCTTGTCATCCTCGACAAAACTCCATTCTATGCTGAAAAAGGGGGGCAAGTCGGAGATCGAGGAACTCTAATTCATGGAAGTGCTCTCTTTAATGTCGCTGATTGTCAAACCCCCTATGCTGGAGTGATTGCTCATCAAGGAGTTCTTAAAGAAGGGATTCTAATGGTTGGTGAACCCGTTGTTGCAAAAATTAATGAAGAGTGGCGAGGGAAAATTGCAAAGCATCATACAGCTACCCACCTCCTTCACTGGGCTCTCCAAAAAGTACTGGGATCCCATATCCGTCAAGCAGGATCTCTTGTTGAACCAGGCCGCCTCCGCTTTGATTTTAACCACCATAAAGCATTGACTAAAGAAGAAATCAGAGAAATTGAGCAACTTGTCAATGAAAAAATCTGGGAGAACAAACCTCTAAAAACTTACGAGCTGCAGCTTGAAGATGTCCAAAATCACCCTGAAATTAAGCAATTTTTTGGGGAAAAATATGGGAAGGCTGTCCGTGTTGTTGATATCAATGGATACTCTAAAGAGCTTTGCGGGGGAACCCATGTCAATAATGTTGGAGAAATCGGGTACTTTCGTATTGCAAAAGAGGCAAGCATTGCTAAGGGAGTCCGCCGTATTGAAGGTGTCACTGGCAAAGAAGCTGAGAAACTTCGCTATGCCCTAGAAGACCAACTCAAGAGTATTGCCTTAACACTTAAAGCAAACATTCCCAAAGTTGAAGATTCTCTAAAGGCCCTCGTAAAAGAAAATGAAGGGCTCAAAGAAAAAGCTCTTTTTGAGCGAAAAAAACACCTTAACGAGCTTACTACAACTCTACTTAGAACTGTGAAGAGCGTCAACAATATCCCCATCCTTAGTGCTATCGTTGATGTTGAGAAAAAAGAACTCAATGACCTTGGAACCAATATTCTTGAGAGAATGAAAACAGGTGTCCTTCTTCTCTGCGTTATTCAAGGAGAACAGTGCCAGTTGTTCTTACGTGTTTCTCCCGACCTTGTCGAGCAAGGAATTCACGCCAATGTGCTTATCAAAGAGATTGCAGCAATTGTCGAAGGTGCTGGTGGCGGGAAAAAGGACACTGCACAGGCTGGCGGGAAGAACACCAAAGGCGTTATTATCGCCTTCGACAAGATTCAAGAAATGCTCGAAAACCCCTGAGAGCACCTTCTTGTTCGTCAATGTATGACTGAATCATCTCATCCGTAATATTTCCTGAGCTTACCGCTAGGCTCTGTCCCTAAAGATAAAAATTGATTAGACTTGCATAAAGTAAAACCGAAGGAAGAAGACATGGGAATGATGACAGGTAATTTTTAGAAGCTGTTTATTGGGTGCTAAGAACGGGTGCTCCTTGGAGAGATTTACCCTCAGAATTTGGCTCGTGGAAAACGATATATAACCGTTATAGCCGATGGGTCAAGAAAGGACATTTGGAGAAAATTTTAGATTTTTTTTACAAGTGAAGCCGATCATGAATGGCATATGATTGATGGAACGACTATTCGGGCTCACCGCCATGCAGCAGGAGCACGGGGAGAACAAGAAAACCAAGCTCTAGGAAGAAGTTGCGGAGGCTTTTCTTCAAAGGATTTATGGAAAAGCAGATGCGTTGGGAATGCCTTTAGGGTTTATTATTACTGCAGGTCAGCAATCTGATATTGGCCAGGGAGAAGCTCTTTTAGGAAATGATTACTGTGATTTTTTGCTTGCTGACAGAGAATATGATAGCGATCCATTTAGGAAAATCTTAGTAGAGAGAGGAATTACTCCGGTAATCCCTGGAAGAAAAAGTAGGAAAGTAACCATTCAGTATGATGAGCATACGTATAAAGAACGAAATGCTGTCGAAAGGTTCTTTGGACGCATTAAAGAGTTCCGAAGAATTGCAACACGTTATGATAAAACAGGTTGTATGTTTAAAAGAGCGCTCTTGTTTGCTTCGATCATCATGTGGTGTAAACTTTGAGGACAGAGCCTAGCGCAAGTTTTTACTTCCTTTTGTTAGGTCTAGCACGAATTTTGGGTTAGCTGTTTACCACATGCATTTTTTTTGAGGGATTGACCTAAAATCTCTCAATCAGTAAAAATGCTTAGTTCACGCGATGGCGGTCGTAGCTCAGTAGGTAGAGCACTTGATTGTGGTTCAAGACGTCGCGGGTTCAAGTCCCGTCGATCGCCCATTTCCCTATCATTTTATTCCTGCACGAGTAGCCAAGCTCTAGGGTTTTTTCTTTTCAGTTGGATATTTTTTTGTTAGACTAAAGAATATGAAACAGACACATCCAGAGATTAAAGGTCTCCTAACGTTAATTGGCAGCATTCTTTTGGGCCTTTGTTTGCTCAGCTTTGTGCACGGATCGCCGCAAGCAAATTGGCTGGGAATGATTGGCTACGGAATTGGCCTTGGTCTGATGTGGTCTCTTGGCATTTCTGCGTATTTAGTGGTGGCCTATCTTGGCTGGATTGGGTGGAAGATGTTGATGGGAGGTGCTCCTAAACTTCTTCGAATGAAAACAGTCTATTTTGGGATTGGTGTTCTCTCTTTGTCCATGCTCCTCAACTTATTTGCCGAAGGTGGAGGTCTTTCGAGTGGCTTTATCCAGGAAAGGCTCTACTCTGAAGTCTACTTAAGCAGCTATCCATTCCCTCACAAAGTCGTTCGCTTCAACTTGGGAGGCGTTCCCCTCTATTACCTGTTAAGAGATGTTCCGACGTTCAATTTGCAGCACCTGCTCAGCATCGTTGGCGTATTCATTACATTTTCTTTAACCGGCCTTATGGCACTCATTCTTTTGACCAACACACGTATCATTCCTCTGACAAAGAGTGTTTGGTCTTTGGTAAAGATTGCAGGACAGTTTTTAAAGAAAGTGGCAGCGGACTTTAAACCCACCCGAGTGAAAAAACAGCAAAGGATCATCGCTCCTCCCCCTATGCAAACCTTTAAGCCTCCATCTTATAATGAGGACGAAGAGATTTCTGATTTAAAAATCTCAACGCATTTAGAAAAACGGCCCACGCCTGGTCGCGTGAAAAAAACCATGGATACAAAAACATACGAGGGAGCCTTCAAGAGGTTTCGCCTTCCCCCACTTAATTTGCTGACTAATGCCAAGAAACTCGATCAGCCAACGTTGAAAAAAGATCTCGAAAAACAGGCTAAAGTCCTTGAAGAAACGCTTCTAAGTTTTGGAGTAGAAGGAAAGGTTGGGGAAATCAATTGTGGTCCTACAATCACCTCATTTGAAATCCATCCACCCGTTGGAGTCAAGGTTCAGAAAATTAAAGTTCTTGAAAACGATATTGCTCTCAATTTGCAAGCCAAATCGATTCGGATCATTGCTCCGATTCCTGGAAAGGCTGCTGTTGGTGTGGAAGTTCCCTCCCTTTACCCGCAAGAAGTCGGTTTCAAGGAAATGCTTGGTGAATATCAGAAAGGAAATAAAAAGCTCCATATCCCCATTATGATGGGGCAGACGGTGACCGGGGGAAATGTCATTTCTGATCTCACCAAAATGCCTCATTGCATCATTGCCGGAGCAACAGGGTCAGGAAAGTCTGTCTGCATTAACAGTATTGTCATGTCAATTCTCATGACAGCACGCCCTGATGAAGTAAAGCTCCTCCTTGTCGATCCCAAGAAAGTCGAGCTTAGCTCCTACGCAAACCTCCCTCATATGATTGCGCCAGTGATCACAGAGGCACATGGTGCCTATGCAGCATTGAATTGGCTCGTAAAAGAAATGGGTTACCGTTATGAAATGCTCAAACGGCTCAAACTGCGCAATATCCACGCTTTTAACAACCGAAAGGTGAACCCTGAAAGGGAAGCAGAGCTGGAGATGGAAATCCCCCGCAAAATGCCCTATATTGTTGCAATTATCGATGAGTTTGCCGATCTGATGATGGCTTCTAGCTCTGATCTAGAAACACCCATTGCGCGCATTGCACAGATGGCGCGAGCTGTTGGAATTCATCTTATTTTGGCCACTCAGCGTCCTTCACGTGAGGTCATTACAGGCCTAATTAAGGCGAACTTCCCCAGCCGCATTTCCTTCAAAGTGGCAAGCCGGGTCAACAGCCAGATCATCCTCGACGAGAATGGAGCCGAAAGTCTTCTCGGAAATGGAGACCTTCTTTTCCTTCCTCCCGGCTCTCATGTCCTCACTCGGGCCCAGGGCGTTTTTATCCGCGATGAAGACATCAACCGGGTAATCGACTGCATCGAACGCCAAGCAGGGCCAAATTACCTCATTAAGTCCTTTGATCAAATGGCAGAGACAGAGCTCGCCTCTGAAGGCGCAAGTGGGGGAAAGGATGACCTCTACTCTCAGGCCTATCAAATCATCACCGAAACGGGAACTGCCTCGACCACCTTCCTCCAAAGGAAACTCAAGATCGGTTACGCCCGCGCCGCTTCGCTCATGGACGAGCTCGAATCCAACGGCGTGATTGGATCCCAAGACGGCAGCCGCCGTAGAGTCTTGCTTAAAAAAGACTAGCCCTAAAAAACTGCTCAAGTAAGATGCAGTTAGGAGGCGGTGTATTCCCCTATGGGCGATAAGCGAAAAATTCTTATTGCAGACCCTTCTACAGCGTTGATTGATGCGGTCTTAACGTCGAAGGAAGGAAAAAACTTTGAATTTGCGACAGCAAAGACGGGTCCTGCTGCTCTGAAGAAAATCCAAGAATTTGAACCCGATCTGCTGATTATCGACCTCATGATGCCTCATATTCATGCCCTCGAAATCATGAAAACTATCAAATTAAATAGCCGCTACAGCGAGATGGGGATCATTGTCACATCTTATCATGTGATGATCCAAAACTATCACGCCGTCATCGATGAAGGAGCTGATTATTTCCTAGTAAAGCCCTTTGAAACCTACCAACTTTTCGAACTGGTAGAAACGTTCTTCAAGGGGGAGCTAAAACCTGCTCCATTTACCTTAAAAAGTGGAAGCGAAATTGTTGAAACTCACTGCTATCACCCCATTCCTTCCACCCTGACTTCTTATATCCGTTTTTGGGGAACCCGGGGATCGAATCCTGTAGCCGGCGCAGAATACGTCCGCTATGGAGGAAACACCTCTTGTTTGGAAGTGCGACATGGCGACGACCTTATCATTATCGATGCAGGAACGGGGATCCGGCAGCTAGGCGATCTTATCGACCTCGACGATAACCAAACGATTCACCTTTTTGTCTCTCATACTCATTGGGATCATATTACTGGTTTTCCCTTCTTCAATCCCCTTTACAAAAAGACTTGTGACGTTGTTGTTTGGGCTCCGGTGGGGTTTGAAAAAAGCACTAAAGAGCTTTTTACCAGTATGCTTGCCTACGCCTATTTCCCTGTTCGTCTCGATGAAATGAAAGCAAAAGTCACCTTTAAGGAGCTCCGCGACGACCGCCCTGTTTCGATTGG